>CAMTKF010000033.1 GCA_947072905.1 uncultured Bacteroidales bacterium
TGTTTTGATTATTAGTTGTTTAGTTGCAACCCAAAATTACTAAAAATCTTTGACATGACAAAGGCTTTCGCGCTGAAATTCAGCATGAAAGCCTTATTTTTTTGTTGATGAACCACACAAAAGAGAGGCTGCCTAAACTTGTTAGACAGCCTCATTTCCGCACTTTTTTATTTGCATTTGGCGGTATGAATGTCGTATTTTTATAGATTTTTTGCCTGTCGGTTTACGGGGTTAATCGCGCGCCGGAGAATTACGCTCCCAAGAATATGACATCCGCCAAGGATGTCTGCAAACATCGTAACCGCGGTATGCACGACCGTAGGGAGGACATGCACGCGCTTCGGTTACACCTACGCGCGTGCATACCTGGCTACGAGCTTACAGGCCTCCTGCGGATGCCATATTCCCGACAACACATTACTGACAATACAGTTGTATTGAGCGCATTCCCGCTCACTCTGCTGTATCTATCACATTTATGAATTCTTGTTCGAAGTTGGGGGTGAAGATGTTTTTGCCGAGGTTGGCGCGGATCTCGTCGAGGGGCCAGAAGCGGCCGCCGTCGAGTTCGTCGGTCGGGTTGATTGGCGATGTTGTGGTGGTGGCGTAGGCGTTTACCAATTCGCGTTCGCGCGAGGATTGGAATACGTACGATTTAAGAAAGCGCGGGGTGAAGCCGGTTATGCCCAATTCCTCGCGGGCCTCGCGGCGCAGGGCGTCCTCTATGCTTTCGCCATAGTCCACATGTCCGCCCACGGCTGTATCCCACTTGCCGGGCTGTATGTCTTTCCAGTCGGGGCGTTTTTGCAGATACAGGCGGCCGTCGGTGTCGAACACGTGCAGATGCACCACGGGATGCAGCAGCATGGAGCCTGAGTGGCACTCGCCGCGACTTGCCGAGCCTATGGTGTTGCCCTGCTCGTCTACAACCGGAAATATTTCTGAAGAATTGTCGTGTTTCATTTTGTTGGGGTATATATAAAGTGAAAGTGCGCTGCTTCACAGTAACGCACCTCCCTCATAACCAAAATTCAAGTATATTGTGAGTCTAACAAAACGTTGTCATTTCTATTCTTACAAATCGCTTTCTTTTGACACTGCAAAGTTAATAAGAAAAGTTGCGCTATGCAACTAAAAATATGTGAATGAATCTTAATATAATTTAAATTAGCCCTAATTTGCGGAATTATATGCCGAAAAGAAGTGCCAAATGGTGATTGCAGTGGATACAGCGACGTTCAAAGAGTGTTTTGTACCGGCCTGAGGTATCTCCAGCGACAGCTCGCAGGCGTCTACCACGGGCTGTGCCACGCCGTCTACTTCGTGTCCGGCAATGAAGGCATATTTGTGCAAAGGGTCGGGACGGAAGTCGCCGAGCATCTTTGAGCCTTCAACCTGTTCGAGGCAGCACACGGTGTAGCCGCGGGCCTTGAGGGCGGCCACTGCGTCGAGGGTATGGCTGAAGTATTCCCACTCCACGGTGTCCTCGGCGCCGAGGGCTGTCTTGTGTATTTCGGGCGACGGCGGTGTCTGCGATATACCGCACAGTATGAGTTTCTCTACGGCAAAGGCGTCGCAGGTGCGGAATATTGAGCCGATGTTGTTAAGCGACCGCACGTTGTCGAGCACCACCACCAGGGGTATCTTGGGAGCATTGCGGAACTGGTCGGCGCTGAGCCGGTTCATTTCCCATATTGTTTTCTTCTTCATTTCTTGCGTATGAGGGTGAGTCCGTCGTAAAGGGGCAGAATAACTTTTTCCACCGAGTCGTCGGCGGCTACGGTATCGTTGAATCTGCGCACACCTATGGTCTGGGCGTCGCGGCGCTCGGGGTCGAGCACATAGTCGGCCCACAGGGTGTTGTCGGCAAAGATATATCCGCCGGCTCGCACGTATGGTTTCACCAGATTGTAATATTCGGTGTACAGGCGCTTGTTGGCGTCGATATACACCAGGTCCCAGAGCTGCCCCGAAATTTCGGGAATCAGCTCTATGGCATCGCCTATATGCAGGTGTATGTCGGCGGCGCGGGGCGAGCCGGCAAATGTCTCGAGCAGCGATGTCTCGGCCTCGTCGTCTATCTCTACGGTATGTATCTCGCAACCCTCGGGCATGCCCTCGGCAAAGCACAGGGTGGAGTAGCCGCTGAACGTACCCAGTTCGAGTATGCGGCGGGGCGCTATCATCTGTGTGAGCATCACCAGCAGGCGACCCTGCAGCGGCTCGCAGCACATGTGTGGATACAGGCGGCGTATGTAGGTGTCGCGGTAGAGTTCGTTGAGCACATCCGGCTCTGCCGACGAATGTTCGAGTATATATTTTTCTTCAGCGTCGTTCATACAAGTCCTATTGTAACAAAAAGTCCGGCCATGGTTATCACTATCAGAGCCACGAGAATCCAGGCTATTGTGCGCCGTTGCGGATAGCATACCCATGCAATTACGGCCGACAACAGTATATACACAGGGTAGAGCCAGCCAACGTATGAGGTGCCCAACCAGCGGGCATCCTCAAGTATGGCCGAAGCCTGAGGTATGAAAGCCATACCGGGCAGCACTATGATTATAAGCAGCAGGGTGAACCACCACGGAGCGCGCTGCGGACGTGGCCAGGGACTCATTTCTTACCTCCTTTCGCAGCTTTTTCGGCCAGGTATGCCTCTACGGTGCGGTGCAAGCCCTCGCGCAACGATACTTTGGGCTTGAAGCCGAAGTCGCGTGTGGCGTCGGAGATGTCGCAGCTCCAGTTGCGCTGCTTCATTATGCGGAACTTGTCGGTATTCAGTGTCATGGCCTTCATCTTGGCTGCGCCCCATTTCTCGCTCACCACCGAGGCCACGTATGCGGCCCACAGGGGCAACTTCACGGGAATCACCCATTTCACGCCCAACTCATCGGCCACCATGCGGCGAAATTCCTTCTGAGTATATGCCTTATCCTCGCTGATTATGTACTTGCGGTGTACGGTGCGGGGCGACTGCAGTGCATCGTACATGGCATTCACCAGGTCATCTACATATATAAATGTAAGAAGCTGCGGTTTGTAGCCCACCCCGAAGTCGAAGTGCGAGTCGATGCTCTTTATCATCATCAGGTAGTCCTGCTCGTGAGGTCCGTATACGCCCGTGGGGCGGAATATGGTCCACGGAAAGTCGGGAAGGGTTTCGAGATAAGTCTCGGTCTTGATTTTGCTGAGTCCGTAGCGGGTGTTAGGGTCGGGTATGGTAGCCGAGGTTATGGGAGTGTAGTCTTTCTCGTCGCCGGGTCCTACCGCGCTGAGCGAGCTCATGTACAGGAATCGGTCGGGAGTCATGCCATTGCGCCGCAAGGTTTCTACAAATGTGCGCGGATACATGAAATTGACCAGGTTGAACATCGAGAAATTGGCACACTTTGTGGCTCCGAGATTCCATATTATATATTGCCAACCGCCGGGTGTGGGAGCATTGGCCAGCAGAGCCTGCTCCACCTTGTCGGGATCGTCGTAGTCGAAAACCACAAATTTGAGCCGTGGGTCGGTGAGATAGCGCCTTGAGGTGGACTCTCTCACGCCCACCCACACATCGTAGCCGCGGCGCAGGCCCTCGGCGGCTATAAAACCGCCGATAAATCCTCCGGCTCCTATTATCAGTAAAGTTTTGTTCATTTAGAAGTTGCTAACTTGTCGAGAATTGCCTTGTTGTAGGTTTTCAGAATTGAAGAAGCGAAGTCTGATGGATTGAAACGCTTCACATATCGCTTGCCTTCGTCGACAAGGCGATCGTGCAGATAGCGCTTGTCGAGTATACCGGCGGCAGCTTCGGCAAATGCGTCCACATCGTCGGGATCCACGTATATTCCGCCCGCGCCGCCGGCTTCTTCAAGGCACGAGCCTGTGCAGGCCACCACGGGTGTGCCGCAGTTTATCGACTCTATCACCGGAATGCCGAAGCCCTCGTAGCGCGAGGTGTATGACGACAGCTCGGCCATAGCATACAGCGCCGGCAGATGGTCAAACGGTATTCCTTCGAGCCACATCACGCGGTCGCCCAAACGCAGCTTTTCTATTTCGGCGGTCAGGGCGGCTTTGTATGAGGGGTCGCAGCCGCCCACTATCACCAGGCTTACATCCTGCGGCAGACGGGCAAGCCCGCGCACGGCCAGCATCTGGTTTTTGCGCGATTGCACGGTACCCACTGCTATGATGTAGCGGCGAGGCAGACGGTACATGCTGCGTATGCGCTCCTTGTCGTCGGGGCTGATGTATTTGCCGAATATAGGGTCGCATCCCTGGTATACCACGTCGATTTTCTCGGGCGATATACCCCAGTCGTTCACCATATCGCTCTTGGTGCGCTCGCTTATGGCTATGATACGTGTGGCTATCCGGGCTGAGCGCTTGTACTTGAATTCGTACAGGCGGCGGTCAATGGCACTATAGTCCTGCGGTATGCGCCGCCATATAAGGTCGTGTATGGTAACGACCGTAGGCACCGGCGACAGCGACGATGTGAGCGGAATCTCGTTGCTCAGCCCATGATACAGGTCAAGCCCCAGTCCTGCCCAGTCGTGCACCATCTCAACCGAGCGCCACCACGACTTCAGTCGCCGTGTCACGGCACCGGTGGGGGTGAAGACCTCCACATTGTCGCGCATCAGTATAGGATCGAGCCGCGGATTCTCTCGCATGCGCGGGGCCAGCAGCACGTAGCGGTCCTGCGGGTACATGGCCGCCATGGTGCCAATGACCAGGCGCGAGTAGTTGCCCAGGCCGGTATTGTTCTGCACGGCCCGCTTGGCGTCGAAACCTACTGTAAGCTTTATCCTCTTCATCAAGCAGGCATCATTGCGGCGATGTACTTGCCGAGGATGTCGAATTCGAGATTAACACGTGTGCCCACCTCTATGCGGCTGAAGTTGGTATGCTCCAGTGTATAGGGTATGATGGCCACGCGGAACGAATCGGGTTTGGAGTCGCACACGGTAAGGCTCACTCCGTTTACGGTAACCGAGCCTTTCTCAACCGTGAGATAGCCCCGGCGACGCATCTCGTCGGATATGCTGTAGCGGAAGCGGAAGTAGCGCGAGCCGTCCAGCTCCTGAATGTCGTCGCACACGGCAGTGGTATCTACATGTCCCTGCACGATGTGGCCGTCGAGGCGGCCGTTGAGCATCATCGAGCGTTCGAGGTTCACGAGGTCGCCGGCCTTGAGCAGCCCCAAGTTGGAGCGGTCGAGGGTCTCCTGTATGGCCACCACTTCGTAGGTTGAATCGGGATGAACGTCAACCACGGTAAGGCACACACCATTGTGCGCTACAGACTGGTCGAGATGCAGTTCATCGGCAAACGAACATTTCACACGCAGGCGCAGGTTGCCTCCGTCTATATTGGCAGCCACTACTGTAGCCGGTTCTTCTACTATTCCTGAGAACATAATTCAGAGCTTATTTAGTGCAGATTTTGAAATTTTTAGATTCGATATTGAGAGGACGGTCAACGGGCCAGCGCACGTTGAAGGTGAGAGTGTGGGCGTTGGCATCGTACTTTGCTTTGACGTTGCGGCCGTTGATGCGGAAAGTGGCCGGACCCTCGGCGCAATGTATCACAAATTCGAGCGAAATCTGCTTGGGCGCGTTGAGGTACGAGCCTTCTGATGTCACCTTTATACGGGTGCCTGAGGCCGAGCCGGTGAAGGTGATGAGCCTGTGCTTGCCGGCTTCGAGAGTACCGGTAGAGCTGCGGTCGTCGTCAAAGAGAGTGTAAGAGGTTTCCTCGCTGCCGGCCTTGGGATAGTAGTTCACGGTAAGGCGCGAGGGGTCGTATTCGCCGGTATTGCGCATGGCGTAGTCGGCCATGGGTATGAACGAGCCGGCACGCACAAACAGGGGCAGCACATCAAGCGGAGCGGGATAGTCGTCTACGGTGGTCAGACCTTGGTATACCTTGCAGGGAGAGTTCATGTCGAGCCACTCACCGGCGGGGAAGGTGACAGCGCGCGAGGTGGCGCCTTCTTTCATCACCGGAGCCACGAGCACATCATTGCCCCAGAGAAATTCATCGGAAATGCTGTCGAATGTATGTTCTGAATCGGTGAAGTTGAGCGGACGCACCAGCGGATAGCCCTTGGTGGCATTCTCGTATGCTAAAGTGTAGTTATAGGGCAGCCAGCGGTAGCGCTGCTTTATGAGCGGCTCTATGATATGGGCATAGTCGGGGTAGAGGTAAGGTTCGGCATACTGCTGGGCATGGGTGCGCAGCACGGGCGAGAACAGACCCAGCTGCAGCCAGCGCACGTATAGCTCGGGCATGTATTCATGACCCTTCTCCACTGCAAATCCGCCTACGTCGTGCCCCATATAGCCAAGGCCCGAAAGGCCCGAATTGAGCATTATCCTTACCTGCGGTTCAAGACCTCCCCACGAGCGCGATACGTCGGTACTCCAGGGAAACACGCTGTAGCGTTGCAGGCCGGTGGTGCCGCCGCGCATCAGTGTCATAAGACGGGTGTCGGGATATTCTTCCTTGTATAGGTCGTAGATTATCTCGCTCCAGTCGTTGCCATACTGGTTGTGGTAGAGCGGGGTTGTAAGGCCGTTGGCATGCAGGCCGCTCAGCGGATGCACCTCGGGCTCGCCAAGGTCGCCCCACCAGCCTGATATACCACCGTCGGTGAGCGTTTTATAGCGTTCGCGCAGCCAGCGGCGTGTGGACGGGTTGGAAACGTCAAACATACCGCCTTCGCCTACCCATATTTTCACTTCCTGGTCGTTGCCAAGGGTGTCTTTGAGCAGCATGTTGCTGTCGCGCAGTTCGTTGTAGTTGTCTACACCGCGGCCGTTGCGCAGTATGTAGGGCTGCGATATGGCCACCAGATTCACACCGTCTTTTTTCAGCTCTGTGAGCATTTTGCGCGGGTCGGGCCACTGTTCGGGGTCCCATGCCAGGCGTCCCATATCCTGTTCCTTGCCATACCAGTACAGATCGAGCACAATGCCGTCAACGGGGTATCCGGCACGCTTCAGGGTGTCAATCACGCCCAAGGTTTCCTTCTGTGTCTTATAGCCGTACTTTGATGTTATATAGCCCAGCGACCAGAACGGGGGCAGATCCTGACGGCCTGTGAGGGCCGACAGCTGCTCGGTGACATCGGCCAGGGTCTTGGCACCGTTTATGTAGTAGTAGCTCACCGGACGCGGATTCTCGGTGATATACTTTATGGGGTTTGACAGAATCATCTCGGCACGGGCGTAGTCGTCGAATAGCAGTGCGAAACCGTCTGACGATATAATCAGCGGCATGGTGATATTCATCTGCGAGATACGGGGGTCGGTGCCTGTGTATCCGTAGTTCTGGCGGTTGTACATCACCAATGTATCACCGCGCATATTCAGTTTGTGTCCACGCTCGCCGGCACCGTACAAGGAGCCGGTTGAGGTGGTGAAGAGGTCAATCTCGGCCCGGCCGTCGCTGATGATGCGTTCGCCCGGGTCGGTGACGGTGCTTCCGGCGCCTGAGGTTATCACGAGCGAACCGGTGCGGTCGTCAATCGAGGCTGTAACACCGGCGGCGGTGGTGAGGGTACTCACATAGCTGCCCAGTACCGAAGTCTGAGCCACGGTAGTGGAGGCCGCGGGCAGCACAGTGGCGCGCGAAGGCAGCGGCTGCTCGCCCAGCGCATTGTTTGTAACACGCAATATGTTTTCGTTGATAGCTTCAACCGTCACGGTTCGGCCCGAGGATGTAGTGGTGGCAATGGAGTTGCGCGCCACGCGTGCGTTGGCACTCAGCGACAATACCACAATCCCTGTAATAAGTACTTTACGATACATCTTTTTCACTAATGTCTTTTTTGTAGTATTTTTCGGTTCAATCACTTAGTCTTGGCGGGGTCTACGCGGTTGAGATAAGACTGCACCTTGATGGAATTGTCATTCTCGCCCTTGCAGTAAGTGCCCTCGGGTTTGAAAACCTTCTTGCGGAAACCTTCTCCGGCATGATGGGCCACCTTGGAGAAACGTTTTGACTTGGAAAGTTTCTTTCCCCAGTCTTTTTCAAGCGTTGTGAGCCTGAAATTGTTCATATCGGCAAAGAGTCCGCGCAATTCCGGGAATTTTTCGAGGTCCTCACGTGTCCACACCTCATGGGTATCGAGGTATGTTATGGCCTGTGCCGACACGGGGGCGTTGTTGACACGTGAGCTTGCAGTTGCGGCAGGTTCCTCTTTTTTCTTGTTGTCTTTATCTTCTTTTTTATCCGGAGTTTCGGCAGACTTGTCTGCAGTGGCCGCGGGCTTGGAGTCGCTGTCGCTGTTGACGGCCACTTCCTCGAGCTGCGAGATTACATCAGGCTCGGTGTCCTTGTTTTCGCTGTCGCATCCGGGCAGCAGCCAGCCCAACAACAGCCCCAGTATAAGACCGGCGGCCGCACCTATGGCATAGTTGCGCCACGAAGCTGCGCCACCTGCTCCTCCGGTATAGGCCAGGTGATTGCTGCGGCCCTGTCCTTCGCGTATTTCATCGAGCAGCGAGTAGCCCTCGATGGGACTGGCGCTGATCTCGCGCTTGGTATGAATCTCAAAGTGGATGGGCGCACCAAGCTCCGACGATTTCACCGGCAGCTCAAAGCGGTATATCTTGCGTGGCTCCTGAAGCTGAATCAGGGCCTGGGTGGTGGCGGCCAGGTCGAGAGTGCCGCGGAACGAGGCATAGCCCGGAGCCGTGATATTGACTTCGGCTCTCTTAAGTTCCTGCAGTGTGAACGACTTAGGCTCGTTGATTTCTATTCCGTTTACTGTAATGGTGGCATCCTGCACCACGTTTTTCGACACATGCGAGGTGATGTAGAACGATGATGTAGAGATAGTCTTGCGGCTGTCGGCAGTCGACATTGTTTCAACCTGCAGGTTGGCTTCATCAACGGTGATAAACTGCTTCTTGTCTTCAAACCCGCCTCGGCGCCACACTATCTCTACCTCGCCGCCCAGCGGTACGTAGAACGGACGGTCGAAAACGTGGCGGTAGATATAAGGCGTGAAGCCATCAGGATCGGCCGGCGGCGGCAACAGGGGCACATTATCGGCTATGCGCACATCGGTAAGGTCGGGAGCATTACAGTTTATGCCAAGGGCGGCGTCTACCAATACCACACCGGCAAACTTCAGATATTCGGGCTGATACAGGTGTTCGGCAAAGAAGTCTTCAAGGGAGTGGGGAGTGCCTTCGCCATAGTAGCATACTGCATATTCGCGACCCTCAGAGGCTACCGCAGCGGCCACATCGGTGGCAACCGGATACTCCTTTGAGAACATTTCATGCAGCTCGGCCACATCGGTATCGCTCACACTCGGGTTTGAAATCATACGGGTGGTGCGCTTGACCACGGCGGCCATCTCCTCGCGTGTTATTATCATGCCCGTAGGCACGAATATGGTGGTGGCCAGGTGGTTGAGCGGCTTATCGGGTATGGTGCGTATGATGGTGAAGAAAGCTCCCAAGTCGATGTACGACAGTATATAGAAAAGATTTTTTTCGTCAGGATTATAATCAATGCATTCAAGGGCATTGCTCAAGTCGTGGATGTGGCGTTGCACATTCTCCGACGGATTGAAATTGCGGATGCTCTTGAAACCTCGCAGCGATTTATAGATATATAATTGGAGTTTGTTCATTTTCAATGAATTTCAATGTACTTGCAAAGGTACAAAAAATAACTGAAAAAGAAAAAACAAAGGCACGGGCCGGGGTAATTATATCCAGCCCTGCTCTATGCCGGTGGCTATGCGGTCGATGATGGCGTCGTTGCGGTCTTTTGTAGGTTTGAAGTCGCTCTTGAGGCTCACACCGAAGAGTTTGCCGAAGCCTTGCCAGAACGAGGCCCTGAATGAGCCTAAGAAAGCTTTCACTATCTCGTAGCCGGTCTGATTGGTCTCGCGCTGTATGAGCTTGACGAGCACACGGGCCTGATTGCGGCTGAATTTCTTGAGCACGGGCTTGTACTCCTCAAACAGGTCTTTTTCCATACGTTTGAGGTATTGTTCGCGCTCCTTGGTGGTGGGGAAGGTTTCTATGTATTCGTATGTTTCGATGAGTGTTTCGGCTATGAGCTTGGCGTAGGGCAGAGTGCGGCGCACATCGCGCACGGTGCGCCAGTAGAATTGCTCTTCTTTCTTGTTCTTGAATTTAAGTTTCGGGAAACAGGTGATTTCGTTGAGCATCAGCACCAGTATGGTATCGCCCTGCTCGTCAATGCGGTAGCTGTAGCCGGTATAGGTCTCGTTGCGGCCTGAGCCCGGATTATAAAGTGAGCGCTGCGACGCTGCTGTCGGCGCCACAAGGGCCGACAGCAGTATGACAGTGAGAAGAGAGAACAGCGCTTTTTTCATTTAACGGGTGGATAGTCGAGTGTGTAGTGCAGACCTCGGCTTTCCTTGCGTTCCTTGGCCTGACGCATTATGAGGTAACCTACGTTGATTATGTTGCGGAGCTCGCAGATTTCGCGCGAGGCTTTGGAGCATTTGAAGAGTTTTTCGGTTTCTTCGTAGAGGATGTCGAGGCGGTTCCATGCGCGATCAAGGCGCAGATTAGACCGTACTATACCAACGTATGTACCCATTATCTGGTTCACCTCGCGTATTGATTGGGTGATGAGTACCATTTCCTCGGGGTGGCGTGTGCCTTCGTCGTTCCACTCGGGCACATCGTGGCGTATGGTGATGCCGTTGATGCGGCTCACGGCGTGGCGGGCAGCGGCATCGGCATATACCACCGCTTCAATCAGCGAGTTGGAGGCCAGACGGTTACCGCCGTGCAGCCCTGTGCAAGAGCATTCGCCCAGAGCATAGAGCCGGTCGATGCTCGACTGGCCGTTAAGGTCAACCTTGATACCGCCGCACAGGTAGTGGGCAGCCGGAGCCACCGGTATGTAGTCCTTGGTGATGTCTATGCCCAGTTCAAGGCAGTGCTTGTAGATATTGGGGAAGTGGTGGCGGGTCTCCTCGGCATCCTTGTGGGTTACGTCAAGGAAAACGTGGTCGTCGCCGTTGAGCTTCATTTCCGAGTCGATGGCACGTGCCACCACATCGCGCGGAGCCAGCTCCATGCGGTCGTCGTACTTACCCATGAAGCGCTCGCCCTTGAGGTTGCGCAGTACGGCTCCGTAGCCGCGCATGGCCTCGGTGATGAGGAACGAGGGGCGGTCGCCGGGATGGAAGAGCGCTGTGGGGTGGAACTGAATGAATTCCATATCCTTCACGGTGCCCTTGGCACGATACACCATGGCAATGCCGTCGCCTGTGGCCACAAGCGGATTGGTAGTGGTCTGGTAAACAGCGCCCACGCCACCGGTAGCCATTACAGTGATCTTTGAAAGGAAGGTATCGACAGTACCGCTCTGCTCGTTGAGCACGTATGCGCCGTAGCAGGTGATGTCGGGGGTGCGGCGTGTAACAATCTTGCCCAGATGATGCTGGGTGATGATTTCAATGGCAAAGTGGTGGTCGAATACGTCGATGTTCTTGTTTTGCCGGACAGCTTCGATAAGGCTTTCCTGAATTTCAAAACCCGTATTGTCGGCGTGATGCAGAATGCGGAATTCCGAGTGGCCACCCTCGCGGTGCAGGTCAAACGAGCCGTCGTCCTTCTTGTCAAAATCCACACCCCAGCCAATGAGCTGCCGTATCTGCTCGGGCGCACCCTTCACCACCTGCTCCACGGCATCCTTGTCAGATAGCCAATCGCCTGCCACCATAGTGTCGTGGATATGCTTGTCAAAGTCGTCGACGAGCAGATTTGTTACCGAGGCCACACCACCCTGAGCCAGAGCGGTATTGGCTTCCTCAAGAGTAGTTTTGCAGATAAGGGCCACCTTGGCTTTGTCGGCCACCTTCAAGGCAAAACTCATACCGGCTATTCCGGAGCCGATAACGAGGTAATCGTATTCGTAAATCATTTTAGGGCAATGTTATTTGCTGCAAAAATACAAAATATTGAACAAATCACAAAAAAAACATCAAGTGCACAGGTCGTTAATGCTCCATAACGGTTGCATTCGCAGCTGTTATGGCTTAAAAATGGCCATAACGGTTTTGTTTGCAACTGTTACGGTGTGTGTACGGGTGGTGGCCGCGGGGTGGTCGCGGTGTCCGATAATGGACAGTCACCCGATTGTTAAAATACTTGTATTCAGCATTTTAATTTTTTGGCACAGCTTTTGAAGCTATTTTTGGCAAAAAAGTCTAATTCTTAAAACTATGGATAGAGAAATCACCCCGCAGCAGCGGAGGAAGGAATTATACAGAAAGCTTGCCATCTATGGCTGTGTGCTTGCGGTGCTTGTGGCGGCGGGCGTGGCGGTGAGTTCACTGAGCCGCAGCTCGGTTGAAGCTTCATCGCTAAAATGGGTATCGGTGGACCGCGGCACTGTCGACGTGGCCATCTCGGGCACGGGCGAGGTTGTTCCGGCATTTGAGGAGGTAATCAACTCTCCCATCACCAGCCGTATAGTAGAGGTGTACCATCGCAGCGGCGATGTGGTTGAAGCCGGCACTCCGCTCATACGCCTTGACCTCGAAGCCACACGCACGGCCTACAACGCCGAGCTCGACAAACTCTCTATGCTGCGCCTTCAGCTGGTTCAGCTACAGGCCAACAACCGCACCCGCCTGAGCGACCTGCGCATGCAGATAGAGGTGGCCCGCATGCGTCTGCGCCGCATGGAAGTGGAGCTGCGCAACGAGCGATACCTCGACAGCATAGGCAGCGGCACCACCGACCGCGTGCACGAGGTGGAGCTGAACCGCAACTCGGCCCGGCTGGAGCTGGCTCAGCTCGAAACACAACTGGCCAACGAGACCGATGTGAAGCAGGCCGACGAGCAGCTGAAGCGTCTTGAGATAGAAATCAAGGAAAAAGAGCTGGCACAGCAGGCCCGCACCCTGGGCGATGCCGAGATACGCTCTCCACGCCATGCCACCGTGGCTTCGGTAATAGACCGCCTCGGCTCCATGGTATCGGCCGGACAGCAGGTTGCCACCATTGCCGACCTGGGCCACTACCGTGTGGAGGCACGTTTCCCCGAGAGCTATGCCCCGCAGCTCAAGGCCGGCAGCGACGTGCAGCTTAAGGTGAACCGCACCAAGCTGCAGGGCTTTGTAAGCTCTGTGGCTCCCACCGCCACCAATGGTATGCTCAACCTGTCAATCGCCATACTCAACGACAGCGCCGCGGTGCTGCGCTCGGGTGTGAAGGCCGATGTGATGGTATCAAACGGCATACGCAGCGATGTGGTGCGCATACCTTTCATAAGCTCCTATACCGGCCCCAACACCTACGTGCTGTATGTGCGTCGCCCGGGGACTGACGAGCTCGAGCGCCGCGACGTGAAGCTCGGAGCCGCCGGCATGGACTATATAGAGGTACTCTCGGGACTTGCCGAGGGCGAGGCCGTGGTAAGCTCCGACACTAAAAAATTCGATAATAAACCAAATATCAAACTACATGATTAAGCAATATTTCAAACAGGCACTCAACCTGCTGCGGCAGCAGAAACTGTTTTCCTGCATCTACATAGCAGGAACAGCCCTTGCCATAGCCACGGCTACCGTATTCGCCATAAGCTACTATATACGGATTGCACCCACCTACCCCGAGTCGCGCCGAAACACCACCGGTTATCTGTCAACACTGTGCTGCTACGGCAAGGTTGAACATTGGCAGTCGGTATGGGGTTTCAACCACAATTTCACCCGCGATTTCGTATCCAAGCTCAAGACTCCGCAAATGGTATCAACCATTTTCAAAGGTACATTCAACGAAGAAAATTTTTTGGCCGGCAACGATGGTGTGTGCGATATCAAAGTGAGTCAGGCTTCGGTTGATACAACGTTCTTCAAGATTTTCGATTACGAATTCATACACGGAGCGCCGTTCAGCTCAATCGAATTTACCGACGGCATCAACAAGGCCGTGATTACCGACCGTCTGGCCTCGCGGTTATACGGCACCGACGATGTCATGGGCAAGACTGTAAAACTCAACTACACCGATTACGAGATATGTGGAGTAGTGCGCAGCGGCAGCTCGCTGAACAAACGGTCGTACGGCGATATCTTCGTACCATACACCACTGTTGCCATTGTCGATGACGATGACGATGAAGGCGGTTACATCGGTGCTTTTGAATACATTATAGTAAGCGACAATCTCGATGAGGTTCATGATGAGCTGCAGCAAATGGTCAACAAGCACAACGCCATATCGGCCACCGACTCCCTGGTGATATACAACCAGCCGCAGACGCATGCGGTGAGCGAGTTTTTCAGTGCCCAGACCACCGACAACATCACATGGGGCGAGATCATACGCAAAAATTGCCTGATACTGTTGGTTCTACTTCTGGTACCGGCGCTCAACCTCAGCGGCATGATATCGGGCCGCATGGAGATGCGTACCGCCGAGCTGGGTGTACGCAAGAGCTTCGGAGCCACACGCTCGCAGCTGCTCATACAGATTTTGTGGGAAAACCTGTTTCTCACCATAGCCGGCGGCATCATAGGTCTGCTGCTGGTGTGGATAGTGCTATATCTCAATCAAGGTCAGATTTTCACACTGTTATACAATACAGGTTTCGGAACACCGGACCAGAATAATATCACAAAAGAGATGTTGTTCAATCCCGCAATTTTCTTAATTGACTTCTTTATCTGTCTGGTGCTCAACATGCTCTCGGCCCTTATCCCGGCCTGGGCCAACCTTCGTCACCCCATAGTTCAATCACTCAAAACAAGATAACAAGCTCTAACATGATTATCCGAAATTTATGGAACCGACGCCGTTCCAACCTGTGGCTCTTCATTGAGCTGATACTGGTAAGCATACTCACCTGGGTGATTGTAGACCCTATAGCGGTAGTCACCTCCGACCTCAATATGCCCCTGGGCTACGATGCCGACCGTCTTGTGGCACTGCAGCTTAATTCATATCCTAATTCATCTGAGCTATATAGGGCCGAAAACGACTCGGTTGACACCGCCAACAGCCAGCTCGATGCCATTATGGCCAAGCTGCGCGCCTACCCCGAGGTGAAGTACGCATCGTGCATTTACAGCATGTGGGGTGGTGCGCCGGGTATGTCATCAACCAGCTGGAACTACTTTATTACCGGCGACAGCATCTTAGACAAGAAGCTCAAGAGTGTTCTTGTATTTTAAGTAGACGCCGGCGAAAATACTCTGGAGACTTTTGGCTTTAAATCAGTTCCCGGCTCCATGACTGTTGAAGAAATTTCGTCAAAGCCTCTCGGAGATAGAGAGATAGTATTGTCAAAGGAGATGGCCGAACGTTATTTTCCCGGCCGCAATGCCATTGGACAGTACCTTATTTCAAACATCGACAGAGAGACCGGCGATACCTCCAAAATTAAAGTTGTAGGTTTGGTAAGCGGAGTGAAATGGCACTCGATGATGCGTTCTTACGACCTGGTAGTAAAATCGTCTGCACCCGATCGCAAACGCAGGTTGAACTCCACCAAGATAGTGCTGCGTCTTAACGATAATATCGACCGCAACGACTTCATTGCCGCGTTCAAACCGTGGGCCGCCAAAAACCTCTGCGAAGGCAACTATTTTGTACAGTCTGTGCTGTCATACGACGATGTGATACGCAAGACCGAAAACGATTACCGCATACACTCGCAGAATACGCTCAAATATATCCTCGGAGCATTCTTCGTTGTCAATCTCATTCTGGGCACCATAGGCTGCTTCTGGCTACAGACACGCCGCCGAGTTGAGGAAATAGGCATACGCCGCTCTTTCGGTGCCACTCGCGGCCGCATCGTACGCATGCTCGTGAGCGAGAGCGTGATTCTCGCTACAGCGGCCTTTATAATCGGCGACCTCATTTACCTGCAATACGCCCTCAAAGAAGGCCTTGATCAAGGATATGTGAATAACAACGGCCTGAATCTGGTAGACAACTGGATCAACCACTTCGGCCAACACTTCATCATAGTATCGGCCGGCGTATACCTTATAATTATTGTGGCCGTAATCACAGGAACCCTGATTCCGGCCGTCAAAGCCGCATCTGTCAACCCCGTCGACGCCCTGCGCGATGAATAAAAAACTCTTAAAAGTATATAATATGGAAAGCAACAACAATATAATCTCCCTCAAAGGAATCAACAAAGTATATCGTACAAAGACCGTAGAGACCCAGGCTCTCGAAGACATCAACCTCGACGTGGCCGACGGCGAAATCATCTCAATCATGGGCCCGTCGGGCTGCGGCAAGTCTACCTTGCTCAATATCATAGGCCTGCTCGACACTCCCACATCGGGCACAATAGAGCTGTGCGGCCGACCGGTAGAAGGCCTGAGCGACAAACAGTTGGCCGCCATGCGCAACAAGACCCTGGGCTTCGTGTTCCAGTCGTTCCACCTCATCAGCTCGCTCAACGTGCTCGACAACGTTATGCTGCCGCTGATGTACGGCCACCACAGCGGCGACCGCAAGGCCCTGGCCCGCGAGGCTCTCGAAAAAGTGGGCCTGAGCAACCGCATGCACCACATGCCCTCGCAGCTCTCGGGCGGACAGGCCCAGCGCGTGGCCATTGCACGTGCCATAGTGGGCGACCCCAAAATCATCCTTGCCGACGAACCCTGCGGTAATCTCGACTCGCGCATGGGTGCCGAAATCATGAACCTGCTGCACTCACTCAACCGCGACGACCACCGCACCATAGTGATGGTGACCCACAACGAGGAACAGGCCCGCGACACCGACCGAATCCTTCACTTCTTCGACGGCCGCCAAGTGCTGTGATTATTCTGAGAGCTTGTTTAACAACAATGAGGACTTTCTTTTTCATACTATCAATATTTACGGCCTGGCTCGGCGCTGCGTGCGCCGAGCGGGCCATCACACTCGACGAGGCCATAGCCCGTGCCCGCGGTCAGAGTGTGGATGCCGCTGTGGCCGTCAACGAGCTGCGCACCGCCTACTGGGAATACCGCACTTTCCGCGCCGAGCTTCTGCCCGAAATCACCTTCAAGGCCACACTGCCGTCGTTCAACAAACGCTATAATTCGTATCAGCGCGAGGACGGCTCATACACCTTCCTGCGCGACGACAACCTCATGCTCAGCGGCTCGCTCACAGCCACACAGCGTATATGGCTCACCGGCGGTACCCTGGAGCTGACATCGTCGCTCGACATCGTGCGTCAGCTCAGCAACGGCGTGGGCAACCGGTTCATGTCGGTGCCGGTGGCCCTGCGACTCAACCAGCCCCTCTTCGCTGCCAACGACGTGAAGTGGAACCGCCGCATAGAGCCTGTGCGCTACCGCGAGGCCATGGCCAACTATCTGAGCCAGACCGAAGAACTGGCCATGCAGGCCATCAACTACTTTTTCAACCTGCTATCCGCCCGTCAGGACTATGCCGGCGCCGCCCAGAACGTGGCAAATGCCGAAAAACTCTACGAGGCCGCCAAGGTCAAACGCTCCATGGGAAAAATAAGCGAGAACGACGTACTGCAGATTGAGCTCAACCTGCTCAACTCGCGCTCGGCCCTCACCAAGGGCGAGAGCAACGTGCGCAGCGCCATGTTTCAGCTGAGATCATTCCTCAATCTTCCCGACGACGAAGACCTCATACCCGTGGAGCCGGCCGTGGCCAATCTGCCCGAGGTTGAATACGACGACGTGATTTCAAAAGCCCTGGAATACAACTCACTGGCCCTAAACATACAGCGCCGTCAGCTCGAAGCCGACTACGAGGTGGCCAAGGCGCGGGGCAATCTGCGCGAGGTCAACCTCTTTGCCCAGGTGGGCTACACCGGCACAAACGACACCTTCAGAGCCGCCTACGACAACCTCAAGGGCAACCAGGTGGTGGAGGTGGGCATATCAATTCCGCTGCTCGACTGGGGCAAGCGCAAGGGCAAGGTGAAAGTGGCACGCAGCCGCCGCGACCTCACACACGAACGCCTCAACAAGGAGCGTAACGATTTCTGCCAGAATCTCTTTGTGCTGGTCGAACGCTTCAACAATCAGCGCCAACAATTAAGCCTTGCCATCCGCGCCGAGCAGATAGCCACCCGCCGCTACGACAGCTCGGTAGAAACCTTCCTCATAGGCAAACTCTCTACACTCGACCTCAACGACTCGCAGGAAAACAAAGACTCGGCCCGCAGCAACTACCTCAACGAGATGTTCTACTACTGGTACTATTACTACCAGCTGCGCAGCCTTACCCTGTGGGATTTTGAAAACAACACTCCAATAGAAACCGACTTTAAGAGTATTATCTAAATTTAGAATTGAAAGTTTAGAATTGAAAATTAAATTTAGTAAATTTGCATCATGATATTAATAGTAGACGATGATCCGGTGATCCGCACTTCGCTGCGGATGCTGCTTTCAAATGCCGGCTATAGCACCGATACGGCCGACTCGCCCGTCCGGGCCATGGAAGTTGTGCGACGCAGTGTGCCGGAGCTGGTTCTGCTCGATATGAACTTCTCGCGCTTCACTACCGGCAACGAGGGACTTACACTGCTGCGGCAAATCAAGATATTCGCGCCCGAGGTACCGGTGATACTGATGACCGCCTGGGGCAGTATAGAACTGGCCGTGGAGGGCATGAAAGCCGGGGCGTTTGACTTCATTACCAAGCCCTGGGACAACCGCAACCTCATCACCCGCATTGCCACCGCCCTCAACATGAGCCGTGAGCCCGAGGATGACCCGGCCACCGACAACTCTTTCGACCGCAGCTTCATCATAGGCAAAAGCTCGGGGCTGAACGCCGTGCTCGACACCGTGAGGCGTGTGGCTCCGACAAATGCCCCGGTGCTGATCACAGGCGAAAGCGGTACCGGCAAGGAACTCATAGCCGAGGCCATACACCGCAACAGCCGCCGCTCGGCCGGTCCGTTTGTCAAGGTTAATCTCGGCGGACTGTCGCAGTCGCTCTTCGAGAGCGAGATGTTCGGCCACAAGAAGGGCGCGTTCACCGATGCCGTGGCCGACCGCGTGGGACGCTTTGAAGCCGCCGACGGCGGTACTATTTTCCTCGACGAGATAGGCGAGCTCGACATCACCTGTCAGGTAAAGCTGCTGAGGGTGCTTCAGGAGATGCGCTTCGAACCCCTGGGCAGCAGCAAAACCAAGCAGGTAGACGTGCGCGTGGTATGCGCCACCAATGCCGACCTGCGCCGCATGGTGGCCGCACGCACATTCCGCGAGGATCTGTATTACCGCATCAACCTGGTAAACCTCGAGCTGCCGCCCCTGCGCTCGCGCACCGACGACATAGCCCTGCTGGCCGAATACTTCATACAACAGGCCGCCAAAGCCAACGGCCTCGACAAGCCCTGCATAGCCCCCGATGCCATAGCTTTTCTGCGTCAACAGCGTTTTCCGGGAAACATACGCGAGCTGAAAAATCTGGTGGAGCGCACACTGCTTATGAGCGGTGCCACAACCCTGTCGGCCGACGACTTCCGCGCATGCACATCCTCGTCGCCCGCCACAGCCTCAACCCTCGAAGACATTGAACGCATGCGCATAATAGAATCGCTGCGCATAAACCACGGAAACATGACTCAGGTGGCCGCTGATCTGGGCCTGAGCCGGGGCGCTCTGTACCGTCGTATCGAAAAACTTAATATCGACCGAAACGGATGCGACTGAAACACCTGTTCCTGATTCTTGTAGTGCTGCAGCTCGCAGCCATTGCTCTGATTATATTGATTGGCACCGGGGCAGGCTCTACAATGTTCTACATTGCCGAAGCCATTGTAGTGGTCAATATACTCTATATAATATTTTTCTACACACGGCTGATACGGCCGCTAAACAACCTGTACAGCGGTATCGACCTGCTGAAGTCGCAGGATTGGAACTCGCGGCTGCGACATGTGGGACAAAAAGACGTCGACAATATCTCCGACATATTCAACGCCATGCTCGCCCGCCTGAAGCAACAGCGCATACGCTACGAAGAGCAGACCCACTTTGTGAATCTGCTCATTCATGCCGCCCCCGTAGGCGTGGTTGTGGCCGACTACAGCGGCAAGCGCGAATCGGTAAACCCGGCCGCCATAGCGCTGCTCGACAAATATCCACGCCTGTGGCAATTCATGCAGGAACCGGCCGTTGGAGAGAGCGCCGACTTCAACACCGCAGGCGGCGACACACTGCGCTGCTCGCGCCACAGCTTCATCGACCGCGGTGTTACACACTACTTCTACCTCGTTGAAAACATCAGCGCATCGGTCGACGCCGCCGAACGCTCGGCCTACGAAAAAATCATACGCATCATAGCCCACGAGGTAAACAACACCGTCACCGGACTCACCTCGGCCTTCGACGCCGTGATACCCCTGCTGTGCCAAGCCGGCGTGGCCGAAGACGCCACCGAGGTGTTGCGCTCATGCGCCGAACGCTCCACTACCCTGAGCCGGTTTATCAGCCGCTTTGCCGATGTGGTAAAGATACCTCAGCCCGTGCCGGTGGCCACAACTGTCAACAGCCTTGTAAGCGACAATGCCTACTTCCTCGAAAGCCTGTGCATGCCCCGCGGCATAAAGCTGTCGGTGCAGCTCATGCCCGACGACGCTCCTGTAATGATTGACAAAGTGCTCATGGCCCAGGTGCTGGTAAATATAGTTAAAAACTCGGTGGAAAGCATAGCCATAGGCCATAATGAAAAAGGAACTATAACCATACGCACCTCGCTCGACAACACAAAGCGCCCCGTACTCGAGATAATAGACAACGGCATAGGCATATCAGAAGAAAAGTCGCAGAAACTCTTTACCCCCTTCTATACCGACAAACCCGAAGGCCAGGGCATAGGGCTGCTCTTTGTGCGCGACGTACTGCGGCGCCACTCAGCCACCTTCACACTCACCACCGACCCCACAACCACCCTAACCCACTTCACCATAAGCTTCAAACATTTTTCAGCGCAACCCTCCGGCTTGCGCTGAAAAACGTAACCCGACAAGGCACACCTAACACCCATGCTTTCGGGAATATGGCATCCGCAGGAGGCCTGTAAGCTCGTAACCGCGGTATGCACGCGCGCAGGCGTAGCCGTAGCGCAGGGCATGCCGGGCAAAAGCACACCCACAGTTGGCATCCGCCAGGGATGCAGCATAGAAGTCCGGTCACATATAATGAGGTCTGTTGCCTATACCGCATCCTGTCGGATGCCAATGTCTTGTGCCGCCTACCGTGCATGCCCTGCGCTGCGCGCGTGCATGCACGGTTACGGTGAAACAGACATCCTCAGTCGGATGTCATATTCTTGGAAACGTAATCCAATGGATTGTGCTTAACATCAATAATGTCACATTCCGGGAGTGAGGTTCTGCAACAACCTCATATTCCATACAACAGAGATGTCATGCGTATTAGGATTGCTTCACTGTAACGTATATCGGATGTCATTTTGATATGAAATATATATCCGTCTGTTTAAATTTTTTATTTTATGTCAAAAAGTTTGAAATTATTCAAAAAAATATATACATTTGTAATTTCAAATTTCTTGCATATGTGTAAATCTTTCAAAAGCTTAGTTTTAACAGCGCTGTTGTTAATCATTTCATTTCCCGTTTCGGCTCAGTTGCCTTCGATTCAGCTTAAGGATCTTAATGGTAAATCGGTGAATATGGCCGAGCTGTCAAATGACGGTAAACCTTTTGTTATCAGCATGTTTGCCACTTGGTGCAAGCCTTGTCTGCGCGAGCTTCGCGCTATTGCCGACTTGTATCCCGACTGGCAGGACGAAACCGGCATGAAGATGTATATCGTTAGCATAGACGAGGCTCAGAACGTTTCGAAGGTGAAACCGCTGGTGAAGTCTGAGGGCTGGGATTATGAGGTGCTTCTCGACACCAACAGCGACTTTTTCCGCAGCATGGGCCTGGCCAGTGTGCCCCACGTGTTTATTGTCGACGGCAAGGGCAAGGTGGTGTATTCGCACTCGGGATATACCGACGGCTCTGAAACTGAAATAATCAAGAAAATAAGGGAACTCAACGACTGATATGGCTAAGGTTAGACTCTGTATTGCATGCGCTCTGTCGCTGCTGGCCGTGCAATCACGTGCGTTCACCGTGGGTGGTGACAACGGGGTGGCTTTCCACGGCAGCGTGCAGACCGATATATTGTTTCCCGAGGAGGATAATGCCATTTCTACCGGCAAGTATGACCACGATGTGCTCTTCAACGCCTATGCCGACCTCAACATGATTAGCCGCTATGTGGATGCGGGTGTAAGGGTTGAGTTCATGAAATGGCCGCTGCCCGGCTATGAGAACGACTTCAAGGGCTGGGGTGTGCCGCATATCTATGCCAAGGGCCGCTACAAAGGCTTTGAACTGACTGCCGGCGACTTCTACGAGCAGTTTGGCAAAGGTTTCATCCTGCGCACATACGAAGAGCGTTCACTGGGTATTGACAACTCCATACGCGGCGGCCGCCTGAAGGTGACTGCCATTCCCGGTGTGCGTATCACAGCCCTTGGTGGTGTGCAACGCCGATACTGGGACTGGAAGAAGCACTCGCAGATATATGGCGCCGATGCCGAGATAAGTATCGACGAGATTTCTGAGAGCCTGCGCAAGCACGATGTGGGCTTGAGCGTGGGTGCATCTTACGTGCTCAAACATGAGGACGACCAGGAAATAATGATTCCCGGCACCGACTATCGCCTGAACCTGCCCACCAATGTGAGCGCGTTTGACATACGCAGCGATTTCCGCAAGGGCGACTTCGGCATATCGGGCGAATTTGCATGGAAAGGCCAGGATCCATCGTTTGACAACGACTATACCTACGGCAAGGGAACAGCCGTGATGCTCTCGACCAACTATTCAACCAAGGGCATGAGTGTGCTGCTGCAGGCCAAGCGCAGCGAGAACATGGCATTCCGCAGCCAGCGCATGATGTCGGGTACATCGGCATTCATCAACAACATGCCGGCCTTTGCCTACCTGCACACCTACGCGCTGCCGGCTCTTTATCCGTATGCGACTCAGGCAGCTCCGGGCGAATGGGCCTTCGAGGGGTCGTTTGCCTACACATTCAAGCGCAAGACCGCCCTTGGCGGCAAATACGGCACAAAAGTGAAACTCAATGCCAGCTACATACGCGGTCTCGACCACAAGGCTCCCGACACCACCATACCGGGCGTGATCAGCGGCACCGACGGCACCTCAACGACCTTCTTCGGCATGGGCGAGGCTTACTACCACGACGTCAACCTGCAGGTAGACAAGCGCCTGAGCAAGAGCGTAAGCATCACCGCAATGTACATGAACCAAATGTACAACAAGACCGTGATCGAAGGTAAGGGCGGACGTGTAAAGACCAATATACTGGTACTCGACACCAAGTGGAAGATGACCGACAAACTGACCCTGCGCAACGAGCTTCAGTATCTCTTTACCCGTCAGGACGAAAAAGACTGGGCATACGGCCTGCTCGAACTGTCGGTGGCGCCATACCTTATGTTCACCGTGAGCGATATGTGGAACTGCGGCTCGACCAAGACCCACTACTACATGTTTGGCGTGGCCGGTAATTACCGCTCCAACCGTCTGGCACTGAGCTACGGACGCACGCGCGCCGGATTCAACTGCTCGGGCGGTGTATGCCGCTACGTGCCCGCCACACGCGGCTTCCAGGTGGCATATACTTATACTTTCTAAACTCCTCAACTCTCCAACTTTATGAATATCAAAACATTAATTATAGCAACCGCGGCCATTGCACCCGTAGTGTGCGGCTGCAACGACATCAAGGAAGACGACCGCTACCTGACGGTGGAAGGCGTCACCCCCGTCAGAGCCGTACTCATCGAGGACTTCACCGGCCAGAACTGCGTCAACTGTCCCGCAGCCCATGCCACCATCGAAAAACTGGTGGAACAATACGGTGCTTCTGTAATCCCCGTGAGCATACACGCCGGCGGATTCGGCGTGAGTGTCAGCACCTCGCGACTGCCGTCGTACGTAGGTCTGATGCAACCCGAAGGCAACAGCCTTAACGACAAATACGGTATAAAAGAATGGCCCAAGGGCGTGGTCAACGGCCACCGCGCCACCAATCCCGATGAATGGGCTGCCGAGGTGCGCACCGAGCTTGCCAAGGAAAGCCCCCTCTCAATAGTGATAGATGCATCATACAACGCTACTGACAACACCGTGGAGGTAAGCACCACCATGATGCCCGCGGCCACACTGAGCGGCCGCCTAAACGTATGGGTGGTGGAAAGCGGCATAGTGGCATTCCAACGCGACATCACCGCCGGCCGCATCCCCGACTATGTGCACAATCACGTGTACCGCGCATCGATCACCGACACCGACGGCGAGGCCGTGAATCTGCAACAGGGAATACACTCCACCGCCACCCACTCAATAGCCGTGCGCAACAGCGACACTGAGGTGTGGAATCCGGCCAATCTGAGCATTGTGGCATTTGTTAGCGACAACAGCGGCGTGCTGCAAGCTGCCTCAACCGATGTGAAAACCAACTGAGAGAATAACCTTTAACAGTATAATATGAAAAAGCTTTACTTAACTCTTGCACTGGCCGCACTGGCCACAGCTTCACAAGCCAAGGAGCTGACATTCTATCTTGGCGACGACAACACAGCCATCGCCAACGAGTCTACAGTCTATTTCGACAACGTTACCATTGACAGTTACGATGGTGGCAAAGACATAGTGATGAACCCTCACATCAACATCTTAAGCGATGTTGCCGCCAACGATATCATCTTGATTGCCGAGTGCACCTCGGGCCAGAACATACAGCTGTGTGCAGGCGGCACATGCGAGATGGGCAAGGAAATCACCAAGACTGGTGTGACCTTGGAAGCCGGTAAAAAGCTGGATATACAATTTGAATACATGGGCATGCGCGTTGCTCCCGATGCTGAGATCCCCACTGTAGAATCCACAATCACAGCCATGTACGAAGGCGACGACGACTCAATGGTTACCTTCACCGTCATCATGGGCGAGGACGTCAACGGACTCGCCGTGATACGCACACCCAAGAGCCTCAAAAGCATATCCGGTGCCATAGAATACATCCTGGCCGAGCCTGCCACACTCACCCTGGTAAGCACATCGGGCCGTACAGTTCTCAACCAAAACATCAGCGGCAACGGTTCAATCTCCACCGGCTCGCTCGCCCCGGGTATCTACGTCTATACCCTTGGCAACGAAACCGGCAAGATATATATACGCTGACAAATCATAACTCATTGTTTCATTTCCAAATCCCACAACTATGAAAAGACGTCTACTCAGTCTGATCGGTGCCACGGCCATGATAGCCACGGCCGGTGCCATCACTCCGTTCAGTTCACCCAATCATTCAAGAATCACAAAGGGCGATATGCAGTCGGTACAGTATCCCATAGACCTCACCACAGCCCGCCCCGCAGCCAAGGTGATCAAGGCAGCAGATGCATCTACCTTTGACTACGCACCCGCCTACGAACCCTATACCGCGCTGGGTTTCAACAGCCAGGTAAAGACCAACAAACTGGCCATGGCCTTTGAGATGACTCCCGAGACCACCACCGAGTTTGCCGGAGCAACCATCACCCATATCAACTTCTACACCGGCGTGAACAGTTCAACCGGAATAAACAACATCAAGGAAGTGACTGTGTTTATCTCTGACGATGCCGCCCATACCGGCACAGTCATGGAGCAGAAAGCGCCAACCACCGACCAGAAATTCACATACTATACAGTGAAACTCGACCAGCCCTATACCATCAAGGCCGGTACAGACATCTTTGTAGGCTGCTACAGCATCCTCACCCACTCCAAAGACCTTTGCATCGTGGTAGATGCCATGAATCACGAAACAAGCGAAGGCGGATGGGCAAGCAAATCATCCAAAACCGGCAAATTCAGCTGGGATAACATCGCCGACAGCTATGGCTTCGTATGTGTGAGCGCAACCCTTGCCGGCATAGACTTCCCGCAAAACAAAATCAAGATCGGCAAGACTCAGGCTCCGGTCATCGTAAGCCCGGGCAAAGAATTCACAGCATCAATCGGCTTGACCAACCTTGGACAGAACTCCATCGAGTCAGTAGAACTCAACTACACCATAAACGGCGGCAATCCGGTAGACGCCACAATTACTTTCGAACAGCCTCTCACAAGCATGAAGAGCGACAACATAGATCTCAACCTTACGCTGAACGAGACAAACTCACATAATTTCGAAGTAAAAATCACCAAGCTAAACGGTGTGGACATAAGCGATAGAGATCTGCATACAAGCTTTGCCGTGTCGTGTATGACCGCCGACCAGGGCTATGTACCCAACGCCGTAATCGAAGAATTCACCGGCACATGGTGCGGCTACTGCCCCCGAGGTATCGTGACCATGGAATATATCCGCGATCACTACAAAGACGGCACCCTGATACCCGTAGCTGTACATTCGAACGATGCCATGGAATCGGATTCCTACGTTGCCGTAGACTACCGCTTCAACGGATCGGGCTACCCCAACTCCATCATCAACCGCAATACCGCCTACTCAAGCAACGACGGTTCGCTCTATCCCTACCCCGCCTCAACAATTGTATCGCAGATGCAGCTGGCACGCCAAACACGCGTACCTGTAGAAGCCTCACTCACCTGCTCATTCACCGACAACACCAAAAAAGCCGTAGCTTTTGAAGGTTTCACCCGTTTCTTCTTTGACGTTACCAATCCTGATTTCGCAATCTCATTCGGTATCACCGAAGACAAGGTAGGCCCCTACGCACAAAACAACGGCTACGCAGGCCAGAAGGGTACATGTGAAGGTTGGGACGACCAAGGCTCTTCTGTAAGAACCCTTTTCAACGACGTAGCCCGCAAACTTGATACCATCGACGGTATTGAAGGACTCATCCCCGCCACTGTATCGGCCGGAGCCGAGAACCCCTACACCTACACCATGACACTTCCGTCAAACGTTAAAGCAGACAATATCAACGGTATAGTATATATCACCCATAAACCCACAGGTGTTATTATCAACGCCGCTACGGTTAAGGCCGGCAACTTCGGCACAGCCGGTGTTGACGACATACTGAGCGAAAACGATGCCAACGCACCCGTTGAATACTTCAACCTGCAGGGTATCCGCGTCGACAATCCCTCGGGCGGCATATTCATCCGCCGTCAGGGCAACAAGACCGAGAAAGTAGCCATCAACTGATAGCATACCCGTCACAAACCATATCAGGGCCATGCCACTTGCAGCAAAAGTGTGGCATGGCCCTGCTTTATACACACACTTATGCCAAAAAACATTAATTTTTGGAAGATGTGGCACGGTTTTTGTTCTTAGTATTGAAAGTACCACAAAAAAAATGTATCTTTGTGGTTGACTTTCAATTATTAAAACATAAGATTGATAAAATTAACCACATTACAAGAACTACATAAAACTTTATAAGTATATGGAAAATAAAGAACTCGACCGTCTGAGCTATGCCCTCGGTCTAAGCATGGGCAACAATTTCCGTGCATCAGGTATCGAAACAATCGACGTACAGGACTTTGCCGACGGTGTGGCTGCCGTATTCTACGGATCACAGCCCAAAATGACATACGACGAAGCTAAAGCAGAAATCCAGAAATATTTCACAGCCCTGCAGGCCAAGCAGGAAGAAGCCGCCAAGGTGGCCGGCGAAGCCAACGCAAAGGCCGGACGCGACTTCCTCGAAGCCAACGGCAAACGCGAAGAAGTGAAAGTAACCCCCTCGGGTCTTCAGTACGAAGTGCTCGAAGAAGGCAAGGGTCCCAAGCCCACAGCCGGCGACACCGTAGTTGTACACTACACAGGCCGACTCATCGACGGCACAGTATTTGATTCAAGCGAAGAACGCGGCGAGCCCGCCACATTCGGTGTCACACAGGTGATTCCGGGATGGGTTGAAGCCCTGCAGATGATGAACGAAGGCAGCCGCTGGCGTCTGTTCATCCCCTCTGACCTTGCCTACGGCCCCAACGGCGCAGGCGGTCTCATCGGCCCCAACCAGACCCTCATTTTCGACGTTAACCTGCTTAAAGTTGCCGAAAAATAAAATAAATAAATGAAAAAGCTCCTCATACCGGCAGCCTTGTTCTGCACAGCAATCACCGCAGGCGCAGCCCCTAAGGCCGCCGCCCCGGAGCTTGCTCCCGCCGACTCGCTCTCTGTGGCCGTAGGTACCATGATTGGCAGCTACGTGCGCAGCTCGGTCGACCGTCTGGCATCGCTCGGAGCGCAGGTTGACATCAACACCTTTGTGGCCACGATGCAGCGAGTGCTCAACGGCGAGCCCACCGGGCTTACCGAGCAGCAGGCCAACGCCTTCATGGACAGCTATATGGCCGCTACACGTCCGGCCGACCTGCCCGACAGCTTTACCATAGAGTCGCAGCAGCAGTTCCTCAGTAAGATGGCAGCTACCGAAGGGGCGGTCACCACCCCAACAGGCCTGGTATTCATAGTGGAGCGCGAGGGCGAAGGAGCCATGCCCGGCCCGTCAGACCACGTGCGCCTGAAATACACAGGCCGATTCTCTGACGGCTCGGTGTTCGACTCTACCGGCACCCCCATCACCTTCGGCGTAGACGAGGTAGCCCCCGGCTTCTCTGAGGGACTTAAGATGATGAAACCCGGCGGACGCTACCGCATAGTGATGCCCGCATCGCTGGCATACGGCACCGAAGGCATACCCGGAGCCATCCCCGGCAACGCCGCTCTCGACTTCACAGTCGACTTAATTGAAATTCAATAAACAAACGAAAGATAAAGAAATGAAAAAATTAATCTATGGCGCTTGCGCCGCACTGCTTCTTGCAGCTTCTGCCTGCTCCAAGAGCGGCGATGCCGCCTCAACCCAGGTTCCCGACAAACTCGTAGACTCAGTTTCGAGCTACTTCGGACACGTATACGGCGGCTATGTGCTTGGCGACTACCAGCGCTATGCTCCCGAACGTCAGGACAAAGCCAACAAGCAGGCTGTAATCAAAGGCATACAGCTCGCACTCAACAATATGGACGACGAAGGCACCGTAATCGGCATGCAGATCGGCGGACAGCTCGCAAGCCAGCTCAAAGGCCTCAAAGAACAGGGTATCAACGTTGACAAGGCCCTGCTGATGAAAGAATTCACCCGCATGTTCATGTCTGACTCTATCGACATGAGCCAGCTGCAGGAAAGCAGTGCCATGCTTGACAACATGATGAACCGCATCCAGAATATCAAGACCGAAGCCGACAAGGCCAAGGAATCAGACTTCATGGAACAGATCAAGGCCGAGAACCCCGACATCAAGACCTCAGAATCGGGCCTGAGCTACGTAATCAGCGCACCCGGTGAAGCTCCCATGCCCGCCGACACATCGGTAGTGGTAGTGAACTATGTAGGTAAACTCGCCGACGGCACAGTATTTGACCAAAGCCCCGAAGGCCAGCCCGCCACATTCGGTGTAAATCAGGTTATTCCCGGTTTCCGCGAAGGCCTCAAGATGCTGGGTAAGGGCGGTAAAGCCACACTCTACATCCCCGGCAACCTCGCATACGGCGAACAGGGTGTGCCTCAGGCAGGTATCGGTCCCAACGCCATGCTTATCTTCGACATCGAAGTAGTAGACGTGAAATAAGCCCGCTCAAAAAAATTTAAACTTCACAGCGCTTTTTTTCACGTAATTACGGAAATTTTTCGTAATTTTGCGTGTGAAAAAGAAAAAATATGCCATGCGGCATATAGCTTTGCATATAAAGATTTGATATTCAACCCAATAATTACAATTTTACTATTATGACAAAAATCGGTATCAATGGTTTTGGACGTATCGGTCGCTTCGTTTTCCGTGCATCCACCAAGCGTGATGACATCGAAGTAGTTGCCATCAACGACCTTCTTCCCGTAGACTACATGGCCTACATGCTCAAATACGACACAATGCACGGCCAGTTCGAAGGCACCGTAGACTACGACCTCGAAAAGAGCCTCCTCATCGTTAACGGCAAGGCTATCCGCGTTACCGCATGCCGCGACCCGAAAGAAATCGCTTGGGGCGAAGTAGGTGCTGAATACGTTGTAGAATCAACCGGTCTTTTCCTCACCAAAGAAAAAGCTCAGGCTCACATCGAAGCAGGTGCCAAGTACGTTGTTATGTCAGCTCCTTCAAAGGACGACACCCCCATGTTTGTTTGCGGTGTAAACGAAAACACCTACGCAGGCCAGCAGTTCGTATCTAACGCATCTTGCACCACCAACTGCCTTGCTCCCATCGCCAAGGTGCTCAACGACAAGTTCGGCATCGTTAACGGTCTTATGACAACCGTTCACTCAACCACCGCTACTCAGAAGACTGTAGACGGTCCCTCAATGAAGGACTGGCGTGGTGGCCGCGCTGCTTCGGGCAACATCATCCCCTCAAGCACAGGTGCTGCCAAGGCTGTAGGTAAAGTTATCCCCGAACTCAACGGCAAGCTCACCGGTATCTCGATGCGTGTCCCCACCCTCGACGTATCTGTAGTTGACCTCACCGTTAACCTCGCTAAGCCCGCTACCTACGCAGAAATCTGCGCAGCTATGAAAGAGGCTTCTGAAGGCGAACTCAAAGGCATCCTCGGCTACACCGAAGACGCAGTCGTTTCAAGCGACTTCCTCGGCGACGTCCGCACCTCGATCTTCGACGCAAAGGCAGGTATCGCCCTGACCGACACCTTCGTTAAGGTTGTAAGCTGGTACGACAACGAAATCGGCTACTCCAACAAGGTGCTCGACCTCATCGCAACTATGGTTGAAATCAACGGCTGATAAGTCAACGACTATAGAAAAAATAATTCCGACGGTTTTCCCGTCGGAATTATTTTTTTTATGCCCGTTCGATTCTATCGGGAAATTCCGCCGCCGAGCGCATCGACTCCAGCAGAGCCTCGCGGTCCGATGCATATACTGTGCCTACGCTGTCGCACCAGAGGTGGGCGAGTATACCGCAGCATACGGCAGTCTCCATTCTGCGCCGCCATGCGTGCAGCGGCACGGTGTCGCGAGTGTCGACAGTCAGCGTGCGCATGTCGCCGTCTTCCTCGATGTCAAGAATTATTTCGGGCAGCTCGCCGGCGAGAGCGTTTATTTCCTTGTCGGCCAGGATGGCTACAAGGGCTTTGTTTTCCTTTCCTATGGTACAGGGGCGGATGCCGTCGAGCTCGGCTGCGGCCGCATGTGCCATCACTATTTCAAGAATACGTCCGATGGATATTGCGATTGTTCCTTTCATGATATATGAAATTTGGGTGATTAAGCACGGCTGTCTCTGTTTTCAGTCAGGCGCGCCTCGAAATGGGGAGCGAGAATCTTTCGGATGGTGTTTACCGACAGG
>CAMTKF010000034.1 GCA_947072905.1 uncultured Bacteroidales bacterium
TCGCAAGAAAGCAGCCTGATTCTCTCAATATTAAATCTAAAAAAGAGACTGCCTAACTTTGATTGTTAGACAGCCTCATTATTAATCTTCAAGATAGTAGGTGACGTTGGTTACCACGCGCACGGTCTTGAGATATGGGGTGAACTGGTCGCGGTCGGTAATCGAGAACTGGCCTTGGGTGGCTGATTTGATTCTGCCGAGACGGCTGCCCGAATCTTCTCCGAATTTGTTGGCGGCCTCACGGGCGTTTTGTGTAGCTTCGGCTATCATTTCAGGCTTGATCTTGTTGAGGTCGGTATATTCGTAGGTTGTGGGGTATTGATAGCTTTCGGCTATGATGGCCACACCTTCTTTGAGCAGTTCGGTCTGGCGGTTGATGAGGGCGCGTATTTTGTTTACATCCGATGATGTCACCACAATCACGTTTGTAAGCGAATAGCGCGATTTGATGCGCGATGCGTCGTAGGCATTGGCTTCGTTATCCGTCACATTGGGTGAGTTTACCGAAATTTCGTTGTCGGTCACACCGTTGCTCTTGAGGAAGTTCAGGATTTTGGTATTTACATCCTGTGTGCGCTGGTAGAGGGTTATCAAGTCGTTGCCAAGGTCCTGGGTAACGATAGGCCATGTCACCTTGTTGGCTTCGACTTCTTTCTCGCACAATCCTCTTACGGCCACCACGCGGTCGCGCTCGCCATAGCTTTTAATGCCGCTGCGCACACACAGACCGAGAGCCAGCAGGCCTATTGCCACGAGAAGTCCGGCTATGCTTAATTGCTGTTTCATTTTAAATTCTTTCAAGTACAGTTTCTACCAAAGAACGGATACCGTCCTTGTAGTTGGGGTTTGATACGTTGGTGAATCGGTTTGCTATTATAGAGCAAACTGTCATGCACTTGTGTCCCATAAGACGGCCAAGTCCGGCAAGTGGTGCCGATTCCATTTCGTAGTTGGTGACCTTGCGACCCTTGAATTCAAATTCTTCAATGAGATGGTTAAGATCAGGATTGGCCAGAGCCAGTCGAACTTCGCGTCCCTGAGGGCCATAGAATCCGACCGCTGAGATAGTATTGCCTCGTACCATATCGTCACCGCCTATACGGTCTACCAGTTCGGCGTCGGCATCCACGATATAGGGCTTGGCCCACAGCGGATTCCAGTTTGTATGTTCGCAGAAAGCTTTTTCAAATTCGAGGTCGGCTATTTCATTGCGTCCGGCATAGTAGTTGAGCACGCCGTCAAAACCGATTGACTTCTCGGCTATCACAGGAGTGCCGAGTGTAAGCTCGGGTTGCAGAGCGCCTGAGGTGCCTATACGTACCATAGTGAGTTGGCGCAGATTGTCTTTCACCTCGCGGGTGTTGAAATCAACATTAGCCAGAGCATCGAGTTCCGTTGCCACGATGTCAATGTTGTCGGGGCCTATGCCGTGGCTTATGCACATGATGGGCTTGCCCTTGTATGTACCGCCGATTGTATGGAATTCGCGGGCCGAGACCTCAAATGTCTGAGTGTCAAAAAATCCGGCAACCATGTCAACACGGCCGGGGTCGCCTACAAGTATGATACGGTCGGTTAGCTGCTCGGGGCGCAGATGAATGTGGAATACGGAACCGTCGGGGTTGATTATAAGCTCTGAGGGTGGTATGATCTTTTTTTCCATTTTGTTTTGGGTTAAATAGTGTGTTTGAAAATATCAGTTATGTGCGGAGCGCAGGTTTTTGCCTGTGCCTCGTAGCAAAGATACAATAAAAAAGTGTAATTGGTTCTTTATTTACCGATATTTTTATAAAAATTGCCTGAAATATGGAAAAATGACTAATCAGCGTGCTTTTTTTGCGGCATCAGACTTTAAGCATGAACCTGCCCCCGGGAACGGTGGCTATGAGGTCATCCATCTCCATTTCCATAAGCAGAGCCGATAGCGTCTTGAACGGTATGCCGAGGTATGTAGTCAGTTCATTGACCGTGGCCTCGGGATTGTTGCGCAGATAATCCACTATGGGTTTTGCCTCAGGCGATATTTCGGCGAATGGCAGCGTATTCTGTGTGCCTTCGGGTCGGCGCACGGCCCAGTTCATCAACTCAATTATATCTGATGCGTCGCGTATCATAACAGCTGCATTGTCATGAATCAGCCGGTTGGGTCCGCGGCTATAGCGGTCGGTGGTACGTCCCGGTATAGCACCTACCTCACGCCCATATCCCTGTGCGATTGAAGCAGTGACCATAGATCCGCCTTTCTCGTCGCTCTCTACAATGAGAACTATGTCGCTCATTCCTGCTACTATGCGGTTGCGGGCAAGGAAATTGCCACGGTGCATTGCTGCGTCCGACGGATATTCGGTGACAATGGCTCCGCCTTCTCTCACTATTCGAGCCGCCACATCGCGGTGGTCGGCAGGATAAATCGTATTCAGACCATGTGCGACCACTGCTACTGTAGGCACTTTGCAAGCCATTGCCGCCCTGTGTGCGGCCACGTCTATGCCGTATGCCAATCCGCTTACAACCACAAGCGAAGGCAATGCGTCGGCAAGCTCGCCGACTATCCGTTCTGTAATGCTGTTGCCGTATGGCGTTGAGCGCCGAGTGCCTACGACTGATATTATATGGCTTGAATTCAGGTCGCAGTTGCCCAGAGCGTAGAGCATGGCCGGAGCATCGTCGCACATTGTGAGCCGGTGGGGATAATCGTCGTCGGTAAAAAACAATGTGCGTATATGATTTTTGTCAACGAAGTTTCCCTCAGATTCAGCCCTGCTCAGCAATGCCCTGCGAGCTGTATTGTCAGCAAAAGGTTTCTTAGATCCTACGGCATCCCAAATCTCATCGAGCGGGGCGTCAAATAGCCTGTCCACCGAACCCAGCCTGCGGCACAATTCGTTGGCGGTGGCATAGTTTATACCTTTTGCCATCGAAAATGCTATGCGGCGGTCCCGGTTATCGCTCATTTTTCAGGATTTATATATTTTGCAAAATGTTTGAACAGCTCTTCGCCGCGAGTGAGCCGTCCATTTACCAATGTGGCTACCTTCACTTTGGCTTTTACCACGAGGCGGCCGTCGGGAGTATAGATATCCTGAATGAATACAAACAGCGGTCCTTTGCGGGCTATGTTGAGTTTGCTTATCATCGAAGCGCCCAGCCCGAGCGGAGTCTTGTACTCTATCTCAACCTTTGAAAGCACAGGGTCGATGCCCTTGGAGTGCATTTCGCGAAAGCTCATGCCGGCCCATTCGCAAAACTCATGGCGCGTATGTTCGAGATAATGCAGATACACGGCATTGTTGACTATGCCTTCCGAGTCTACTTCGTAATCCCTCACTTTCATAGGGAGCTCAAATATATATCCTTCTGATGCCATTATTCAATTATTTTATGCAAAATTAATGATAATTCGAAGAAATACAATAACTTTGTGAATAAAATACGAACTTTTGTCTGCTAATCTTTCAGATATGAAAAAACTGATATCTTTCCTTATATTGATTCTTGGCGTATGCAGCGGTGTATGGGCATGCACTTCAATGATTGTTCCTGCTAAAAGCAGCAGCACAGGCCGCCCGCTTTTGTGGAAACATCGCGACACCGGCGCCGACAATAATTTCCTTGCACGCGTGGAAGCGCAAAACGGCGAATACGGATATGTAGGGCTGTTCAATGGAGGTGACTCGTTGCTGCGGGAAGCATGGATGGGTATGAACGACACCGGATTTGCCATAATGAATACCGCTTCGTATAATCTTGCGCCAGATACTGCCGGTTTCAAGGATCAGGAGGGGGTTGTGATGGCTGGTGCCCTGAAGCGATGTGCCACAGTGAACGATTTCGAAAAATACCTCGAATCATTGCCCAAGCCTATGGGTGTGCAGGCAAATTTCGGAGTGATTGATGCCGACGGCAATGCAGCTTATTTCGAGACTGACGACGAGCGGTGGTGGCGATTCGACGTTACCGATTCTATCGTTATACGTACCAACTTTTCATTCATGGGCGAGGAAGGCAAAGGCTCGGGTTATATTCGATATAACACTGCTGATTTCCTGTTGTCTGAGGCGCGTGACAAATCGACAGTATCGCCGCAATTCCTTACCGACACTGTTTCGAGGTCGTTCTACCACAGTCTGCTGGGCCGCGATTGCTGTACTGACGACTACGTTGTGAATCAAGACTTCATACCCCGCGATATTTCCACATCGTCAATAGTGATAGAGGGGGTGGTGCCGGGTGAAGACAAGGCCGGTATAAGGATGTGGGCCATATTGGGTTATCCACCATGCGGAGAAACCCGGCTTGTGACCTTGAATGATATTCCTGCTGATTATCAGCCTTCGGGTACTCAATGGCGTTCTGAAGCGTGCGACAGAGCCATGCAACTGCGCAAATCTACAATACCCTTTGAGGGCGGCAGCGGCAAGCGTTATATAGACATGCGCAAGCTAATACCAATCAACGAATGTATGCGTGAAAAATCGCTCGAGAATTATAAAACTGCAAAATAATACAAAATTTGGGATGCCCGTGTGATTTTTTGTAAATTCATGCGTCATATAGAATATGATTGCCAAGGATAGCCAGCGACAACAGCGGTTTCTTGATATTGCAGACCAATACAAAGAAGTGATAGCCAAGGTATGCTCAGTATATACCTCGGAGAATGCTCCTTTTGCCGACCTGTATCAGGAAGTGCTTATCAATATCTGGACCGGTCTCGACAGCTACCGCGGTGATGCAAAGCTTTCGACCTGGATCTACAGCCTTGCGCTCAATACCTGTATCACATGGCAGCGACGCAACAAGCGGCATTCGCTCGGCGTGGCCATTGATGCCGGATTCGACATCCCCGACAGCTCTGCCGACAGTGCCTCTGATATTGCCGAACTGTATGCGCTTATTTCGCGGTTGGATGCGTTCGATAAGGCTTTGATTACCTTGTGGCTCGACGAAAAATCATACGATGAAATATCGGCTATCCTCGGTATTTCAAAAACTAATGTGGCAACGCGCCTGCACCGGGTGAAGAATCGCCTTGCTACCCTTGCTAATAATTTATAAAGCTCGAATCACCATGACAGATAACCTTGATGAACTGAAACAAAAGTGGCAAGAATTGTCGGCTCGGGCAGATGTGCTCGAAGACATAAACCATAAACTCACTCAACGGCTCGCCTGCGGTAAGATTACCAATCTTCAGCAACAACTCGCAGGCCGTATTCAGAGGTGGGGATATATAGGTTTCCTTTTGCCTGTGCTTGCGCCTGCGCTTGTGTTCAAGCTCGACCTTCCGGTATGGTATGCCTTGCTCTATGCTGCTTTCGGACTGGTGGCGGCCATCAATTCATTTATGTTCACACGCTACATACGGTCGCAGTCGCTGGTAGAGATGCCGGTGGCCGATGCCATAAAGAGAGCCGTGTATATCAAGACCCGTCAGCAGCGTACGTACATTGCCGGTTTCCTCTTCCTGTTGGTTTTCTTTGTTTTGGGCATAATAGTGTTTCCGTCTAATCAGCAGACATTCGAGATACTTGTCGGAGCTTTGGCGGGGCTTTTCGTTGGTCTGATGATAGGGATTCCGCGCATGATTACCAACATACGTATAGCTCGACGTATGGTAGACTCACTCAAATAAATCACTATGAAATCAATATTGAAAAGTATAATTTGCGCGGCTTTCTCCTGCGCCTGTGTGGCCGGATATGCGCAAGCCAAGATTGTAGTTGACAGCGAGGGCAACCGTATGTTGCAGATGCCGGCCGTGCCTGCCACTCTTACAAGCCCTCAAGAACGCGCTTCATACGTGGCAGAGAGGTTTTGGGACAATATGGACTTCAACGACAGTGTGTTGGTGGCAGACCGACCTTTTATGGAGCAGCAGTTTGCAAATTTTGTGTTCATGCTCTCGCTTTCCGGTGACTCAATACGCGAGCTTTCTATAAACAAATGCCTTGACGCGGCTGCGGCAGCCTCGGGCAGAGCATACGATACCATGCTTACACTTGGCGACGATTATCTGGCCAAGCCGTGGTCGCCGTCGTATGATGAAAACTTATATCTGCCCTTCATGGCTTATGCCGCTCGGCATAATGATGACTTCTCTGTGGTAGCTCAAAGCCGTTATGACGACATGATGAAAAACAGGGTGGGGAGCACTCCGGCCGACTTCGCCTTCGCCACCCGCGAGGGGAAATCGCAGCGTCTGAGCGATTTTACAGGTCATGGTACTCCGGTATTGCTCATATTTTACGATCCGTCGTGCGATGATTGCCATGAGCTTATACGCAAGCTGTCATCTGACAGGGATATCAGCAGAAAATTCAGTGACGGCAAGCTCAACATTGTTGCTGTGTATGCCGGCGACGAAGAGCAACAATGGCGTGCCGATTATTCTTCAATCAATCCGCGGTGGACAGTGGGCTTGGCTCCTTTGGAGATGATTGACGAAGATGAATTGTATATAATACCATTCACCCCGTCAACTTATCTCATCGACGGGGCGGGTAAAATAGTTTTGAAAAATGTGTATGACGACAGGCTTTTTGACGCTCTGCATCAATTGTGATTATACCATTCGTAAAGACGCTTGATTCCTTCGGCAAGGTCAACCTTGTGGCGCCAACCCAGCGAGTGAAGTTTTGATACATCGCACAGCTTGCGCATGGTGCCGTCGGGCTTGGACGCATCCCATCTGATTTCGCCTTTGAATCCAACCTCCCGGCGTATGGCCTCGGCAAGTTCGGCTATGGTCAGCTCTATGCCTGTGCCTACGTTGATATGGGTGTTGCGTACTTCCTTGCGGTCGGTGGCAACATCCTTGAAGGCTACATTGAGCAAAACATGAACCGACGCATCGGCCATATCTTCGCTCCACAGAAATTCGCGCAGCGGTTTTCCCGATCCCCACAGGTCGAGGTGCGACGCGTATATGCCGAATGCCGATAGAGCGGCAGCTATTTGTTCAATGGAAGCATTCTCTATATCATCAAGTCCTGGTATGGGGCGTTTTGCCAGGTCGGCCCGCAATTCTTCCAACGCGTTTTCATTTAGCAGTCGGGCGAGGTGCATCTTGCGCATCATGGCCGGCAGCACGTGCGAATTCACAAGATCGAAATTGTCATTAGGTCCATACAGGTTTGTAGGCATCACGGCTATGTAGTCTGTGCCGTACTGCAGGTTCAGTGATTCGCATAGCTTAAGCCCGGCTATTTTTGCAATGGCGTATGGCTCGTTGGTGTATTCGAGCGGCGACGTAAGCAATGCGTCTTCTGGAATAGGCTGGGGAGCCTCGCGCGGATATATGCAGGTAGAGCCTAAGAAGAGCAGTTTCTGCACACCGTGGCGCCATGCCTCGCCTATCACATTTTGCTGTATCTGAAGGTTTTGATAAATAAAATCGGCTCGATAGGTTGAATTGGCCATTATACCGCCCACATGAGCGGCGGCAAGTACAACCATTTCGGGTTTTTCTTCATCAAAGAATTTCCGTACCGCGACCGGGTCGAGCAAGTCGAGTTCGGCGTGAGTGCGACCTATGATGTTTTTGAATCCTCTCTCTTCGAGATTGCGTTTGATGGCCGAACCCACGAGTCCGCGGTGTCCGGCTACATATATTTTAGTGTCTTTTGAAATCATTTTTTCTTTACAAGTTCCAGATCCGAATCTACCATTATCTGTATAAGTTTTTCAAAAGAAGTGGCACGCGGATTCCATCCTAATTTGCTCTTGGCTTTTGCCGGATTTCCAAGGAGCTCATCCACCTCGGCCGGGCGGAAGAATCGCGGGTCAACCTCCACCAGCACTTTGCCTGTGGCGGTATCTATGCCCTTTTCATCTATGCCTTCGCCTTCCCAGCGCAGTTCTATGCCGGCATGTCTGAAGGCCAAAGTGGTGAATTCGCGTACCGAATGATACTCGCCTGTGGCAATCACAAAGTCGTCGGGCTCGGGTTGCTGCAGTATCAGCCACATGCACTCCACATAGTCGCGGGCATATCCCCAGTCGCGCATGGCATTCATGTTGCCAAGATACAGTTTGTCCTGAAGGCCGTTGACGATTCTTGCGACTGCCATAGTGATTTTGCGCGTGACAAAGTTTTCGCCGCGACGTTCTGATTCGTGGTTGAACAGAATGCCGTTGGCCGTGTACATGCCGTAGCTCTCACGATAATTTTTCATTATCCAGTAAGCATACATCTTGGCTACGGAGTAGGGTGAACGCGGATGGAACGGAGTGGTCTCAGATTGGGGAACTTCTGCCACCTTGCCGAAAAGTTCAGAGGTCGAAGCCTGATAGATTCGGCATTTCTTCTCCATTTTCAGGATTCTTACAGCCTCAAGCAGTCGCAGGACACCCACGGCGTCGGTCTCGGCAGTGTATTCCGGAACATCAAATGAAACTTTTACATGGCTCTGGGCGGCAAGGTTATATATTTCGTCGGGCTGAACTTCGGCAATTATGCGTATGAGCGACGATGAATCGGTCATATCGCCGTAGTGCAGGGTGATAAGGCGCTTGTCGTGCATATCGCGCACCCACTGGTCAAGGTAAAGGTGCTCGATGCGTCCGGTGTTGAACGAAGAAGAACGTCGGATTATACCATGTACTTCATATCCTTTTTCGAGAAGGAATTCGGCTAAGTAAGAGCCGTCCTGACCGGTGATACCGGTTATTAGAGCAGTTGGCATATTATGGTTTTGTAGTTTTGTTTATACGGTTTTGATAGATGAGCCACAGTCCGACAGCGGTAAGTACTGCGCTGAGAAGTATGGTGTACCAAGAGCTTTCGGCACCTCCGAGCGACGGTTCGCCCGAACCTGTGACCTGTTTAAGTATAACGTACATCGAATTGTTGAAAGCGTGCAGGGCTATGGGCAGCCACACCGAGCCGCTCCATACCAGCAGATATCCGAAAAACGCACCTAAGAGCATTCGGGGTACGAAGCCGAAAAACTGCATGTGCAGCGCGCTGAATACGATTGCCGAAATCCACACAGCCGCCCATGGCGACATGCGGGCGGTTGACAGCAGGCGTTGCAAGCCTCCGCGGAAAAACAGTTCCTCTGAGAATCCTGCCATTATTCCAATCAACAATACGTTGACTAAAAGGTTGCCCGGAGTGGAAGGCCCCAGCATTGATTCGACGGCCGAGGCTGCATTATCCTCCATTGTACGCATCATAGCCTCTGCTTTGGCAAGGCTTTCGGGCAAATGGATTGACTGGTTTAGTTCTATTATCCATGACATGAACGGTGACGATACTATCATCACTGCCACAGCCATCAAAAGCATGGTGAGGGTGGGGCCTTTGCCAAGCGCGAGAAGCTTTACCGGCTGGCGGGTGATAATGAGGGCTGTGATTACCGGAGGCAATATGAACATGAAAATATCCTGTATGACGGCCGAAATCCTGAGCATGGCAAGTTCCTTGCCGCCGCTTCCTATTTTAAACAGCAGTGATGCCGCAAATCCGGTCACTACAAATCCTACTATATAAGTTAGCAGGAGCATCAATATGCGTCGACCCGGAGGAACTAAAAACTTTATCTGGCTCATATATTTAGAAATGTAGATAGAAATCTTTGGTAATTTCGATGTATTCGGGAGAGTTTACTGCGAGCAATCCTTTTGCAATGGCAGATGTGCCGGCTGAAGCCGAGGGCGAGAACTCCCACAGGGTGCGTGCTATGCCACGGCGTTTTGAGGTGATTACATCAACACGTCGCACGATTGTCATGCGGCTGAATACGGCCTGCACCGTGATATCATCGGAAAGCTCTACAGGAGCGATAAACGCCAGTTTGCCATTCTCGGCAAGATGCTCCGCACTCCATTCTATCAGCGACACGGGCGATAGGCCGGTAGCATGACGGGCCATGGCGCGGGAGCTGTCGGGAGCCGCCTCTCCGTTTACAAAAAACGGCGGATTGCTCACTATAAGGTCATAACGTCCGTCAATGTCGCGGAAGTCTGAATCAACGATGCTGATACGGTCGGCCCACGGCGATGCGGCGATATTGTCGGCAGCGTCATCAAGAGCTTCCTGATTAATTTCCACTGCAGTAATTTCGGCATTGGCATAACGTTGGGCCATCATCAACGCTATCACTCCGCAGCCTGTGCCTGCGTCGAGTATCCGCAATCTGCCGGTTGCAGCAGGAGCTTCGGCCCATGCGCCGAGCAATACACCGTCAGTCCCGACTTTCATGCCGCATCGACGGTCGGAGACAGCAAATTGTTTGAATCGGAATGTTGGCTCAAACTGCTTCATAAGTGCAAAATTAGCAAAAATAAGGCAAAATATGACTTCTCATTTGTTATTTTATTAACTTTGCATTATAAAATTTTTTTAAAATGATTGTAAATTCAGCCCGATTCCATATCAGCAGCCCTTGTGCTTCAAAATGTCCGCAGGATTCACAACCCCGTCATGAATACGCATTCATAGGTAGATCCAACGTAGGCAAATCGTCTCTCATCAATATGCTTCTCGGCCAGAATGATCTTGCCAAGACTTCCTCGACTCCGGGTAAGACCATGCTTCTTAACTTTTTCCTGGTCAATGATTCATGGTACATTGTAGATCTTCCCGGATATGGCTATGCCCAGCGCTCCAAAGACGACCGCATGCGCCTTGAAACCATGATTAAGGATTATATCCTCAATCGTGCGCAGATGACCAACCTGTTTGTGCTCATTGATTCGCGGCACAAACCGCAGGCTATAGATATGGAATTCATGCAGTGGTTGGGCGAGAATGAGATTCCATTTGCCATTGTCTTTACCAAGCTCGACAAGCTTAAGGCCGGTGAGAAAAAAAAGAACATAAGCCGATATTGCGAGGAACTGCTTGCCTATTGGGAGGAATTACCGCCCATTTTCGCAACATCGTCTTCCAACAAGATCGGACGTGATGCTTTGCTTGATTATATTGATGAATTGAACCGCTTGCCATTATGATGTGTTATATTAAGTAATCAATGAAAAGTAGTTTATATCATCTGCTTGCCTTATGAACGCATCTTAAACCCTCTTCATCAATCACGTGGCTACGGCTACGCTCTCTTCATCGGATTGAATCTGCTGTTCATAAATCGGCGCATATAATATATACTATTTTCCAATGCTTACTTAACAAAAACATATCATTATGGATAAGAATAAAGATTTAAAAGAAAACGCTCAGCGCGAGTATCGCGGCGTCGATGTAGACGTGGCAGATGATAAAAAAGATACTGCCAAACTTGAAAAACAGGACGTAAGGATTCTTAACAACAATCCCCGCAACGACGACGGGCCTGAAGATTAACTTGTTTTACATTAACAATCAGAATTGTCCCCTGAAAGCTGTTTATGACTTTCAGGGGACAATTCATTTATTTGTTGCTGATTCTGCATAAAATCAAGAAATTGTTGGTCGAAAGCTCTAAAATTATGGTATAATTTGCTTATACCGATTATATAGACTAATTTTGTACCTGAACGACAACTTTTACTTGATGAAATCTCGTCTACTTAGGCTTCTGATAATTTTTGCAAGCTATATTTTGCTTTTCATTTTAGCAAAGCTTGTGTTTCTGGCGGCAAATGCTGAATTATATCCGGATTTGAATTTGAACGGAATATTCAACATATTGTTCAACGGCTACAGAATGGACCAGTCTATGGCTGCCTATCTTACGGCAGTTCCTGCATTGCTGCTCATGGCATCAGTATGGTGCTCTCCCCGCTCCTGGATAGATAAGTGCATGACTGTGTGGAGGTATATTTCAGCTTTTATCACAGTGCTTGCGGTGGCTCTCGATTCGGTTCTCTATTCATACTGGCAGTTCAAACTCGACACTACTCCCATTTTTTATTTCCTGAGTTCTCCGTCGGCGGCAATGGCCTCGGTGAGCACATGGGTGGCTGTTGTGGGTACGGCAGGTGTTGTGGCTCTGGGGCTTGGTGCGGGATATATCCTTGGATTTTTGTGGAAGATTCCTGCGCTGTCGCGCTTCTATGACAATCGCCGTCGCTTGACAGCTTCTGCAATTATGTTGCTTGTATTCGGGGTGCTTTTTATTGCTATACGCGGCGGAGTTACTGTAAGTACCATGAATCCGTCGTCGGCATATTTCAGTACTAATCCACGCATGAATCATGCCGCTGTAAATCCGATGTTCTCACTGATGTACTCGGCCATGCACTCGAGTGATTTTTCCAAGCAGTTCAGATATTTCGACAATGATTCGGATTTGTCTGCAGCAATAAATGCGCTTAATGAACCCGACGAAATTCCTACCGATACAACTCAAATCATAAAGTTGAGAGAGGGAGTTGACAAACCGGATGTGTATATCATCATTCTCGAAAGTTTCTCAAGCCATCTGATGCCGTCGCTCGGAGGGGATTCTGTGGCTATGCGCTACGACTCGATAGCTCGTGAGGGTGTGTTGTTTGATAATTTTTACGCCAACAGTTTCCGTACAGACCGCGCCATTCCTTCGATTCTCAGCGGCTATCCGGCACAACCGTCAACTTCGGTGATGAAGTTTGTTGACAAGGCCGAACAGCTGCCTTCAATATCGCGGAGTCTGGTTGAAAATGCCGGTTACAGAAGCTGTTATTATTATGGCGGCGACATTAATTTTGTCAATCAGAAGGCTTATCTGGTGTCCTCAAAGTTCGAGACCATCATATCTGACGGCGATTTCCCTATCAACGAGCGATTGAGCAAATGGGGCGTTCATGATGACAAACTGTGGCAGCGTGTATGGGCCGATGTAAGTTGCGACAAGGACACACAGCCCAAGTTCACGGTGATACAGACTTCAAGCAGCCATGAGCCTTTTGAAGTCCCGTTTAAGTCGCATCGTTTTGATAATCCGCGTGCAGTATCGTTTGAATATGCCGATTCATGTATGGGTGCATTTGTAGACAGTCTTAAGGCCACGCCTCTATGGGATAAGTCGTTGCTCGTGATAGTTCCGGATCATTGGGGAGCTTTTCCAAAAGGTCTTACCGACCCTGTGGAGCGTCACAAGGTGCCTTTGGTCATTACCGGTGGTGCTATTGATTCGGCGTATGCAGGACACCGTATAAGCACGGTGGGGGTGCAGTCTGATATTGCAGCTACATTGTTGGGTTTGCTGGGGGTGGATGCCTCGGAATTTACATTGAGCAAAAATATGTTTGATAATCGCGGTGCCCATTACGCCTTTTTCTGTGAGCCGGATTTTGCGGCTGTCATAAGTCCGGCCGATACCACAATAATTTCAACACGTGAAGACCGAGTGATTGACGGAGACGAAGACAAGGCCCGCTATGTTAAAGCTTTACTTCAAAACCTTTATAATAACCTTGATGAGCTATGATTGAATCAATACTTGATATAGATACTCAGATATTTCTGTTTTTCAACGGCTTGCACCATCCGATATTAGATACATTCATGTATTGTTTCTCATCACGCTGGGTTTGGGTGCCGCTATATATGGCCACCTTCCTTATGATCATGCGCTTTTATGGATGGAAAGTAGGGCTGATACTGTTTTTCTGTACGGTGGGGGCTGTGGCAATGAGTGACCAGACATGTGCTACTTTTATTCGTCCGGCCGTTGAAAGACTCCGTCCGGCCAATCTTGAGAATCCGCTCAACAGCCTTGTGCATATCGTCAACGGTTACCGGGGCGGCAGCTACGGATTTCCGTCGTGCCATGCCGCCAATACATTTGCATTCGCTTCTATCATGACTATGGCATTGCCTACCAAGCGACTCATGTTCACCCTGTTTGCATGGGCTGTGGTAAATTGCTACTCGCGCATCTACCTTGGCGTTCATTATCCGGGCGATTTGCTTGTCGGAGCACTTATCGGCTTGTTTTACGGCGGCTTTTTCTATGGAATCTTCAGGCTGTGCATAGGGTCAATGTTGATTAACTATAAGCGTACCATACGTATCAATCTGTCATTCCTTTTTCCTCACAGCCTTTACAGGGCAAAATTCCACATTGCTGATGTAATGATAATTACAGGTGTTCTGACAGTGATTGGAATAATGATTTATGCCACTGTCCGTTATTTGGAAATTTAAAGAGTTTACATATTTTAACTATAATGTAATTGAATATTGCACATGCGCGGCTTTAACTTTGTGATGTAAATGAAAACCATTAACAAATCACAAAATCCTACGACCATGCAAAAGCAAAATTCAACCAAAACTCTTGTTCACTTCGTCTTCCACAGCAAAGAATCCTCATCTCCCAAGTCTGTATCAGTCAATCTGCAGCCCTACGACATAACCATGTTGAAGCTTTTCAGCGGAACCACCTTGGTGCATTACGCATGTATACTTGCCAACATGGGCAGCTCTCACACCGATTATCACCGCGTGGATTGGGCCATTTAGCAATAAATACATTATAAAAATGAAAGTAAGACCATCAACCCCGGCCGATATAGATGCAATAATGCAGATATATGATCATGCACGCAGTTTCATGCGAAGCTACGGCAATACCTGCCAATGGATCAACGGATATCCGTCACGCGAGATTATCTTTAACGACATATACGCAGGCAACAGTTACCTTATAGAGCATGACGGTGTGGCCGCTGGCGTTTTTACTTTCATATCAGGTAACGATCCCACATATTCGGAAATCGAAGGTGAATGGTTGAACGACAATCCCTACGGCACCATACATCGCATAGCCGCAGCTTCCGGAGCCAAAGGTATTGCCGATGTCGCCCTCGACTTCTGCAAACGCAAGAACATGGATATACGTATCGACACTCACGAGAATAATATACCTATGCTCGCCTGGATAAATAAGCGGGGATTCAAGTACTGTGGCATTATTCATATAAGCGACGGCACGCCCCGGCTGGCATTTCAGCTGTTAAACAAGCTCTAATCCTTGTCATACAAGCTCTTGTATTCAGCCATGAACCGTTTTAATGCTCGTATGCCAAAAAACAGTCCTATTGCCGCTCCTGTTATTATACCGAATATGGGGAAGAAATTGGCAAGTGATGCTGCATAAATGAAGAATACAATCCATCCGAGAGCCATGGGCGCACATACCATGATGGATTTGATATGACATTTCTTATAATACAAAGCCATTGAAGAAAGCTCGCTTACAGTCATTGTAAGGGGACAGATGCGGCCGGTGCCTTTCCAAAACCAGAAATCCATGCCGGCTTCTATAAGCATCATAATCATAAACGAGATGGCAACAGGCCATTTAAGATTATCAGGTAGGAAACCTAATGAGCCTAAGTGCAATATTATCGGGAATTCTATGATGCCGGCGCTGATTGAAAGGATCATAAAGGACATGTATCGCCGGCGCAGCCGGTCGAGAGTGGTGCGCTTGTTGTTCAGAGCTTCGGGTGAGGTGCAATAGGATTCGGCGTTAAATGCGGCTCCCATTTTGCGCCATACTTTTCTGATATTGTCAAGGTCGTTTATCTCGGTATTCATAGTTGCTTAGAGTGTGTTTAAATTTAACTCGTAATTGGCCTCAAGATTAATGCGAAACATATTCATTTTATCTTTAATTCTACAAAATAATCATTTTTGTGTGTTAAATTCAAACACACTCTTATAGTTATTTGCGATTTTTTCCTTTATACGTTTGATGCGGGTGGCAACGGTATTGCGGTTAAGACCCATATTCAAGGCAATTTCTTCATATCCCATTTCATCGAGCCACATCATTATTATGGCCTTTTCTTCACTGTTGAGCATTGAGATCACGCGGTGCATCTGTTCTATGGCCTCGCGATTGTCGTTGTCGGTTTCGATAAGGCCATACAGCTGTTCAAGGCTTTCGTGCCTGTGACGGTTCTGTTTACGGATAGTCGAAAGGCAAGAGTTGATGGTGACCCTATATACCCATGACCGCCGGGATGCTTCTCCGCGAAATGTTTTCATACCTCTCCAGATGTTGATAAGGGCATCCTGACGCAGATCGTCAAAGTCGGCTACAGAGCCAGCGTAGGAAAAACATATTCTGGAGATATTGGCGTTTTCCTTTGCTATCAACTCCATGAACTCACGTTGGAGCGCTTTCTTTTCATCTGCTTCGGCTATACCGGCAAGGTTCATCACAGCTGCCTGTAAGTGTGTCAGCACTGTTTTCAGCCTTAGATAAACAGGCAGCTCAAGTAGGACCGGATTCAGTTGCAGTGTCATATTATTATTGCTTTTTACTCTTTAGACTCAAGATTAAAAAAATAGTTTCATCTAAGGTAAATTTTATTAAAAAATTTTTATTTACTAATTTTGTAAAAATTATAACAACGAGATCAAAATTTATGAAAAAGCTTTTTTTGTTAGCCTGTGCCGTATTTACAATGTTCTCGGCATCGGCTCAATCCAAGGTGTATATGACACGTGATATTTCACCCGAAGCACTCGTAAAACTTTACAAAGCCCTTGGCCGTCCGGCCGACGGTCATCGTGTGGCTGTAAAAATCAGCACGGGCGAAGCCGGCAATCCCAACTACCTTAAGCCGACTCTTATAAAGAATCTGGTTGACAGTGTGCATGGAACGATTGTAGAATGCAACACCGCATACGGTGGCAAACGAAACTCTTTTGAGGCACATTGGCAGACCGTGCATGAGCATGGTTTCGACTCAATAGCTCCGGTAGACCTGATGGACGAGGACGGACAGATGAAGATTCCAGTGCGCGACCGACGTCACATAAAGTACGATATTGTAGGCAGCCATCTGCCGCGATACACATATATGGTAAATCTGGCGCACTTCAAGGGTCATCCGATGGGTGGCTACGGAGGTGTGCTGAAGAACGCCAGCATAGGTGTAGCCTCAGCCGACGGCAAGGCCTATATACATACAGGCGGAAAACTGGAAACCGTGGAAGGTATCTGGAAAAATATTGCAGAGCAGGATGTGTTCCTTGAATCAATGGCCGCTGCAGCTCAGGGCGTAGCCGATTATTTTGGCGAAAATATCATATACATCAATGTTATGAACAATATGTCGGTTGACTGCGACTGCGTGGCTCATCCCGAAGAGGTGAAGGTGGCCGACTATGGTATACTCGCATCCACCGATCCCGTTGCGCTCGACAAGGCCTGCTGTGATATAATTTTCAATATGACCGCCTCTGAAGGGAATGACATTGCTCCGCTCAAAGAGCGAATCAACAGCCGACACGGTCTGCATACCATTGACCATGCCGAGGCTATAGGCCTTGGTTCTACCAAATATGAAATCATCGACCTTGATAAGTGAAAAATATGGCTCGAAACAACAACTGTCTGAATGTTGTTAGAGTAATAAACAAGTTTTTACTATTGTCATGAAAGAAATTATAAAAAGCAAAATTGTAATGACGCCGCTTCCGGTACTGATTATCGGGACATACGACGCCGACGGAAACCCTGATGCCATGAACGCAGCATGGGGAACTCAATGCGGTTATGAAGAACTTACACTGCTGCTCGACGCCGGCCATAAGACCACTGCTAATATTAAGCTCAACAATCAGTTTACTGTAGCCATAGGCACGGTAGACACCCATGTGCTCTGCGATTATTTCGGCCTGGTCTCAGCAAATGAGCATCCCGACAAAGTCGCAAAGTCGGGCGCAACGGTTGTAAAAAGTCAACATGTAAACGCACCTGTATTTGAAGAATTTCCGCTCACAATGGAGTGTGAGGTAATATCTATAGATGATTATAAGGGCGATGCGCATATCGTGGCACGAGTGCTAAATGTTCTCGCCGCCCCGGCTATACTCAACGAACACGGCAAAGTAGACTACGACAAACTTCGCCCCATATCATTCGATTCCGAAACAAATACATACCGCGAGCTTGGCGCTGTAGTAGGCAAAGCCTTCCACGACGGCACCGCTATTTCAAAGAAATAAACCCAAATTACACGACCGTATAAATTGCACTGCGAGTGGATTATACGGCCGTTTTTTTATGAAATGCTTTGCTGATATGTGAGAAAGAATTAGTAATTTTGCATTATGAGCGAATCGAATTTTGTTAACGTGTCAAATGATAAGGCTATCCCCGAGACAATCCATGAAGTCGGAGCTGTCAATTTTGATTTAGCTGAGCGTATTCCGGGTGGTGGAACTATATGTGAGGCCTACAAAACGGTACTTGACGGCCATATTGTTTTTGTGAAACGTCTGAAACGGGAATATGCCGATAAGGCCTCTTATCTAAGTGCTCTCAAGAAGGAGTTCGAGATGGGGGCGCAACTGCATCATCCGGCTCTTCCTGATTACCGTCGTTTTTTTGGCGACTATATCGTGATGGACTATGTAGATGGATTTACTATATCTGACCTTGCCAAGAATGAGGATCCATGGATTGCCGATGAGGATAACGTACGCAAGATAATGGACGAATTATTGGATGTTGTTGATTATCTTCATCAGCATAACATAGTGCACTGCGACATCAAGGCCGACAATGTTATGATTACTGCCGGTACTCGCAATGTTAAACTTATCGACCTTGATAAGTGCTATACTTATGTTCACGATAAGCGAATTTCAGGGTCTGCTTCCAATTTCGGACTCGATGCTGAGGATGTCGGTGCCCCTACATTGGATTTTAGGGGTATAGCAAAAATATTAGAGTATATCGAACGTCACCATGATGATTTTGATGGGACGCCTTTCCTGAGGTTTGTAAAAGAGTGTCGGAAAAAGACTACGACATATAGCGAATTAAAACGCGCTTTAAAACCATTGCTTCTGTCTGCAAAGAATGGAGCAGGCGCTGAAACAGGTTATTTTGTGCCTTTTACCAGTCCTGTGGATTTTAACAAATCAGAGAAACTATATTGGAGATCGTATTGTTGTGAATATTATCGTACCACTCAGAATATTCGACGTTTTATTGTCAAACGGATAAATGCTCAATGTGAAACGGATCCTGTATTAGTTTTTTCCCTAAAAAAAGATTACGAATCTATATGCGATTTTGACCATCCTTGTCTTCCTCGATATAGAGACTATAAGTTTTCCTATATTATGATGGACAACATGATAGGCGAGACTCTCGAATCTTTGATTAAAAGAAACGATGAACGGCTCAGAGACGTAAAGTTTGTGAGGAAGTTTCTTATGGAGCTGGTAGATGTTGTAGATTATCTTCACAAGAGAAGTGTTGTGCATTGCAATATCTATGCGAGAGATATACTTATTACACCTGAAGCTACCACAGCTCGTTTGTTGAATTTTGAAAGATGCTATTCACCTTCTCAGTTTTATTCGCCTATAGCTAATCCCGAGGAGTTGGGCCTATCGAAAGAATGTGTAGGAGATCGTCGGCTTGATTATAGAGGCCTTGGTCGAATAATGATACACATGATGCACGAGGTAGAAGGAGTCCCTTTCAAGAAATTCAAACGTTTTATCAAAGCCTGCTTCGACGATAACACATCAATTGAAAAATTGCAGAAGGCATTGAAATGGCACTGGTGGAATTTTTGAATAATGAAGAATTTTAAGCAGTATGGAAAACAACTATAAGCTGAGGATTAATCAGATTCAGTCATTTGATAAGAACGGCTTTTCCAAGGAAGTAGAAAAAACTAAGGACAATCCGGACTGAGAATTTTGAAAGGATTGTCCTTAGTGTGTAAAACAAGTATCATTCTTGCCAATACTTCTTTCGCTTATATGTTTTTCGTGTTTATATATTGTGCCCATTTTAAAAGTTAAAAAATTCTTTTTCTACGTTAGTGGCTAATCTATATCCCAATCTGTCGAAAAATTCTTCTTCTGAACCGTCAAAATCAACGACATAACATCCGTCTTCGTCAACGTTATCAGATATAGTATAATGCAATCCATCTTTGGACTCATTTAACTTATTCGTTAAAAATGGATTATCTAAATAATTACCGAATTGCATTTTATTTAGAATTTAAGTATATCCAATTATGTGGTTTCAGAAAGTTAACAAAAACCGTTGGATTCATTTTGATAGAGAATATATAAAAGATTTGATAAGAACAGCTTTCCCAAGTGAGTAGAAAAGTACTAGGGACAGATACTTCAATTTATTTTTTATGATGGTCTAAAATTTTATTTACTTTTGCGAGCAGAATTTCACGCGCATCTTCACCGCTAAATGCCAAATTTTCAGATAGCATTTCAATTCCCATTGAATTTAATAATTCATTCGCCTTATATAAATCCAATACGTTTTGTGGCCAGTGCGTCATAATCATAGACTTACTTTTCTCGGGCAGATGGTTGAATTTAGTGAAATTGCCTTCTAAGGTTTGTTTGAGGATTTCTCCTGAATTTTCAATCATGGCTATGGCATCTTCAAGCAGCATGCATCCGTTTGCAAGGTAAGCGTCAACGTCGAATTCACAACCGTTATTAATTTTGCTCTCATTCGTACCCGTGTTTTTATTATCGTTACGGTCTATTGCATGAATTTTTCTTTTTTTGTGAATACACATTATATCAGTTGATTAAATTGTTAAATTCTTCTATTGTTTCATACATGTCATAAGGCAGTATATCGAGGCACTCTCCAAGGATTTTATTCGGTATATCACCATAATATGCAGCCGCTATACCTCCTGCTATACATGCCATAGTGTCGGCATCACCACCCAATGAAACGGCTTTGCGGATAGTATCTTCGTAGCTGTCGCTTTCAAGGAAACATATTATGCTTTCAGGTACGCTCTTTTGGCAACTAACCTCAAACTTGTAATCGGGTCGAATCTCGGCAAGAGTGCGGTGAAGGTCATAACCAAAGTCATGTTCAATCAAGTCGCGAAGACCTTCTTTGGTGCCTCCGTCCAGTAAGTATTGAATAGCAGTTGCGGTTGCTTTAGCTCCGAGAATACCCTCCGGATGATTATGGGTAATGATGCTATGTTCGGTAGCCAGTTCGCAAGCTTCCTCTATACTTGTGGCTATCGCACCGTCGGGGCTGACACGCATTGCCGAGCCATTGCCCCAACTGTTATAGGGTTGAGGATTGGGATTACGGAACCATCGACGAAACATAGCCCCGTAGCCAATGCGGTTGTAGCGGTTGCACCATTGAAGCAGCGCCTCTTTGTATGGGATGTCGCGGTTGTGTGCATCGCAGAGAGCTACTGTGCATACAGTATCGTCGGTGAAATGAGTCCACGGAGTAAACAGCTTGAATTTCGGATTCTTAGTTGGATGAAACTCGTAGGCCGATCCTATTATATCGCCGCAGATGGCTCCATATATAACCAAACGGGCTTTTTCTATGTCTTTCATTGTAATTGTGTTTTAGGATTTGAAGAAGAATGCTTCAGAAATACCTCTATGCCGACATTCTTCTTCTCTTATCTCTTTTGCATATTTGGCTCCATGAGCAAGAAGCAGATTCTTGAATGTCTCTGCATCTTCGGTTTCCCAATATCCCTTCTGTACGTAGTCATCGAGTAGATTGAGAGAAGATTGTCCGTTACTCACTCCGTTGACATTAGCGCCTTTCTCTATGAGCCATGTTAGAGTTTTTAAGGCTGAATCTTTTGTGTGCTCAATGCTGAATATAATTCTATCAATCAGATTTATTACAGCATTTTGGCTTAATGTAGCTCCAAGGGAAAGGAGCAATTCGAGTTTCGCAGATTTCATGCTCCAGTCCTTACCCATCTCTGTCGTGTCATAGTTTTCATGAATGACATTTGTCAATGCTTCATCAAGTTTTTTCTGACGGTTGTTGGTGCAAGAGTCAAAGAATTGTTTCAACTCTCTCAGCGATTCGTTTGTCCCTCTGGATGAATCTTCAAACTCTTCGTCTGAAGGCCAATGGTCGCAGAAATATCGTGTGCCAATAACCTTTACACCCTTGACGTCTTCATCAACGCCGAATGCTATATCAGATATAAGTTGTGAGTATGTATCTTGCTCCAGACATTTGAATATCCAACGGACTTCTTCTATCTGCTCGTCTGAAGGCTTTGTAGGTAAAAGTACAACGTAATTCCATTGATACGTGGCATTGAAGCACTCTATTTCTTCCAACTGCTTTAAGCAGTCACTAACGCCCTTCTCAGAATCGACTGCGAAAGCTGAGAAGATGTAGCAATCCCATGCCATAAAGGAGTCGATGGCTTTCTGCTCGAATGGTATTACGTTGGCAAGATTTTGGATATATGCTGCATGTTCAGAATGCAAACGACGCGATAGTCCTGCACGAACTCCATGACAGTCGCAATAGTCTTCACCTACGCAGTTTGATGACATATCCATCAGCTGAACCACATTGGTCTGTGGTTCACCGTCATAATATGGTTCCAACTTATCCTCTGCTTCCGGTATGTCACGAACATTGGTGAGAATTTTATTACCCGCCGTATTAAAATATTCGCATCGGTTTCCTGATCTGGTGTAGATTACATCACAATCATGCCACTTATAAATATTGTCGTATATTGCAGGTAGAATTTCTTTATGGTCAGGGGATAACAGTCCATATTTTTGATTCTTATTGCAGACGATGATGTAGCCGTCAGCACCTTCATATTCAGCAGGATCGGGAATCAATGTTGCACTCATGCAGGTCTTTCCATTGAAGTCTATTTGCTTTTCCATGTCTGCCTTGCGGCAAAGGAAATAATCATCCATGCGGGTAATTTCGTTATACTCGCAGTGCTCAATCACCTCACTATTAAATATAAGTCCTAAAAGGCCGCCATTGTCGCGGACAATCCTAAATTTATTAAATTCTTCTATTGTCTCCATAGTCGTTTTTGATTTTGTTGCAAATTTAATGCGTTTATTTCAAATTACCTGAGTCCGAATTGTCCATTAGATTACGGGTGTATTATGATGGATACCCTTACATTTCCACATTATAAAACTTTAATAGCCTTATTCACATTGGAATCAATATGGATAAGGCTATTATTAGCTCTAATTATTGTCTCGTAATTATTATGCATACTTGAAATTACGCATAAACGCCCACACTTCTTCAACATCTCTTGTAAACCGTGGATGTGGTTCTAAGGGAAACATATGTTTCAACACGCCATTTCCAGAGTATGTTACACGATAGAAGTTACTTGGCCATTTTTTGCCGGGTATATATTGATATTCAATATACCCTGTCTCATACGGTTTACCACATACACTTATCTTTCCTTTTAATACAAAACGCTCATCATTATCTAATACAACTTTTTCAAATTGAAATACAACAGGATAGCTTTGATTAGCTTTGTCAGTTTCAATAAAATTCAAAGTCATCGAAGGAAAGTTGTCATGTAGTACCAAAGTTATAGCCTCTAATCCAATGTCGTTTGACTTAATCATTTTATGGCATTAGGGGTTTGTGTTTGTTTACTGTCCTGTCAGCATTATGATTGACATTATGGTGTAAAGTCGCAGTACGACATCCATATTCATTATTATATCATTAGATGTTGGCTAATAAAGTAAGTTATTCGGGTTGATACCCAATTCTTTTGCCGATTGTTCATGGTCGCTTATCATTTTAGCGCCACATGAACATCTGACATCGTTTATGCACACAGCACATAGAAAGTGTATACGATTGCATCGCTTGCACTCAAATGTGTTATAGGGAGATACAAAAATATCTCCCTTACCACATTTTGTGCATTTTCCTCGTTTGTTAATCAGCATGGAGTTATATTGATTTTGGGTAACTTATGCTACCTCTGTGGTTTGTTTTCGCAGGTATATGACGGTTCTCAATATACAAGCTCGCAGAACTCGTGTTCCGCTTTGACGCGAGTTTAGCTATTCTATTGGGATAATTTATTTAAGCTCGGAGTGCGATAATGCGACAGCGCAGAGTGCACCCCGAGACGACAGTAGCATATTATGAGAAAGTCTCAATCATGGTGAGGCCGCCGTCCTTGGCAGCATGATACTGTCCGATGTTTTCACCATTGCGAATAACATCGGTGGCGTACAGCTCGAAACCTTTGGCAAGCTGTGTCACTCGGATTTTGTCACCTTGGATGAGTTTGCAATTTTGCGATTCGTTGATGATAAAGTGGAAATCGCCCATGTATGTCATAATAATCAGACGCTTGGGATCATAGGCTATCTGAACCATGGTTCCTTCGGCAAGGTGCTCGATGTCAAGTTCCTCAACATCGGAGAACATTGATATGTCGGAAGCATCGCCCAGCAGACGTTCCATTTCTTTTTTGTCCTTGTAGCCGAGGTAGCGTGCTATGATATCCATGGTTGTGCCACGAGGTATGGCGGTCTCGTTGATGAGTCCGAACATTCGGCGGAGTGTGTTCAGCCCAATTACAATGTGGGTCTTGTCTTCTATGGCCTGCTTGAGTGCTTCGCAGTCGCCGCTATACTTGATTTCACGACCGAATTCGGTCTCTATCATCTTTCTGAGTTCTTTGCTAATTGGCATATTGGTAATGGTTTTAGTTTATTCAGTTGCAAATATAATATTTATTATCGAAATATTCTACTTATCAGTGCTATATGGACAATTTGGACGTAGAGTTTTTTTAATTTAACACACAAGAATTAATTATATTCAAGAATTGAGAATTATAAGAACATGTTTCCCAGGTTCTATCAGCTCGTCGTTTCAGCTCAGTGAGTTATATAGTCAGTCTTTTACGATAGTGGATGCTATAATATCCTCTTTAGCAATCTGCCAGAACTCAATCAGATAGTAGGTTAGGAACTTGGCAAGCATTTTCAGTTGAGTAATCTCGAACTGACGACGGAATGTAAGAACAGGGCGTTCCTTGCCGGCGGAGATGATTACGTTGAGTGATTCCTGCATTTTCTCCGGAAGTTTAAGGTCTCGCCATTGGTCTTCCAATTCGTTATCAATCCATTCCATTTCCATGGTCATACCCTTTCCGATATTAAAGAAATGAACATCTACCAACGGCTTATTATCGTTCTTTAAACCGAACCAGAATATTAAATCACGTTTCTTATTATTCAGGCAGAAGTCGATAGTTTCTTTGAGCGGTTCCTCGATTTCACACGCGGCCTTGAATCCTTTTGGGAAAGATATATTTGGTAGATTCAGACGGGAGGCAAGAGTGCGGCTACGCTCTTTCTTATATTTCTTCTCCAACGATTTTAGATTCTTAAACATATCTTCGAGATAAACATAATTCTCCTCAGCATTTGGGTCACTATCTATATAATAGTCAGGCCTCCATAAGAATGGAAATGTACCTTCTCCACCTTGGCATTTCAATGGAATTTCTTTAGTGAACTCCCCGTCGTTGAAGAGCCATCCCCATTGCCCGTCTTTCATGACCCTATGGGTAGACATATCAATGGCATCATATAATGGCTCAGTATATCCTTCAAAAAAGGTTGACAGATAGCCCAGTTTGCCATTGCGTCCGAAAACGTAATCATTCAATGCCTGTTTTACCCAGTCCATTTCAGACGGTATCATCTCCTCACCGGTCGTCATGTCAACCAAACCTTGTTTGCCATCTCTTTCAACCTTGACATTTGTGAAATCTGTCTTTACCGAGTCATATCCATTCGTGTTGATGATTATGCCGCGTCCGTCACGACGGGTAAACCAAAACTTACCTTCTTTTTCTACAATAGCCACACAATTAGAGTAGAAAAGATAGTCGATTCCCCGCACTGAGTCGAATATGGGTGGCACTACATTATTGCCGCATGAATCTTTTAGCCCAACTTTGCCGTTTTCTCCTTTAATTTCGATGTCGAAATAACGAGAGTTGGTGATAAGATTGTTGACATCCGCTGCAAATTCCTCTTCAGGGGTGTGATTGAAGGGATTGATTCCACGGTGCAACTTTTCGTAGGTTTTGTAATCATTAACATCTTGCTGACTCAAAAGAAGAGCATGCTCCACCTTGATGCCCATTTCTTCCAGTTTGTCGTATAGTTTGAAGCCTGCCACTCCGGTACGGCGGCATACTTCTTTGATGGGCATATTCATTTGGGTATATTTGTTGCCCCTAACTTCTACGGTGGTTAAAATAAGATCTTGTTTAAGCGTATCCATTTCTTCTGAGTTTTGATTTCACTGCAAAGTTACAGTATGATTCTTAAATAACATGAGTCCGTTTTGTCCATTTGAATATTACGTTATAACGGGCCTCGGAATGACTTTACCGGATTGCCTCTGATCAATGAATCGTGTTGAGACCATGCAGCGTCACGCGCTTGGTTTTCGGCATCAGTACGCGCTTCGGCGAGCTTCAGCAGAAGTCGTTCTCTGGCTCTTGTCTTGTTCTGAAACTGAGAGCGTTCTTCGGAACATTTCACAGCCATTCCGGTAGGTTTGTGTATGGCACGGACTGCTGATTCAACCTTGTTGACATTCTGACCGCCTTTTCCTCCTGAACGGCAGGTCTCATATTCTATATCAATATCGTTGATTGAAGGCAGCGATAAAGGGTCTATAAAATGAACTCCGACAAACCAGTTGCTGCGCTTATGCCCCGGACGGTAGGTATTTCTGGTAGAACGCCATTGCACAGTACCTTCCCATGCATTGATTGTGGATTCAGGTATTTCTTCTTCCGAACCAAAAGTGATTGACATGAAGCATCCCGGCGCAGTCTTATGTTCTTCCGAATCCACAATCTGAATATTCGGCAACTCCTTTTGTAGCTCATTGGCTACCAAAGCGACAGCTCGGGCACATTCCACGGGCCCCCGGCCGGCTGTTAATTGTATGTATTTCTTCATGATTTTGGAACGTCTTTAATATTAAGTAGGGGTTTTACCACTGTGACTACTTCCACGGTAGGCTGTATGAGAGAAAGTATTTCATCCATCGGTTTGTAGGCTTGCGGCGACTCATCGAGTGTGTTTTCGCAGACAGATGTCGAAAAAACGCCGTTCATACTTTCTTCAAACTCCTTTATTGGAATCTGCTTTTTGGCTTGAGCCCTCGACATTATGCGGCCTGCACCATGCGGAGCCGTATTGAGCCATTGCTCATTGCCTTTGCCTACACAGATAGCTATGCCGTCGCGCATATTGAACGGTATGCTCACTTTGCGACCTTCAGATGCGTCGATAGCACCCTTGCGCAGCATGGGATGTTCCTCGTCTACCGATATGTAGTTGTGTGTGGTAAAGATCGACTCCACGCATTTAGCCTTGTTGATTTTACGAATAATCGCCAAGATGCGGTCTCGTATAATATGGTGGTTGTACAGGGCGTAAGCCTGGGCTATAATCATGTCGGAGAGGTAACCGTTGAGCGAGTCTCCCCACAGATAACCGATGTATTCGGCTCGCTTGGGATTATTGGCGATATTATGCCAGTGGTTGGCAACTTTAACACCAAGGTTACGCGAACCACAGTGAATAGTCAACCACCCGTCGCCGTTTTCATCATCTTCACCATACTCTATGAAATGATTGCCGCCACCGAGCGAACCGATGCTTTTGTAGAATATACCTTCCTGCAACTTTATGCGTTTGCAAAAATCGGTGATAAACCGTGCGTCGATTCGAGCGGCTTCGTTAATAAGGTCGGGCGCCGCTGAGCGTGCCTTGTTGTATTGCGCATTGAGGAACTTGAAAAAATCCTTTTCGTTCAAGCTGTTCTTGGCGCAAATATCTGTTCCGGTAGGAACTGCCTCTCTGATTCGGTGATCGAGCAGAGCAAAAGCTTCCGGACTGATTGGCGCTGATAGCCGGTGCATTGAAATTGTACAACCGATATCCACCCCTACGTGGTCAGGATTGACATACGGGCCTATAGGGTAGGCTGTACCTACATTGCACGAATTTCCGGCATGCACATCGGGCATCTGCACTATCCTCACTCCCTCGAATGCAGGGTGGTCGCATTGCACCCGTACCCAATCGAGAGCCGCGCTTTCTATATTATCGGTGAAAATTTCAGCAGATGTATGTTTTCCTTCCGTTATCATATTAAAAATTTTATTTACTTAGTACCGGCTGCATCTTCTAGCATTTTGCGTATGGAGGGTGTGCCGTAAGTGAGTTTTTTGATTGTCAAATCTTCATTGGCTATTTCGTTGGCTTTGAGGAGCTTTTGCTCCGAAGCATCGAAATTGGCTTTTACATCGCGTAGTGCCTTTATCTGCTTCTCAAGCATTTCGATAACCTTATCAATCCCATCATTGGCGGCTGCATATTTCTTGTGTGCGTCCATTACACTCTTGCTGAAGGTAGTTCGGAAACGATTGATTCTTTCCTCGAATTTGGCGAAATCCATTGATTGATTCTTCGCCGCTTCCAACTCTTTAATGAGAGCATGGCGGTCGAGGAAGCCTCGCTTTGCGCCCTCGCTGATGAGCCGGAGCACCGGCATGAAGAATTGCGGACGGATTACGATCATCTTGGGATAGCGATGGCTCTTGTCAACAATCCCGTTGTTATATAGCTCGTTGTCCTGCTCAAGCATAGAAACCAGCACAGCATATTCGCAATTTTTACGTTGACGGTCTTTATCGAGCTTTTCCAGAAAGTCGTCGTTGCGATGTTTTGTGGCTGTGGCATCCATCTCGTTTTTCATCTCAAACATGATTGACACGTATTCTTCACCATCTACGTAATCACGGAAGATGAAGTCGCCTTTGGTTCCCTCAACGGCCTGATTGTCTTTAACGAAAGTGGCATTGGGGAACAGGCCCATGCTCTGAGCTTCATCAAATTTGATTGAGCAGTGTTGCTCCAGTGTCTCGCCGACCATCTTGGTTGACAGGCGCAGGCGATAGTCACGCAGGCGTTCAATCTCTGCCTCTTTATCTTGTAGCTGCAGCTTATGCTGTTCGCGGAGTTGGACTTCGCGTTTTTCGGCTGCAAAGTTACTACAAAAAAGTGAAATGCGGAAAGATATAGTGATAGAATTGAGTTACAGGGGTTTCAGTCGTGCTTCCGATTATTCGTGAAGCCATCGCAATCACCGCTGAAGCCAAATCAGGACGCTGCTACGTTACTTGTCCGTAACCATGCCCGAAAGGGCGACAAACGGACACGGATAGCGAAACAAGACGTTAAGGATTAATGAGTTATTGACAAGTCACGCAACAAATCCGGTTACGGAAAAAGATTGCGCCGTTCCTCCCCGTTTTGCGTACTGACACCGGACTCTTCACCAACTAATTTTGAACCTAAAAAAATTAAGGACGATGAAGAGTACATTTTCAGTTATCTACTACCTCAAGCGTCAGGTAGTGAAAAAGGACGGGACAGTGCCCGTCATGGGACGCATCACGGTGGACGGCAGCCAAACGCAGTTCAGTTGCAAACTGACCGTCGATCCCAAGTTGTGGGACACCAAAGGAGGACGTGTCACTGGCAGAAGTTCGGCGGCACTCGAAACGAACCGCATGCTCGATAAGATGCGTGTGCGCATCAACAAACATTATCAGGAAATCATGGAGCGTGACAACTTCGTCACTGCGGAAAAGGTCAAGAACGCCTTTCTCGGACTGGAACACCGCTACCACACGCTGATGCAGGTGTTCCGGCAGCACAACGAGGACTACGAGAAACAGGTGGAGGCTGGCATGAAAGCCAAAGGCACGCTCTTGAAGTACAAGACCGTTTACAAGCACCTGCAAGAGTTCCTCACCATCCGCTACCGCGTGAAGGACATCGCCCTGAAAGAGCTTACGCCCGCTTTCATCTCCGACTTCGAGATGTTCCTGCGCACTGACAAACACTGCTGCACCAACACCGTGTGGCTGTATGTCTGCCCGCTCCGGACGATGGTGTTCATCGCCATCAACAACGAGTGGCTCACGCGCGACCCGTTCAGGGAGTATGAAATCAAGAAGGAAGAAACGACCCGCAGCTTCCTGACGAAAGATGAAATCCGGCTGCTGATGGAGGGCAAACTGAAGAACGCCAAGCAGGAGCTATACCGTGATTTATACCTGTTCTGCGCTTTCACGGGCCTGTCGTTCGCCGACATGCGCAACCTGACGGAAGAGAATATCCGCACCTATTTCGACGAACACGAGTGGATAAACATCAACCGCCAGAAAACAGGTGTCGTTTCCAATATCCGGCTGCTTGACATAGCCAAGCGCATCATCGACAAATACCGGGGTCTGTGCGGGGACGGGAGGATATTCCCCGTGCCGCACTACATGACCTGCCTGTACGGAATCCGTGCCGTCGCCAAGCGTTGCGGCATCACCAAGCATATCACGTGGCATCAGAGCCGCCACACGGCAGCCACGAC
>CAMTKF010000035.1 GCA_947072905.1 uncultured Bacteroidales bacterium
CTCCCTCATCCTCACGACATAATCGCTCAACTACTGACCGCCCTGTCGTTAACATTTGTTATTAAACAAGCTCTAAGGAATCAATTCGTTATCCAATGGAGGTACAAAAGCTGAAAGGACACGTGGCCATGCTGGCCGCTAATACAATGTGGGGATTGATGGCCCCGGCAGTAAAATACGTGATAGCCGGAGGGGTGATTTCATCGCTTGTAATGACTGATCTCAGAATAATCGGAGCTGCAATACTGTTCTGGATCACATCATTATTTTTGCCATCGGAAAAAGTGCCGCTGAAAGACAAGGCCTTGATGGCCGGAGCAGGGATGCTCGGCATTCTGTTCAATCAGGGCTGCTATGTATTCGGCGTAGGCTTGACTTCACCGGGCGACGCATCAATCATCACCACCACAATGCCCATGTGGGTCATGATTCTCGCATGGCTATTGCTCGGCGAACCGATAACAATGAAAAAGGCCGGAGGTATAGTTTTGGGAGCTTGCGGAGCTTTGATTCTTGTACTTTCTGCCACTCAAAACAAGGCTACAGGCGACAATCCTGTGGCGGGAGACATTTTGGTACTGTGCGCTCAGATCTCGTACGCCTTATACCTTACATTCTATAGGAATTTTATCAAGAAATATTCGCTTGTCACCTTGATGAAGTGGATGTTCACATCGGCAGCGATTGTAATTATACCATTCTCAATCAACCAGTTGAGCCACACACAGTGGGGCATACTCTCCGGTACCGAGACTGCATGTGTCTGCTTTGTGGTGTTTTTCTCGACCTATATTGCTTACATCTGCATAATGACAGGTCAGAAGCAATTGCGCCCTACCCTTGTAGGCATGTACAACTACTTCCAACCTATCGTTGCCACCGGTGTCGCATTTTACCTCGGCCTTGAAACTTTCACGGTATGGAAAGCCCTGGCCGTGGCTCTGATTTTCACCGGTGTTTACCTTGTCGCCATCTCTAAAGCCAAGAGTGCGTCAAAAGCGAACTAAAACTTCTTGGCAGCCTGCAGCCAACGCTCTTTTATTATACCGTGGCGATAGGCGTACAACAACTCTGACAGTTCATTTATCTGAGCCTGCAATATGCGCCCCTTGTCGGTATCGCGCACACGCATACGGCGTTGCGACAGCTCTACAATCTCTGTGGTCGAAACAATATCCGAGCCATTGCGTATGGCTTCTTCAGCAGAAGTAAACGGTTCGTGTTTGACAAGCTGAAAACCTCTCGAATGGAATACAAGGGTATAACCTGCAATACCGGTGGTGGCGTGATAAGCCTTGGCAAATCCACCGTCTATCACCATTAGTTTGCCGTTGGCACGGATTGGGGTTTCACCCTTGTTCAACCTTACCGGAACATGCCCGTTGATTATGTGACGATGAGGGCCGCGCACATTGAATTCGTCGAGAATCATGTCGCATATTTCCTCCTTATTGCGCAACTCGTAATAGCAACCCTTTTCCTCGTGGAAGGTGTCTTTATCACTAAGGAAGTAGCGTTCGAAAGTTGCCATCTTTGATTTATCAAACAAGGGAGAATCAGGACCGCACCACAGATACCAGTAGAAATCAACGGCATAATCGCGTGTTTCCTTTGAAGAATCATAGTTGAATGCGGCACGCATCACCGACCCCACCTGATCCATCAGCTTCATGCCCTTGCACTTGACCCCGTTAATCTCAACTTCGCGCAAAGTGCCGTCGGCATTCAGAGGCATTGACGCGTGAAAAAGCAGATTGGAGTTATAGACGCCATACATCGCACCGTGGCTCAGCAGAAGCTTCACATGGCTTGCCAATTTGTCGCTCACCTTAAATGAATGACGCAGTTTATTGACCAGCTCTGTCTCTTCATCCGAAAGCTTGTACGGATCGGCAGGGTCTACGGTGGGGAATACTGTGGTTTTCATTTCATATTCCTTGCCGTTAAGTTTAAGCACGCCCTTCTCAAAGTCAATCAGATGAAGCAGATTGCGGTCGGCCATACCCCACTCGGGATGACGGTTGATAATTGCGGCCTCAAGCTTAAACTGCAATACGGCTATAGCCTTGTGCATCTTGGTGAGCAGCGACCTTGTCTTTTCGGATATCTCCTCGGCATCCTCATCAATCTTAGGCTCGAAACCTACGCAAGGGTCATCCTTATAAACCTCCATGGCAAAAGTTGCCAGCGGAACGAGGTTTATGCCGTAGCCGTCTTCGATGGTAGCGAGATTGGCATATCTGAGAGAGATTCTGAGCACATTGGCTATCGAAGCGTCATTACCGGCGGCCGCACCCATCCACAAGGCATCGTGATTACCCCATTGGATATCAAAATGGTCATAATTCATCAAAGTATCCATTATGATATGGGCACCGGGACCTCGGTCGTAGACATCTCCCAATATGTGAAGCTGGTCTATGATAAGCCGCTGTATCACATTACACATGGCCACGATGAACGAGTCTGCCTGACCGGTGGATATGATGGTCTCGATAATCTGATTGAAATACGCCTGCTTGTTTTCCTCAGAAGGCGATTCATGGAGCAATTCCTCGATTATATATGCAAACTCGGCAGGTAATGCCTTGCGCACCTTTGAACGGGTATATTTTGACGAAACAGACTGCGTAACCTTAACCAGACGATGCAATGTTATGTTGTAGAAATCCTGAAGGTTGACCTCCGGATCATCCTGTATGTATTCAAGCTTCTGGCTCGGATAGTAAATAAGCGAGCAAAGCTCACGGATATCCCTGGCAGACAACGATGTACCGAAGAGCTCGGTAACCTTGCGCTTTATATTTCCCGAAGCATTTTTCAGTATATGCACAAATGCCTCATTCTCTCCGTGTATATCGGCCACGAAGTGCTCTGTGCCTTTAGGCAAGTTCAGTATTGCCTCAAGATTGATTATCTCAGTTGAGGCGGCAGAGGTATTGGGGAAAGAATTTGAGAGCAATTCAAGGACCCTTCGGTCAGCGTCAATCTTATCAGGATTAATCCCCACCATGGTTTTGTTTATGTCTGTCATCAGTTTTCGGGGTTTGAATGTTAGGGTAGTATTAGCAACCGTCTAATATATTGGCAAAGATAACATATTATATACAAACTATGAAAATTTTATTCAAAAAAACATCAATTAAAATCAATAAAGTGTTAAAACCGACCATTGGCCTGCACGTACAAAAAAACTTGTTAAAAAACATAGTTGCATTGTGCGGATTCAAAATAATTTTATTAACTTTGAAAAAGAATTTGGAATTTCTACCCTAACCAAATATTTACTTACATTAGAAGAATTAAACATATTAATATATATATGCATAAATCAGAATTTAGAAATTTCGCAGTCAAAGGACTTGGCATGAACGGTCTTGCCCTTGACCAATATAGCGATGCAATATCTTCAACCATACGTTCGAGTTATATAAACCCGAGCATTATTGAAGAGAGAGAACTCAATGTAGCCCAGATGGACGTATTTTCGCGCCTGATGATGGACCGCATTATTTTCCTTGGAACCGAGGTAAACGATTATACCGCCAACGTTATCCAGGCCCAGCTGCTTTTCCTTGACCAGAACGATCCCGGCAAGGATGTGTCTATTTATCTCAATTCGCCCGGCGGCTCTGTATATGCAGGTCTTGGAATATACGACACCATGCAGTATATTTCGAGCGACGTTGCAACAATATGCACCGGTATGGCCGCCTCTATGGCCGCAGTGCTGCTGGTGGCCGGTGAGAAGGGCAAGCGTTTTGCACTACCCCACTCACGTGTTATGATTCACCAGCCTATGGGCGGCGCACAGGGCCAGGCATCGGATATTGAAATCACCGCTCGCGAAATCAAAAAATTAAAGCACGAGCTTTATACAATTATCGCCGATCACTCCGGACAGCCTTTTGACAAGGTAGAACGCGACTCAGACCGCGACTACTGGATGACTTCGCAAGAAGCCCTTGAATACGGAATGATTGACCACATTCTGGTTAAAGCCAACAAATCATCTATCCAAAAAAATGGCTAAGAGAAAGACATCTGATTTTCATGAAATCTGTGCATGGTGCGGTCGTCCGGCCGACCCATCGCAGATGCGTCTTCTTGTGCCTTCAGCCGACCAGCAGGAATTTATCTGTACAGATTGCGTAGAGACTCTCCACGGACTCATTGCCGACGAAATGCCGCAACAACATGCGGCTGCCGACAATGAATTCCGTAAAACGATGAAAAACAAGGTTCCCAAGCCCAAGGAAATCAAAGCTTACCTTGATGAATATGTAATAGGTCAGGAGGATGCAAAGAAGTACCTGTCGGTGGCTGTGTACAACCACTACAAACGTCTTATGCAGCCCAAGGATGCCGATGATGTGGATATTGAAAAGAGCAATATCATCATCGTTGGACCTACCGGTACGGGCAAGACTTTGTTAGCCAAGACTATCGCCCGTCAGCTCGACGTGCCTTTCACCATCGTGGATGCCACTGTGCTCACTCAGGCCGGTTATGTAGGCGAAGACATCGAAAGCTTGCTTACCCGTCTGTTGCAGGCCGCTGACTACAACGTTGACAAGGCTCAGCGCGGCATAGTCTTCATTGACGAAATAGACAAAATAGCCCGCAAAGGCGACAACCCCTCAATCACACGCGACGTGTCAGGTGAAGGTGTACAGCAGGGCTTGCTCAAACTTCTTGAAGGCTCCATCGTAAACGTGCCCCCGCAAGGCGGTCGTAAACATCCGGAGCAGAAAATGATACCCGTTGATACCAAGAACATATTATTTATATGTGGCGGTGCTTTTGAAGGTATCGAAAGAAAGATAGCACAGCGCATGAACAGCCATGTGGTAGGTTTCACCACCGACCCCACCCGTGAGCGCATGAAAGACAAACAGGACTACCTGCGTTATGTAGCTCCACAGGACCTGAGATCTTATGGACTCATACCGGAGATAATAGGACGTCTGCCCATTCTCACTCACCTCAATCCCCTCGACAGGACGGCATTGCTCAAAGTTCTCACCGAGCCAAAAAATGCCATCACCCGTCAGTATGAAAAGCTGTTTGCAATGGACGGAGTCAAACTCACATTCGCACCTGAAGTGCTTGAATTCATAGTAGATAAAGCTATCGAATACAAACTGGGTGCGCGCGGATTGCGCTCGATTGTCGAGGCAATCATGGTTGATGCGATGTTTGATATCCCGTCACAGAAAATCAAAAAATTTGAAGTCACCCTCGACTACGCCAAACAAAAGTTTGAAGCGGCGCACTTTGAGGCGGCTTCAGTTGGTTCATGATGAATTAATTAAAGAAATCTGAAATAAAAAGCGAAAACCATTCTCGTTATCACTCAAAAAATCCTCTGTAATGGATACCACACTCAGCCTCACCGATGCATTGCGCCGACACTTTGGATTCGGTACCTTCAAGGGAAACCAAGAAGCTATAATACGAAGTCTTATGGCAGGTAACGATGTATTTGTACTGATGCCTACCGGCGGAGGTAAATCATTGTGTTACCAGTTGCCGGCTCTGCTAATGGACGGCACTGCGATTGTAGTATCGCCATTGATTGCGCTGATGAAAAATCAGGTTGATGCAATGCGCAATTTCAGCGAAAAAGACACTGTGGCCCATTTCCTCAATTCATCACTTACACGAGGACAGATTGATAAGGTAAAAGAAGATGTGACCTCCGGGCTTACAAAGCTCCTCTACGTGGCACCGGAGTCATTGACTAAAGAAGAAAACATTGATTTTTTAAAAAGCGTGAATATCTCGTTTTACGCAATCGACGAAGCACACTGTATCTCGGAGTGGGGACACGACTTCCGCCCGGAATACAGGCGCATCCGTCCTATCATAAACGAGATAGGAACACGGCCGGTAATCGCTCTCACAGCGACGGCCACACCAAAGGTACAACACGATATTCAAAAAAATCTTGGGATGCAGACCGGAGCGGCTGTATATAAATCATCATTCAACCGTTCAAATTTATATTATGAGGTTCGCCCCAAGACAAAGAACACCGACCACGACATAATTCGCTTTATCCGTCAGCACAACGGCAAAAGTGGCATAATTTATTGTCTTAGCCGTAAAAAAGTAGAGGAGCTTGCAGAATTGCTGCGCGTGAACAATATAAAGGCTCTGCCATATCATGCCGGTATGGATGCCGCCACCCGTTCAGCAAATCAAGATGCGTTCCTGCTCGAACAAATAGATGTCATAGTAGCCACCATAGCCTTCGGCATGGGTATTGACAAACCCGATGTGAGGTTTGTGATTCACTACGACATGCCCAAATCGCTGGAAGGCTACTACCAGGAAACCGGTCGCGCCGGACGCGACGGCGGCGAAGGTATCTGCCTTACATTCTACGCTTACCGCGATTTGCAGAAGATGGAAAAATTCATGCAGGGCAAACCATTGGCCGAGCAGGAGATAGGCAGACAGCTACTTATAGAAACAGCGGCTTATGCGGAATCGTCGGTGTGCCGTCGCCGCACCCTTCTTCACTATTTCGGAGAAAATTATGAGGAAGAACGTTGCGGCAACTGCGACAACTGCAACAATACAAAAATGAAAGTGGAAGCAAAGGAAGAACTCTTGGCGGCCCTCGACACTATCGCCGCCCTCAAAGAAAAATTCAAAGCCGACTACATCATTGACGTAATGCTCGGTAAATCTACTAATGACGTCAAATCATATCATCACGACGAACTTGAAGTGTTCGGATCGGCTGAAGGAAGAGACCGACGTTTTCTCAACTCGGTTCTCAGACAAGCAATACTCTCGGGTTACCTGAACAAAGATATTGAAAACTACGGAACACTTCATATCACTCCCAAAGGTAAAGACTACATGAAGAAGCCTGTAAGCTTCAAGATTGTCGAAGATACAGAGTTCGGCGAAGAAGATGAAGATATTACACCTATGAAGAGTGGCTCGGCCTGCGCCGCCGACCCTGAGCTTTTTGCGATACTCTCCGCACTCCGCAAAAACATGGCTCAGCATCTCAACCTGCCACCATACGTGATATTCCAGGATCCGTCGCTCGAAGCCATGGCCACCACCTACCCAATCACAACCGAGGAACTGCAAGGCATACCCGGAGTGGGAGAAGGTAAGGCCAAACGTTATGGTGATGAATTCCTGAAAGTAATCAAAACTTACGTCGACGAAAACGAAATTGAACGCCCCGAAGACCTGCGCGTAAGATCGGTTGCCAATAAATCAAAACGCAAGATTTCGATAATACAAGCTATCGACCGAAAAATCGACCTCGAAGAGGTTGCTATCAGCACCGGACTTGAATTTGATCAGCTTCTCGACGAAATTGAGACTATTGTAAACTCCGGCAACAAGTTGAACATCTCTTACTTCATTGACGAAAAGCTCGATGATGACGAACAGGAAGAAATTTTTGACTACTTCCGTAATGCCGAGAACGGTTCGATGGAGGAAGCCATTAAAGAACTCTGCCCCGATTATACTGAAACCGAGATACGACTGGTCCGTATAAAGTTCCTGTCTGAACTGGGCAATTAAGAGCTTGTTTAATAACAGATGTGAACGACAGGGTCGCATATTTTGGAGCCTATAGGACGCCCCAAAATATGAGATACATAAGTAACTTTCACATATAGCTCTAAACAATATTAAATATAATTAAACTAACTTGATAACACAAATGTTAATATCGCAGGGCTGTACGGCCGGCAGTTGGTGCTTATGCCGCTTGTCTTCGGCCATTTGCGGCAAGCAAATTCCTTCATCCTCACGATATCATCGCTCAACTGCTGACCGCCCTGTCGTTAACATTTGTTGTTAAACAAGCTCTATACAATCCTATGGAAAATAAAAGATTAACTGAACTTTATCAATCATATACGGGCAAGACTCCGGTTAAGATTGACGAAATGCCCTCATCGGGTGGCGCCCGCAGATATTTCAGGCTCACCGGCGAAGACGGAAGCACCCTGATAGGAGTGCTCGGTACAAATATCAAGGAAAATGAAGCCTTCCTTGATTTTGACGCTCAATTCTCAGCCAAGAATCTGCCCGTGCCCCGTGTAGTTGCTGTTTCGGACGACGGCATGATTTATCTACAGACCGACCTCGGCGACACTCTGCTGTTCAATGCAATCGAGAAAGGCCGTGTCACCCACGTTTTTTCTCCCGACGAGAAACGGCTTCTTATCAAAACCATACGCCGTCTGCCCGACTTCCAGTTTGCGGTAGTCGACGGATTTGACTTTTCGAAGTGTTTCCCCGCCAAGATGTTTGACCGTCGTTCCATAATGTGGGATTTGAACTACTTCAAATACTGTTTTCTGAAAGCTACAGGACTGGAGTTTGACGAAACTTTGCTTGAAGACGATTTCACCAGATTGGCCGACACCTTGCTGAAATGCGATTCAAACGCTTTCATGTACCGCGATTTCCAGTCACGCAATGTGATGATCAAAGATGATGAACCTTGGTTCATCGACTTTCAGGGTGGCCGCCGCGGACCCTGCTACTATGATGTGGCTTCGTTCCTGTGGCAAGCCAAGGCCAACTTCTCGCCTACATTGCGCCACGAACTAATTGACGAATATATAGCTTCGGCCGGCCGCTACCATCGCATTGACAAAAATAAATTCCACCGCACACTGCGCCATTTCGTACTTTTCCGTACCATGCAGGTACTCGGTGCATACGGATTCAGAGGATACTTTGAGAAGAAACCGCACTTCATGCAGAGCGTTCCTTTTGCAATAGCCAATCTGCGCTATTTGCTCAAGGAAGAGCCGTTTGCCGAGTACCCGTACCTGTCAAATCTGTTGTACGACCTGGTTTCCATGCGCCAGTTTGCAGAGGACTACGAGAAGCATCAGCTCACGGTGCGTGTACTGAGCTTCGCTTACAAGAAAGGTATTCCCACCGACCCCTCGGGCAACGGCGGCGGCTTTGTGTTTGATTGCCGTGCCGTAAACAATCCCGGCAAATATGAGCGCTACAAGCCTTTCACCGGTCTTGACAAGCAGGTGATTGAATTTCTTGAAAAAGACGGCGAGGTGCTTACATTCCTTGATCATTGCTACGCTCTGGCCGACGCTGCCACAGAGCGATATATCGAACGCGGTTTCACCAATCTGATGATAGCCTTCGGATGCACCGGTGGTCAGCACAGGTCGGTATACTGCGCACAGCACATGGCAGAGCATCTAAATAAAAAATTCAATGTCAAGGTTGAGCTGATTCATCGCGAGCGCGACATTGAGCAGACATTCCCCCGCCGATGAAAGCATTTATACTCGCTGCCGGCGTAGGAAGCAGGCTCAAGCCATGGACCGATCATCATCCCAAGGCCCTTGTCGACATAGCCGGCAAGCCTATGATTCAGCGAGTGATCGAGAACGTGGCCTCATCGGGTGTTGACGGAGTTGTGGTAAATGTGCATCATTTCAGTGAGCAGATTGTAGAATTCTTGGAAAACCACGACTTCGGAGTCAATATAATGATAAGCGATGAAAGCTCGCTGTTGCTTGATACCGGCGGCGGACTGCGCAAAGCTGTAGATTATTTTGAAGGCGAGGATGTTCTGGTGCATAATGCCGACATCCTCACCGACTACGACCTAAGTAAGCTGATAGCAGTCCACAAGCGCTGCGGCAATGATGCCACCTTGTTGATGGGCGAACGTCCGTCAAGCCGTAAACTTGTCTTTGACAAAAATATGCGGCTCAAAGGTTGGACAAATACCGCTACCGGCGAAGTGAAGCCCGGCAATCTCCTAACAGCGCCCGATGACAGGTACCTGTCATTCCAAGGCATACATATCCTAAGTTCAGGGCTATACAACAGGCTGATTGATTACAGACCGAATAATACACCGTTCTCTATAATTGATTTCTACATTGCCCATGCAGCCACCCACAATATCGCAGGAGTGATTATAGATAGTGATGCACGTTGGTTCGATGTAGGCAAACCGGCCACCCTCGAAGAGGCTATACGCAATATGACTGATAAATAAGCTCAAAATTTTCAATATATGCCAAAAATTTCGAAAGACTTCATTCTGACAGGTCGACGCATGCTGCCCTCAGGCAGTTGCCTGATGACTTTTGTCACAGCCGACGGGTCGGAATTACCGGAAATCGCTCCCGGACAATTCGTGGAAATCAAGATTGACGATGTACCCTCGGCTATGCTCAGACGTCCTATTTCTGTATGCGATGTAAGATACGGTACAGAACTGATTCTTTTTGTAAAACCGCTGGGTCAGGGTACACACCATCTCGTTTCCATGCCAGAAGGCAAGAAAGTGAATATAGTAGTACCCCTTGGACACGGTTTTACAGTAGGCGACTGCAAAGGACAAAGATGTCTTCTCGCAGGTGGTGGCGTAGGAGCCGCACCACTGGTATATCTTACACGGGCATTGAAACAAGCCGGAGCCACAGTTGCCGTTGTTCTGGGCGGACGTTCAGCTTCTGACGTCGAGGGCGTCAACAGCCTTTATGAGGCTGCCGATGCTGTTGTCGTGTCAACCGATGATGGCAGCGCCGGCAGCAAAGGTGTTGTGACACTCAATCCCATATTCAATGGCCAATGGGACCGCATATATTGTTGCGGCCCCACCCCTATGATGAAAGCCGTGGCCCGCATCGCCCGCGACAAATCGACTTGGTGCGAGGTTTCGCTTGAAAATCACATGGCTTGCGGCCTCGGAGCCTGTCTGTGTTGTGTGGAACACACCGACGACCACGGCAACGTATGCGTTTGCACCGAAGGACCTGTTTTTAACATTAAAAGATTGGAATCATGGATGGAAAAATAAATCTTTCAGTAGATCTCGGCGCCGGCCTTAAGCTTGCCAATCCTGTGCTGACCGCATCGGGCACTTTTGGATTCGGTCATGAATATTCAGATTTCATTGACTTGAACAGACTCGGTGGATTCATCGTAAAAGGTACTACCCTCGAACCCCGTCAGGGCAATCCGTCGCCACGTATGGCCGAAACCCCTTCGGGCATGATCAATGCCGTAGGACTTCAGAATAAAGGTGTTGATTATTTCATAGAGAACATCTACCCCACCCTTACCGACTTTGATTCGGAGGTGATAGTGAATGTATCCGGAGCAAAGCTCGATGATTATGTAGCCGTGGCCGAAAAGCTGTCACCGCTCGACAAGATACATGCCATTGAAGTAAATATTTCATGTCCCAACGTAAAAGCAGGCGGCATGGCGTTCGGAACCACAACAGCCGGCGCATCAGAAGTAACATCAGCCATACGCAAGGCATGGCCCCGTCACCTCATGGTGAAATTATCGCCCAATGTTACAGATATTACAGAAATAGCCCTGGCAGTTGAAGGAGCCGGAGCCGACTCGGTTTCATTAATCAATACCTTGCTTGCAATGGACATTGACGTGGAACGCCGCCGTCCCAGAATTTCCACTATCACCGGAGGACTCTCAGGTCCCTGCGTGCGCCCCATCGCAGTGCGCATGGTATGGCAGGTAGCAAAGAAAGTCGGTATTCCTGTAGTAGGACTGGGCGGAATATGCAATGCCGACGATGCCTTGCAGTTCATCATGGCCGGAGCCACAGCCGTACAGATAGGCACAGCCAACTTCATTGATCCCACCACCACTATAAAAGTGATTGACGGACTTGAAGACTACTGCCGCCGCCACAACATCTCAGACATAAACGAACTCAAGGGAATAATCTAAACCATCCCTTGCAGGTCTATCAAAAAACAAACAGAAGTTGAACACTGTGGTATGTGTACAACTTCTGTTTTTTTAGAGCTGAACACAACTTTCAAGCATTAACCAACAAATCAATATTCATGAAAAGAATTTTTTCAATTCTTTCAGCCTCAGCGATAGCTGTATCAGCCATCGCACATACAGATGCCGGGAAAGTGATCCGTATATCTACGGACAACACAGACCTTGTTCTGAAGGTCGGCGACAATGGCCGGCTGTATCAGACATATCTCGGTCAAAAGTTACTTGACCCCAATGACCTCAACGGACTCAACTGGGCACAGCATGCCGCCAGCGACGGCTCTGTATCCAAACGAGGCTGGGAGGCTTATTCCACATCGGGCAACGAAGACTTCTTCGAACCGGCATTGGGAGTGACTCATACCGATGGCAATGCCACAACATACCTATACTATGCCGATTCTTCACAAAAACCGGTGGACGGCGGCATACAGACAGATATTCTTCTTAAAGACGATAAATATCCGTTTGAAGTTACGCTCCATTACGTGGCCTATCCCAAAGAAAACGTTATCAAAACCTGGAGCGACATCAAGCATGCTGAAAAGGGGGCGGTAACTCTCTCAAACTATGCTTCGGCCATGCTTTATTTCAACGAAATGTCGTATTATCTTACCGAATTCAGCAGCGACTGGGCCAAAGAGGCTCAGATGAGCAGCCAGCAACTCCTGTTCGGCAAAAAGGTAATCGACACCAAGCTTGGAAGCCGTGCGGCGATGCACACCCATCCATTCTTTGAAATCGGTTTGAACGGACCGGTGAAGGAAAACTCCGGAGAAGTACTTATGGGTACTCTGGGCTGGACGGGTAACTTCAGATTTACTTTTGAAGTGGACAATGTGAACAACCTGCGAGTAATTCCGGGTATCAACCCATACGCGTCAAACTACGAGCTGAAAGCTGATGAGGTATTCACGACACCCGAATTCATCTTCACTCTAAGCTATGACGGAGCCGGCCAGGGCAGCCGAAACCTGCACGACTGGGCACGTAAATATTCTCTTAAAGACGGCGAAGGTTCACGTATGACACTTCTCAACAACTGGGAAAACACTGCATTCAACTTCAATCAGGACATTCTGGCCGAGCTTATGAAAGAAGCCAAACATCTGGGTGTGGATATGTTCCTGCTTGACGACGGATGGTTTGGCAACAAATATCCGCGCAAAGACGATCATGCCGGCCTGGGCGACTGGGAAGTCACACACGACAAACTGCCCGGTGGAATTGCAGCCCTTGTAAAAGCAGCCGATGACGCAGATGTGAAGTTCGGTATTTGGATTGAACCGGAGATGATCAACCCCAAGAGCGAACTATACGAAAAACATCCCGATTGGGTGATAGAACAGCCCAACCGTGACACATACTACTACCGCAACCAGCTGGTTCTTGACATGAGCAACCCCAAAGTACAGGATTATGTATACGGCGTTGTAGAAAACATACTTTCAGAGAACCCTGATGTAGCATACTTCAAATGGGACTGCAACAGCCCTATCACCAACATCTATTCACCATATCACAAAAACAAGCAGGGGCAGATGTACATAGACCATGTACATGGCATATACAATGTACTTAAGCGGATAAAAGACAAATACCCCGGCGTACCGATGATGTTGTGCTCGGGTGGCGGCGCACGCTGCGACTACGAGGCTCTAAAATACTTCACTGAATTCTGGTGCAGCGACAATACCGACCCTATTGAACGTATATACATACAATGGGGATTCTCTCAGTTCTTCCCGTCCAAAGCCATGGCGGCGCACGTTACAAGCTGGAATAAGAACACAAGTATAAAATTCCGTACAGACGTTGCGTCTATGTGCAAACTCGGATTTGATATAGGACTTCAGGAATTGAGTGCCGACGAGCTTGCCTATTGCCAACAGGCAATCGCCAATTGGAAACGACTTCAACCTGCCGTGATGGACGGAACACAGTACCGACTTGTATCTCCGTATAACAGCAATCATGCCGCGGTTGAATATGTGGCCGATGATAAAAATATGGGCGTTGTATTTGCCTACAATCTGTCGCCTCGCTTTCAGGAAAAGCTGCAGCGAGTTAAGCTACAGGGACTTGAACCTACCCGTAATTACCTTGTAAAGGAAATAAATCTTATGCCCGGAACAAAATCAAAATTTGCATGGAACGGCAAGGTACTCAGCGGCGACTATCTGATGAAGATAGGACTCGACTTGTTCAACTATACCCATAACACAAGCGCTGTAGTTGAGCTAACTGCACAATAAGCTTATCTTCAGCAACTCATAAAATAAATGGATTTAAACACTGCCGGCAGTGTTTAAATCCATTTATTTTATGACAGTTATATAACTTAAGTAAGCAGTGGAAAATAGTTTATATCATAAGGCAAGCAGATGATATAAACTATTTTTCAATGATAACTTATACCCCTTCGTCTTCTATCTTCCAAACGAATGCACGGAGACCGAGTTTGGGGCTTTCATCGTCGAAGGTTTTGAGCTTTTCGAGAAGCGGTTTCACGCTGTGGTCAGGTACCATCGTTATTATCGCAGAAGCGAGCGACGGCCATGCGTGAGTGCCGTAGTGCGGCTCACCGCTTACCGATCCGCGGCCGGTGACCTGTTGCCAGGCGGTATAGCCGCGGCAGTTCAGGCGGTCGAGGGTGTCAATTATACGCTCTTTGTGAGCCTGATCGAATGTTATGAAAACAGCTTTCATTTTTTGTTTAATTTGCGGTGGAGTTTACGTCGTTGATTTTTGATACCGTTGTTGGCGAAAATGCAATACATTACCGGTACAAACAGTAGTGTCAGTATGGTGGAGAATGTAAGACCTCCGATAACTGCCGTACCCATAGGACGCCACAACTCTGCGCCCTGGCCTGTACCGACTGCCATTGGCACCATACCCAGGATAGTGGTGAGTGATGTCATGATAACCGGACGCAGGCGTGAACGACCGCCGTCGATAACCGATTTCTTGATTGACAGTCCTCTCTCACGATTGAGCGAGATATAGTCAATGAGCACGATACCGTTTTTAACCACAATACCAATAAGCATGATTGCACCTATAAGGCTCATAACGTTGAGGGTGTTGCCGGTTATCCACAATATGAGGAATACACCCGAGAAGGCAAACATAACCGACGACATGATGATTGCCGGATATGTGTAGCTCTCAAATTGTGCTGCCATCACAATATATACCAGCACCAGTATAAGCAAGGCAAGGATGAAAAGGTCGGAGAACGAATCCTTCTGGTCTTCATATTGGCCTGCAAGCTGCACCGAGACACCCTGCGGTATGTCCATCTTGTCTATTTCAGCGAGTGATTTTTCTACAATTTGGCTCATAGGCACGCCCTGTACTATGGTCTTCACAGTTATAATACGCTCGCGGTCTTTGCGCTCGATTGTGGGCGGTGTGAAGTGCTCTACAACCTTACCAACGTCTTTAACCCTAACGGCCTGGCCTGAATTGTTGTAAATCAATATATTCTCGATGTCGGCTATTGATTGGCGCGATTCGGGGTCATACATCACCTTGATATCATATTCCTCACCATCTTCTCTGAACCTCGATGCGATAGAACCGTTGATGCGGTTGCGCAGATAGTTTGCAGCTGTGGAGAGATTCAGCCCATATATGGCAAGTTTCTCGCGGTCGAAATCCACACGATACTCCGGTTGATAGTCGGCACGCGAGATTGTTACATCCGCAGTACCTTCCAGCCCCATGAGCATACGGCGCATCTTGGCAGCAACAGAGTCGGTTTCCTCGAAGTCGTATCCGTAGATTTCAAAGTCAATCGAGGCTTCACCTCCCATGCCGCCCATATTTCCGCCAACGGTCACCTGGGCCTTTTTATACTCTGGATAGTATTCAAGGTCCTTACGCATAAGGCGTGCTATTTCGGTGATTGAACGTGAGCGCAGACCGGGGTCGGTAAGACGTATGTTCATCGAAACGATGTGCGGACCGTTGTCGCTGAGCGAGGCAAAGGTATTGTCGCTTGAAGCCGTACCGGTGGTGAAGTTGATAACCTGAATCTCAGGATACTTCTCTCGCCATTCCTCAACGAGCCGCCCTGTGGATTCTTCAGCTATCTCCATTCTTGTTCCGATAGGTAGCTCAAGATTCACCGACAGACGGCCGTCATCGGCTGTGGGGAAGAATTCCGTACCTACCCGCTTCATCAGAAGCACCGAGCCTACAAATGTAGCGAGACACACCAGAATGGTGACAGTCTTGTGAGAAGTAACCAATGCCAGAAGCTTGGCATATCCATTGTCAAGACCGTCGAGCCCGCGGTTAATAGGCGTGAAAAGCAAATTATAGAGTTTGGAGTGATGATTTACTTTTCTGAGAAGAATCGAGCAGAGCATCGGGGTGAGCGAGAGCGCGCAAACAGTAGAAATAATCATCATGATTGTAACCATCCATCCCAGCTGACGGAAAAGCACACCGGTCATACCGGTTACCATGGTCAAGGGGAAGAACACAGCTATAAGGGTGAGTGTGGATGCCACAACCGAGATCGCCACTTCGTTGGTTCCGTGTACCGCAGCCTGTTTGGGATCTGAACCGCGCTCTATATGCGTCGTTACATTTTCAAGTACCACAATAGCATCGTCCACAACCATACCGATTGATATTGACAAGGCCGACAACGACACTATGTTGAGAGAATTGCCGGTAATGGCGAGGTATATGAACGAGGCGATGAGCGAAATGGGGATGGTGATACAGATAATCAAAGTCGCGCGCCAGCGTCCGAGGAAGAAGAACACAACTATCACCACAAACAGCAGCGCATACATCACGGTCTCCACCAACGAATTGATGGTGTTGCGAATGTTATCGGAAGTATCTACGATGATACCGAGCTTGATATCGCTGGGCAGACGTTTCTGCAAGGTGGGCAGCATCTTGAGAACCTTGTTGGAAATCTCCACCGAATTTGCACCGCTTTGTTTCTGGATAACAATCATGGCACCGCGTACACCGTTGTTGTATGTGACCTGGGCGCGTTCTTCGAGCGAGTCGTCGATTCGTGCCACATCGCGCAGGTATATGTTTTTACCCTGATATGAGCCTACAACAATGTCGGCCATCTGGTCTGACGATGAAAACTCGCCCTGTACACGCAGCGAATATGTATCAGAGCCAATATCGAACACACCGCCCGGTATATTGCGGTTTTCAGCAGCTACCACGCTTGATATCTGCTCAACAGTGAGGTTGTATGCCTCAAGGCGGGTAGGATCTACATAAATGTGTATCTCACGCTCGGGAGCACCGGAAATAGAAACCGAACCGACACCTGATATGCGTGCGAGCGGATTTGCCACGGCATCATCAAGAATCTTGTACAAGCCCGGCATACTCTCATTGGCCTGAACCGACAATATCAAGATTGGAATCATGTCGGTAGAGAACTTGAAAATTATGGGAGTCTCGGCATCATCAGGCATCGACGACGAGACCATATCAAGTTTGTCGCGGACATCATTGGTGAGGACATCTATATCCTTGCCGTATTCAAACTCAAGGGTTATCACTGAGATATTTTCGCGTGAGGCAGATGTGATGTGCTTAAGATCGCTTACTGAATTCAGCACATTTTCAAGAGGTCGGGTCACATTCTGTTCTATATCCTGAGCAGAGGCGCCCTGATATGTAGTCATTACCATCAGGGTATTGGTCTCTATATCCGGATACAGGTCTATAGGAAGTGTATTGAGCGAGAAAAGGCCGAGGACTACCACTGCCACAAAGCACAGTGTAGTCATGATAGGCCGCCTTACCGCTCCGCTATATAAACTCATATTTTCTAATAATTATTTATGTTGGTTTATCTTGGCTTTGGCACCTTCGTTGAGCCTTACCTGACCTGCGATTACCACGGTATCACCGTCTTCGATGCCGTCAAGCAACTCGTATGCATCATCGAGCCGCTGACCCAGCTCTACTTTCTTGAAGGATACAACACCGTTGCTATAGGTATATACATACTTGTTGGCAGAACCATTCTGCTTAACTACAGCGCGGTCGGGTACCACAACGTTGTCGCGGGTACCGAGATTTATATCAACCCTTGCAAACATGCCCGGCAATATCCTGCCATTCTTATTGGCCACAGATACTTCTACCGGGAAAGTACGGCTGGTAATGTCGACGGCCGGTGAGATACGGCTGATATGTCCGGTAAAAGTTTCGCCCTCGAAAGCATCGAAGGTAATATCTACCGCCTGGTTTCTCTTGATTACCGAGATGTCGGATTCGTTTACATTAATAATCAGCTTTACGTTGGGGACAATCTGCCCTACTGTAAGTATGGGCTGTGCGCCTGTCATGTCGCCCGGGTCGTAATTCCTGGCAATCACCACACCATTGATGGGCGATTTCAGCACCGTGTTTGTCATGGTGTTGTTGTACTGTGTGCGCAGTACATCGAGTTGTGTCTTCATTTGATTGACAGCCGTTTCTGTACCGGCACCGATTTCGAGCAGCTTTACGGCACGGTTGTAATCACGCTCAGCCTGCTCGAGATTAATGCGCTGCTGATCGGCATTCGCGGGGTCTAGAGTCGCCAGCACCTGACCTTTATGCACATTATCGCCCACATCTACCGTGATGCTCTGTATGCGGTTGCTCACAGCCGGAGATATATTGTTGACATTATCGGCCTCAACGTTTGCCGTATACTCACGATGCAAGTCAACCGAGCGTTGGTGTGCCACATCAACTTCCACCACAGCTATTTCATCTTCTTCAATCACGGCGGTATCTGCATTTTCATCAGACTTGCCGCTGCATGATACAAACAATGCACCTAAGGCAAAGGGAATAATATAATTGGAGCTTTTCATTATTTAATTATTGTTTTCTATATGAATCAAGAGGAGCTTTACCTAAAAGAAGCTCAAGATCGGAGTTTGCTACAAGGTAATTGTATATAGCTTGAAAATATGCAAGACGTGCCTTGGTAAGAGACAGCTCGCTGTCGCGGAGGTCAAGATAGGTTGTCGCACCTATCTCAAAACTTTTCTGCTGTATGTCGTGAGCTTTCTCTGCTTCCTCAACACTGCTCTGCGACGAAGCTATCTGCTTGACATTAAGCCTTATGTTGTCTATGGCAATAGTTGCCTGCGAATTCAGATTTCTGATAAGATTCTCGCGTGTATATGTCATTTCATCAAGCTGAATCTGAGCCTGTTTTATACGGTTCCAGCGCTGACCACCCTGAAACAGGGGGACTGAAAGACTAAGACCGACCATTGAATATGATGTCCAGCGGAAATTCTTGAATGGCGAGCCGTTGCTCGATGAATTCCAGCTATAATTGCCGGCAAGCGCGAGAGTCGGCCACCAGGAAGCTTTCTGAACGGAAAGTGTACGGCGCAGTGCCTGTGTCTGGAGTGCATTCTGAGCCAATGATGTGTTGTTGGTAAGGTCGGCCTGAAGGCTCATTACCTGACTGAACTTATCGTTTTCATAATCAGAAAGGGTGCCATCTACCGTAAAGGGGACATCAACATCAAGACCCATGAGTATGGCCAGTTGCAGGTGCGCCCTGCGAATGGCTATCTCAGCCTGAATCATCTCAGGCTCGATATTCTTCATGGCCACAGAGGTGCGCAGGACCTCATACTCCGACGCATCGCCAACCTCGCGACGCTTTACGTAGGCATCGTGGGTAAAGGCAGCCATATCGTAGCTTTCCTTTACCACCCGTTGGGAATCGTGGGCGAGCAACAGGGCGAAGTACGCATTCTTTACCTGATTGACAAGATCGAGCCGCGAAGCACGCGCTTGCTCGGCAGCCTGTGCTATCTGCACATCACTCAACTTGAGCGATGCCCATAACTGTGGAGCTATAAGCGGCACAGATGCCTGAAAGCCGAGAGAGTACATGTTGTCAAGGCCCATCTTGAATCCGGAATCAGATTCTTTCTTGCTTTCTGAAGAATCCGAACCCGGCACATCCGAACCACCCGCCCCCGGCATATCGCCAAAAGCATCAAGGTCCATATAGGCCACTTGTTTTTGCAGAGTACGGTTATATGAACCGTCAAAACTGATTGAGGGCAAAAGCTGCCCAAGTGTTTCCTTCTTTGAGTAATCCGCCTTGGATACTTCCATGTCGGCTATCCTTACCGTAGGATTGGAGTCGAGAGCAATTGAAATGCACTCGTCAAGCGATAAAGGAGCCGGCGATTGTGATATCCCGGGCAGACTGACACAACAAGTTAACAGAAACGTTGCAAACCGAAAATTTAATTTCATTTAAAGTATGATTAGTTAAAGCGCAAATTTAGTAAATAGCATCATTAATCACCACACTATTTCGCAAATAGAATAAAATATTGTCACATATAACCAATTTTTTAAATTGTGAATAATAACGCGACAAAAATTTCCCCCATAAAAAGGGGTAAAATTCAATAATTTTGTGTAAGTTTGCAACTTGAAAATCAAGCAAACAATGAGTGCAAGTAAAGTCTCACCGACATCACGAGAACTCTTTGACCAGTATCTCCGGAGCAATCACAAGCGTCGGACAGCAGAACGCTTTGCCATTCTGGAGTGTATCCTGAATGTGCAGGGACACTTCTCGGCCGAAGAGCTTGGAGAAATGATGAAAGGGCAAGGTTATCCGGTGTCGACGGCCACGGTGTATTCGACTCTGGAGCTGCTTGTGGAATGTGGCTTGGTTGTACGCCAGCGTTTTTCTGACAAAGGCAATCTCTACGAAAGGGTGTTGACCTCGGCCGTAACCCATCACCATCTTATATGCACCGTGTGCGGTAAGATAAAAGAGATAAGAGACCAGTCGATGAGCGACCTCATTGAATGTCGCAATTTCGTAGGTTTCACGCCAAGTTATTATTCGCTGAACATTTATGGAATATGCGCCTCATGCTCAAGGCAGAGGAAACGTAACAAATCCCAAGGAAAAAAATAATTTCACAATAAGATCAAAATATATTTACAATGCAGAAGGATATGAAAGTTGATGTTCTTTTAGGTCTCCAATGGGGCGATGAAGGCAAAGGGAAGGTAGTTGATGTACTTACTCCCCGTTACGATATGGTTGCCCGTTTTCAGGGTGGACCCAACGCCGGACACACACTCGAATTTGACGGCCGCAAGGTCGTACTGCGCTCCATACCATCAGGAGTTTTCCAAGGCAATGTCAATATCATAGGCAACGGTGTTGTTCTCGACCCGGTTCTTTTTGCTGCTGAAGCCAAAGAACTGATCAATGCAGGCACCGACCTCTCAAAAATCTTGAAAGTATCTAAAAAAGTACACCTGATTCTGCCTACCCACCGACTTCTTGACGCTGCCGGAGAAAAAGCAAAGGGTAAGGACAAAATCGGAACTACCGGCAAAGGCATCGGCCCCACATATACAGATAAGACTTCACGCAACGGCATCCGCGTGGGAGATGTGCTTGAGGCTGATTTTGCAGAACGATTCAAAAAAGCGACCGACCGCCACCTCGAACAGCTTGCCCGCCTGGACTCTACTCCCGATCCCGAGAATCTCAAGGACCTGATTGACACCTGGACAGAAGCAGTCAACTTCCTCCGCGATAATTTTGACCTTATTGACTCGGAGCACTATATCAACAAGGCGCTTCGTCAAGGCAAATCAATGTTGTGCGAAGGTGCCCAGGGCACAATGCTTGATATTGACTTCGGCTCTTATCCCTTCGTAACATCATCAAACACCATCACCGCCGGTGCATGCTCAGGCCTTGGCATCGCCCCCAACAAGATAGGCGATGTATACGGCATATTCAAAGCATACTGCACACGTGTAGGCAGCGGCCCCTTCCCCACCGAGCTGTTTGACGAAACCGGTGCCGAGATACGCCGCATAGGCCATGAATTCGGTGCCGTTACCGGACGCGAACGCCGTTGCGGATGGATTGACCTCGTAGCTCTCAGATATGCCATTATGATTAATGGTGTCACAAAGCTCATCATGATGAAGAGCGACGTGCTCGACGGTTTCAAGACTATCAAAGCATGCACCGCATATAAAGTGGACGGTGTGGAGACCCGCGATTTCCCCTACTCGATTGACGACACCACACGCGTGATTCCCGTATACAAGGAAATAGCCGGATGGAATACCGACCTTACAAAGGTTTCGTCAGAAGCCGAGTTCCCTCAGGAATTCAAAGACTATATCAAGTTCCTCGAAGAAGAGCTTGAAGTACCTATTGCCATTGTCTCTGTAGGTCCCGACCGTACGCAGACCATAGAAAGATAACAACTAAAGCTTGCTGAAAACAAGCACTTACCCTAACCATATACCTAACACACAAAACTGAAAAACTATGGCTAAAGTCAAACCCTTCCGCGGCATACGTCCGCCCAAACACTTAGTAGAACAGGTTGCATCGCGCCCGTACGACGTACTCAACTCAGAAGAAGCCCGTACAGAAGCCGAAGGCAATCCCAAATCTCTATACCACATCATCAAGCCCGAAATTGATTTCGAGCCCGGTAAAGATGAACATGCTCCGGAGGTCTATGACAAAGCCGTAGAAAACTTCGAGGCTTTCCGCAATAACGGCTGGCTTGTGCAGGACGAAAAAGAACACTACTACATCTACGCACAGACAATGAACGGCCGCACTCAGTACGGTATCGTTATTGCCGCCAATGTAGACGATTACATGAACGGTGTAATCAAGAAGCATGAGCTCACCCGCCGCGACAAGGAAGAAGACCGCATGAAGCACGTGCGCTGCCAGAATGCAAACATCGAACCGGTGTTCTTCGCATTCCCCGACAACAAAGATCTCGAAGAGGTGATAAAAACCGTTACCGCTGCTGAACCTGAATACGACTTCACGGCTCCCGACGGCTTCGGACATCACTTCTGGGTTGTGGACGATGAAGCCATGATTGAGCGTATAACCAAGGATTTCGACAAGATTCCTTATCTTTATATTGCCGACGGACATCACCGCACCGCAGCAGCAGCTCTGGTAGGAAATGAAAAGGCTCGCATGAATCCGCAGCACCGTGGCGATGAAGAATACAACTACTTCCTGGCTGTGGCCTTCCCGGCATCGCACCTCAAGATTATCGACTATAACCGCCTGGTGCGCGACCTCAACGGCCTGTCGCCGGCCGAATTCCTCGAAAAACTCGAAAAATGTTTTGTAGTGAAAGATATGGGCGAAGTTATCTATCAGCCCGAAAAGCTGCACAACTTCTCACTGTATCTCGAAGGCCGATGGTATTCGCTCACAGCACGCGAAGGCACTTACGACGACAACGACCCCATAGGCGTGCTCGACGTAACCATTTCTTCAGACCATATTCTGCGCGATATACTCGGAATCACCGACCTCCGCTCAGACAAGCGTATTGACTTTGTAGGCGGTATACGCGGTCTCGATGAATTGAAACGCCGTGTTGACTCAGGCGAAATGGCTGTGGCTCTGGCTCTGTTCCCCGTATCAATGGATCAACTGATCAACATAGCAGATACAGGCAACATAATGCCGCCCAAGACAACCTGGTTTGAACCGAAACTGCGTTCGGGCCTGGTGATTCATAAACTCGATTAAGACACGATTAAGTTCATAGTGAAACGCCTCTGATACAAAAGAGGCGTTTCTATAATTTCTAAGATAAATGGAACAAGCAAAAAAAGAAATCATCCTAAGCGGTATCCGCTCTACAGGCAATCTCCATCTCGGCAACTACTATGGAGCATTGCGTAAGTTTGTCGAGATTCAAGACAAATACGATTGCAACTTCTTTATTGCTGATCTTCATGCCCTTACCACCGCAACTGATCCGGAAGCACTCCATAACTCAGTAAAATGCGTACTCGCTGAATACCTTGCAGCCGGTATTGATCCCGAAAAGGCAACAGTATTCATCCAGAGCGACGTTCCTGAAGTATCTGAAATGTATCTTCTGCTTAACATGCACGTGGGTATCGGAGAACTGATGCGTACAGCATCTTTTAAGGACAAAGCCCGCAAGGCTCTTGGCATAAAAGCTCCCGGCGAAGGCGAGGAAGATTCAGACGAAGCATTCGAGCATCAGATTATCGGAGCCGAAACCAACAAGAGAGTTAATGCAGGTTTGCTCACTTACCCCACCCTGATGGCTGTGGATATCCTCATACAGAAGGCTACCAAAGTTCCTGTAGGTAAAGATCAGCTTCAGCACCTCGAACTTACACGCCGTTTTGCCCGTCGATTCAACTCTTTCTACGGCGTGGACCTCTTCCCCGAACCTACCGACTTCGACCTCACAGGCGGCAAACCCGTGAAGGTACCCGGGCTCGACGGCTCAGGCAAAATGGGCAAAAGCGAAGGCAACTGCATCTACCTCATCGACGATCCCAAGGTTCTGCGCAAGAAGGTGATGCGTGCCACAACAGACGAGGGTCCCAAAGAACCCAACTCGCCCATGAGCGAGCCTGTGGCTAATCTTTTCTCACTGCTCGAACTTACTTCAACACCCGACGTTGTTGCTCATTTCCGCGATGCTTATGCAGACTGCTCTATACGCTACGGCGATTTGAAAAAGCAGCTTGCTGAAGATATCCTGGCCGTTACAACACCTATACGCGAGCGTGTGAACGACATACTCTCCAACGAAGACTATATGCGCAAAGTTGTACGCGAAGGTGCTGAACGTGCACGCGCCCGCGCATCAGAGACCCTCAAGGAAGTACGCCACATCATGGGTATCCGTTCTATCTGAAGAACTTACAGGCCAACAAACAAAAAGAGATGAACCAGCGAGATTCATCTCTTTTTGTTTGATAGCATATAAGTATTCAGCGATGGAGTTTGTGGAACAGGGATCCCACCATGAGAGCACCGCCAATGATATTGCCTGCTGTGGCAAAGAAAAGATTCATAGCAAAACCTGTGGCACTGACATCGGCACCGGCCAGCATGCCACACGGGATGAAAAACATATTGGCAATGCAGTGTTCATAACCAAGCACTACAAAGGCACCTACAGGCAGCCAGCATGCCAATGCCTTTCCGCCAATTGTATTTACACCCAGAGCAAGCCATACGGCGAGGCACACACACCAGTTGGCTCCGATTCCTCTGAAAAATACTACCCAGGGGTTCAATGTAGTCTTAGTCTCGGCGATACCGATAAAGGCCGAATTATACGGTTCGGCCTGTGTAAGCCCGGACATGTATGCAAGGAAGAATGTAAATAAAAGGCATCCGATAAAGTTGCCTATCCATACGAGCGACCAATTGCATATAACGTTGCCAAGGCCAATCTTGCGTTCGTTCATCGCCGGAATCAGCAAGGCATTGTTTCCTGTAAACAGATCTGCGCCAAACATCACTATCAGGAACAGACCCAGGGGGAACATCAGTCCGCTGAGCAATTTCTGTATTCCGGGATTGGCGGCGGCCACTTCGGGGAATCCATACCCTACCATTATCGAAAGCAGTCCTCCAAGACTGACAAACATTCCGGCCAAAATCGACAGGACAAACAAGCGGCCTAACGGACGCGTACCTTTTTCGGTGCCGGCATTGATGGCTTTTAAAATAATTTCTTTTTGCATATTTTAAACGTATCAATAAATTTATTCAGAATTCGACTGACAGCCTTACATTGATCTGTCGGCGTGTAAGATAGTTGGGTACTGCATACTGGATGTTGTTGACATCGGTCACCCAATAATATGAGCTTACATTTGAAATATCAAACAGATTGAACACATCAACACCAATCCACATGCTCTTGAATTTGCTGAGGAAGCCTGAGCGTGGTTTGTTTGCATCTTCAGGTGTAACAATGCCGTATGCCAGGCCTATATCCACTCGTTTGTATGCGGGAGTGCGGAAGTAACCTTCGTCGCGACCACGGCGGGGTGCGGTAGTGGGAAGTCCGTCGTTTAGAAGTCCTTTCAAACTGAATTTAAGACGGGGAAATTTGGGGAAGTAATCAGTGAAATACAGGCCAAGACCGTATCGGCGGTCAGTGGGTCGGGGAACTTTTACGCCGTTTATATCTTCCTGCGTCTTCATGAGCGAGAAGCTGATCCATGAATCACTGCCGGGTACAAATTGTCCGAAAAGACGGAAATCTATTCCGGCCGCAAAGCCCTTGCTTTCGTTCAATCCGCTATAAACAAGTTTTAAATTATCAACTTCAAAGGGTATGAGATTGCCCAGAGCCTTGTAATAAATCTCGGCCGAGAGTTTGAACGGACGGCCTAACGATCGGAACGTAAAGTCGGTTCCACCTATAATTTGGAAAGACCGTGGAGACTTTATCTCTTTATTAAGACGTATTATGCTGTTGCCGTCGGCATCCTCTACCGGTTGACGGTATTCCTTGTAAAACGGAGATTGGTAGTAAAGACCGGTAGAGAATCTGAATGCCCATCGCGGCATCTTGTCAGGCACAAAGCCGAGCGACAGGCGCGGACTTACCAAAAACTCCTTATTGAAGCTCCAATAGCTCAGCCTTACGCCACCGTTTATATTAAGATATCCGGCAGATGTCTGCAGACGGTATGTATCCTGAGCATAAAAGGCAAAGCGTGTTGAATTAATGTCGTGTCTGGAATCGAGATTGTAAATAACCTTGAGCACACTCGGGTCAAACGGCAGCGAATAGCCGGCCGAATCGCGCAGCTCCCATTCGCGGGAGCGGTCGTGAATCTTTTCGGTATTGAATGACACTCCGTATTCGATATTATGATTGTTGATGCAGTTTGTGCCCTTGAATGCAAGTGATATAACTGATGCTTTGAGACGGTTGCGGGCATGTTCGTGATAGCGGCCAACGCCGAGCTCGCCACCAATTCCACCTCCGTTTTCATCGCCTGAAGTGCCTGCCTGATCAAGCCAATATTCACCCGATATGTCATAGGCCACAAGCTCGTTGGTGAGAAAGCCTGAGGCCAACAACGAATACTGACTCTTCTTGGACGGAGTGTAGTCGAGATTCAAAGCACCGAACCAGGTTTCAAATTTGTCCTTCTCCTGTCCGTCGAAGTAAACTTTGAATTGTTTGGCATCGGTGGATGTTCCGAAGTTGGTAGTGCGGTTGTGTGGGATGAACTTATAATTGTTTATGGCAATGTTGCCGAGGAATGAAGCCTTGAACTTATCGCTGAACTTATAAGTCATATTGGTCTGATAATCAAAATAGCGCGGATCATACTCGCCTTTGTCTTCCATGGAACTGAGCAATGACGCATTGCTTTTGTACCGCACGCCATGAAGCTGTGTGAATCGGCGCGAGGATGAACCCAAGGTCAGGCTTCCTCCCATAAGGCTGGCTGAAACAGCTCCCTCGAATGACTCGGGCTGCTTATAGCTTATATCGAGTACACTCGACATTTTATCGCCGTATTTAGCCGAAAAACCGCCTGTAGAGAAGCCGATTGAGCCTACCATATCGGGATTGATGATTGAAAGGCCTTCCTGCTGGCCTGAGCTTACCAATTGAGGACGATAGACTTCAATGCCGTTGATATACACCAGGTTTTCGTCGTAGCTTCCGCCCCTTACGTTATATTGGCTCGACATTTCATTTCCCGTACTTACGCCGGCAATTGTAGACAACAAGCCTTCAACCGAACCGCCCGAGGCATCCGGAGCCAGCTTGCCGCTGTTGGGATTGATCTTCTGCAACGAGCCTGTCTGTTTCTGTATATCGGTCACTTCAACCCCCTGAAGCTGATAGCTTTTGGGCTGCATCTTGACGTTTACAGTCACATCACCTGACGGTGAAAGCAGTCTGCGCTTGGATTCCTCATATCCTATGCAGGAAAAAATCACCCGTATGGTGTCGGCTTCGGGCGCAGATATGGTATACTTACCGTCGAGTCCCGTGGTAGCTCCTATAGCCGTGCCGTCGATACGAACACTGACAAATTCAAGAGGTTCGTTATTCTCGTCAGTTACAAGCCCCTGTATCTTTACCGCCGCTAAAGATACAAGAGTTGACATTATGCATATAAAAAAAATGATTGGTCTGATTTTCATAAATATATTAACGCTTTTAAATGCAATATATTGTATATCTGACCAATCTTGTCAATCAAATTTCTTGCGACGGAAAATAAAGTTTCTACCGAGATATTTTTCTCTCACCACGGGATTTTCGGCCAACTCTTCCGACGAGCCCTGAAAAAGAATGCGTCCTTCAAACAACAGATAGGCTCTGTCGGTGATTGAAAGGATCTCGGGGGCATTGTGGTCGGTGATAAGTATGCCTATATTCTTCTCTTTGAGATGATACACCACATTCTGTATATCTTCTACCGCAATAGGGTCTACACCGGCAAAAGGTTCGTCGAGCATTATGAATTTTGGCTCGATTGCCAGACAGCGGGCAATCTCAGTACGGCGTCGTTCGCCACCCGAGAGCGAGTCACCCAAGTTTTTACGGACTTTCTGCAAATTAAATTCCGAAATAAGGCTTTCGAGCTTTTCGGCCTGATATTCCTTTGATTTGCCGGTAAGCTGCAATACACATCTGATGTTGTCCTCAACAGTGAGCTTGCGGAATACTGATGCGTCCTGAGCCAGATAACCAATACCGTTTTTTGCACGTTTATAAACCGGGAATTTCGTTATATCCATATCGTTCAGGAATATACGACCCTCGTTAGGGGTAATAAGTCCTGTGGTCATATAGAATGTAGTGGTCTTGCCGGCTCCGTTAGGGCCCAGCAGGCCTACGATTTCGCCCTGTGTGACTTCAATGGATACGTGGTTGGCAACAGTACGTTTACCATATTTCTTAACCAGATTATCAGTGCGCAGAATCATCTTTTCCTCTGCTTCCTCGGAATGGCCCTCAACAGTATGTTCGGAATTTACAGTAGATTCCACAGGGGCTGAAGTGACTGAATCCTGCACATTAATGTCGAGGATTGACGGAGTCTCCTGTCCTTCCTCATCCTTTTTTCGGTTTAATCTGAAAGAAATGCTCATGATAGAAAGTAGGATTATTGTGGACGATTCTTGCGTAAACGACTTTCGATATAGTCGGTGAGAAGATTGATAGCTACGATATTTGAGCCACCCTGCGGTACAATGAGGTCGGCAAAACGCTTGCAAGGCTCAATATACTGGCAGTGCATGGGTTTGAGAACGTCCTGGTATCGGTCTATAACCATCTGCGGAGTACGGCCACGTTCTATGCAGTCGCGGGCTATGACGCGTATAAGGCGATCATCGGCGTCAGCATCAACAAACACTTTGATGTCCATCATGTCGCGTAGAACGGGATCGGTAAGGACGAGGATTCCCTCAACTATTACCACATCAGTAGGCTTGATTTCAACGGTTTCGGGCTGACGGGTACAGGTGAGATATGAATATGTGGGCATCTGCACCTTCTTGCCGTCGCGCAGCTTCTCGAGATGGTCAACGAGCAGCGACCATTCGATAGCATCCGGTTCGTCAAAATTGATTTTGCTACGTTCCTCAACCGGTATGTGACTCGAATCCTTGTAATATGAATCCTGAGGAATCACAGCCACCTCTCCGGGAGGGAATGAATTGATTATTTTATTTACTACGGTGGTTTTGCCTGAGCCTGTTCCACCGGCAATGCCTATTACTATCATGGTGATGTTAATTCTAATTGGCTACGAAGTTACAAATTTTAATGCACATTTCAATATTTATGAATTAAAAATACTCCAATTTGGTGATTAGAACTATAAAATTGGCAAAAATGGCACATTGCCACATTTTTCTGAGCTTATCTGATTTTTTGTTGTGAATAATTTGTTTAACTTTGTATGTTCAAACTATTATAAGAGCTTGTTTAAAAACAAATGTGAACGGCAGGGTCTCATATTTTAGAGCGGATTAAACGCTGCGATGAAGGAGTGTACTTGATGTACACAACTGAAACAAAGCTTTTAAGACGCCCAAAAGATGAGATTCAAAAGTAACTTTCACATATAGCTCTTGCAATGATGAATTATTAAAATAAAAATACGTGATTATACAAATGTTAAAATTACAGGGCTGCACGGCCATTAGTTGGCGCTTATGCCGCTTG
>CAMTKF010000036.1 GCA_947072905.1 uncultured Bacteroidales bacterium
TTTGTTCATTTATTTAACATCTTTTTGGTTTTTCAAAGTTCTCTTTGCTTCGTTCCCGAAAGCGAGTGCAAAGTTACACCTTTTTTACTTACCCTCCAAATTTTTTAGCAACTTTTTTATGCTAAAAAACATACTTTTTTAACTCATCACTGATTATCAAGAGATTATAAAATTAAATAAATTCGCCTTTAAAATACATTTTATGGAGTAAAGGGATTTTGGTCTTTGAAATCATATATATTATTTATAATTTTGTTATGCTTTATTCAATCAACATTTCTTAAAATTCTTATTACATCAATAATCGACATGAGATTTATTTCCGCAATTTCTGCTTTGATTCTTGGATTAGGTGCGCTCTCGGCACAGAATCCGGATGTAAAATGGCATAATGAAAAAACAGATACGACTGCCATAACTGAAATTCTTAAATCCGCTTCATCACAAAAATTCACCAATCCCGGAAAACGCACCGCCTGGTTAGGCAAACAGTTTATCGGCACAAAGTATGTGGGCCAAACCCTTGAGGGTTCGCCCGAGATATTGACAGTTAATATTGACGAACTTGATTGTACAACATTCGTCGAGACTGTGATGGCTCTATCGTTCACTTTGGCCGAACATCGCGAAAGCTGGCAGGACTTCTTATATAATCTGCGCCGAATAAGATACAGAGCGGGCGAAGTGAACGGATACAGTTCGCGTCTTCATTATATATGTGACTGGGCTATGGATAATATTCATCGCGGTAACTTTGTAGACGCAACCCGTGATATGCCTAAATGCAAATATGTAGTAAGGTCAATCGACTTCATGACCGGCCATCGCGACAAATATGCCGCTCTGGGCGATTCTATTGAATATACCAGGATGAGAAACATCGAAAACGGATACCGCAATCACCGTTTTCCCTATATAAAAACTACTGATCTTGCATCAAAAGAAGTACAGGCGGCAATACATGAGGGAGATATACTGGCATTCGTAAGCAATATGAAAGACCTTGATGTTACTCACATGGGTATAGCCGTGAAGGGCGAGGACGGCAAGATGCACGCGCTGCATGCGTCGAGCACAGGTGGCAAGGTAATGCTGTCGGAAACTCCCCTGGCAAATTTTGTGAAGAACAACCGCTACTGGATAGGCGTCAGGGTATTTCGCCTGAAGGAATAAGAAAATCCTTATATAAGATAATAAAACGCCCGGCATCGTCAGTGAAGCCGGGCGTTTTATTATTATATGATGCGAATCAATTATTCGGCACGCTTGGTCTTTTTGCCATAGCCGTACTGAGCAGCTGCACCGAGTTCTTCTTCGATACGGAGGAGCTGGTTGTACTTGGCCATACGGTCAGAACGAGAAGCTGAACCTGTCTTGATCTGGCCGGCGTTGGTAGCTACGGCGATATCGGCGATGGTAGCATCTTCTGTTTCGCCTGAACGATGAGAGATAACGGCGGTGTAGTTGTTGCGCTGAGCAAGTTCTACGGCACGGAGAGTTTCGGTGAGAGAACCGATCTGGTTAACCTTAACGAGGATTGAGTTGGCGCAACCTTCGTTAATACCGCGCTGGAGGTACTTAACGTTGGTAACGAAGAGGTCGTCGCCTACGAGCTGGCAACGGTCGCCGATAAGATCGGTGAGAATCTTCCAGCCTTCCCAGTCGTTTTCGGCCATACCGTCTTCGATAGAGTCGATGGGATATTTTTCAACGAGAGTCTTGAGGAATTCAGCCTGTTCCTTGCTTGAGAGCTTGGGAGCGCCTTCGCCCTGCTTCCATGTGTAGTCGTAAACACCGTTTTCGAAGAATTCAGAAGAAGCGCAGTCAAGACCGATGGTAACGTCCTTACCGGGAACGTAGCCTGCCTTTTCGATAGCTTGGATGATAACGTTGAGGGCGTCTTCGGTGCCGTCGAGTGCGGGAGCGAAACCACCTTCGTCACCTACGGCTGTAGAGAGGTTGCGGTCGTGGAGAACTTTCTTGAGGTTGTGGAATACTTCTGTACCCATGCGGATACCTTCGCGGAATGAAGTTGCGCCGATAGGACGGATCATGAATTCCTGGAAGCAGATGGGAGCGTCAGAGTGAGCACCGCCATTGATGATGTTCATCATGGGAACGGGCAGCACGTAAGTGTTGCAACCACCGATGTATTTGTAAAGGGGAAGGTCGAGATAGTCGGCAGCAGCCTTTGCAACGGCGAGAGAAACACCAAGGATGGCGTTAGCGCCGAGGTTGCTCTTTGTTTCGGTGCCGTCGAGAGCGAGCATCTTTTCGTCAATAGCGATCTGGTCGAGAGCGCTCATACCTTTGAGGGCTTCAGCGATGGGGCCGTTGACATTTGCAACTGCCTTGAGAACGCCCTTGCCCATGTAGCGGGCCTTGTCGCCGTCACGGAGCTCAAGAGCTTCGTTTTCGCCGGTTGATGCACCCGAGGGAACAGATGCACGGCCACGTGCGCCTGATTCAAGGATTACATCTACTTCAACTGTGGGGTTACCACGAGAGTCGAGTACTTCACGACCGATGATTTTTTCAATTTTCATAGTGCTATGTTTCTTTATTACTTAGAAAAGTATATGTTTTAAGTATATGATTTTCCACATATATGCCAAACCACAGCTTGGCAGTGCAAAGATACAAATTTTTCAGTTAAATTCAATAAAATTTAAAAAGAAAAAATTGAGAGATAATCAATTAAGACTTCAGGGGCTTATATCCCCTACCCTATGCTGAAATCGGGTACAAAAAAAAGACGTCCCCCGTGGTGAGGGACGTCTGTATCTAAATTCAAGAGTGAACTTATTATTCGGCCTTGGCTTCTTCAGCAGCAGGAGCAGCGGGAGCTTCAGCAGCGGGAGCGGCCTTTTTGCGTGAACGGCGGGTCTTGGCCTTTGCTTCGCTCTTATCCTTAAGCATTGCTTCGTTGTAGTCAACGAGTTCAATGAAGCAGGTCTTGGCATTGTCACCGAGACGATTGCCAGTCTTGAGGATGCGGGTGTAGCCACCGGGACGTTCAGCGATTTTCTCAGCAACGTTCTGGAAAAGTTCCTTGATAGCTTCCTTGTTCTGGAGATGTGAGAAAACGAGGCGACGGTTTGCGGTTGAATCCTCTTTGGCGCGGTTGATCAGGGGTTCGGCGTAAACGCGGAGAGCTTTGGCTTTAGCCAGAGTGGTGAAGATGCGCTTTTTGAGGATGAGCGATACGGTCATGTTAGCAAGCAGGGCATCGCGGTGTGCCTTTTTGCGGCTAAGGTGATTGAATTTCTTATTGTGTCTCATCGGAGTTATTCTTTATCTAATTTGTAACGGGAAATATCCATTCCGAACGACAGGTTGAGGCTTGTGAGCAGGTCTTCGAGCTCAGTAAGCGACTTCTTACCGAAGTTACGGAATTTAAGCAGGTCGGTCTTGTTGAAGACTACCAACTCGGCGAGAGTCTCAACTTCAGCGCTCTTGAGGCAGTTGAGGGCACGAACTGAAAGATCCATATCAACAAGCTTCGACTTAAGGAGTTGGCGCATGTGGAGCACTTCCTCATCGAATACTTCATTGCTGTCAGTTTCCTGAGTTTCAAGAGTGATTTTCTCATCAGAGAAAAGCATAAAGTGGTAGATCAGGATCTTAGCAGCTTCCTTGAGCGCATCCTTAGGAAGGATAGAGCCATTTGTAGTGATTTCAAGAGTGAGCTTGTCGTAGTCGGTCTTCTGGTCTACACGGAAGTTCTCAACGGTAAACTTAACGTTCTTGATAGGAGTGTAAGTAGAGTCGATTGCGATGGTGTCGATGTCATCGTTGGGGGTGACATTTTCCTCAGCGGGAATCCACGAACGTCCCTTGTTAACGTTAAGGGTGATATTGAAACTTGCGTTTTGATCCAGATGACAGATGACAAGGTCGGGATTCATTACTTCGAATCCGCTGAGAGCCTTGCCAATGTCGCCGGCCTTGAATACATCTTTTCCCGAAACGTTGATGGTAACCTTTTCAAAGTCAGTATCTTCAACAGTTTGTTTAAGATCAACCTTCTTCAGATTAAGGATGATGTTTGTAACGTCTTCCTTAACACCGGGGATGGTATCGAATTCGTGTTTCACTCCGTCAATCTTGATTGAGGAGATAGCGAAGCCCTCGAGCGAGTTGATGAGAACTCGACGCAGAGCGTTGCCCACGGTGATGCCATAGCCGGGTTCCAGGGGTTTGAACTCGAACTTTCCGAAGAAGTTGTCTGCTTCGAGCATGAGCACCTTGTCGGGTTTCTGGAATGGTAATATAGCCATGGATCTGATGTATTTTAATTATTACTTCGAATAAAGTTCGACGATGAGCTGTTCCTTGATGTTTTCGGGAATGTCTTCGCGTTCGGGAAGGTGGAGGAATTTACCTGCTTTCTGGTTTTCGTCCCACTCGATCCAGGGATACTTGCTGTGGTTGAAACCTGCGAGGGCGTCCTGGATAACTTCGAGAGACTTTGACTTTTCGCGTACACCGATTACGTCGCCTGCCTTAACATCGTAAGAGGGGATGTTAACAACCTGACCGTTAACGGTGATGTGACGGTGGAGTACAATCTGACGGGCTGCAGCACGTGTGGGAGCGATACCCAGACGGTATACAACATTGTCAAGACGTGATTCAAGAAGCTGAAGCAGGATTACACCGGTGATACCTTTGAGGCGTGAAGCCTTTTCGAAAAGGTTGCGGAACTGCTTTTCGAGAACACCGTATGTATATTTAGCTTTCTGCTTTTCACGGAGCTGAACACCGTATTCAGAAGTCTTGCGACGCTTGTTCTGACCGTGCTGGCCGGGGGGATAGTTGCGGCGCTGGAGCGTTTTATCTTCTCCGAAGATGGGCTCGCCAAACTTACGGGCGATTTTGGTCTTGGGACCTGTATATCTTGCCATTGTTTTAAGAATCAGTTGTTGAGGAATCCGTACCGATCCGAGGTGTCAAGGTGTTGACGGTATCGGCTGATCTGTATTTTAAGGATTCCCTGAAAAAATTAATTTTTAATTTAAACTAAAAGAGAAAGTAGAGATAGCATAAGCCAATGGTATACTTGGAAAGTAACTGACTATATGCCTAACTGATTATTAAACTCTACGACGTTTGGGGGGACGACAGCCATTGTGGGGCAGCGGAGTAACGTCGATGATTTCAGTTACTTCAATGCCGGCACCATGGATGGTACGGATAGCAGACTCGCGGCCGTTGCCGGGTCCTTTAACATAAGCCTTAACCTTGCGGAGACCGAGGTCGAAGGCAATTTTAGCGCAATCCTGTGCTGCCATCTGAGCTGCGTAGGGTGTATTCTTCTTAGAACCGCGGAAGCCCATCTTACCTGCTGAAGACCAAGAGATAACCTGACCTTCGCTATTGGCTAAGCACACGATGATATTGTTGAACGAAGAATGAACGTGGAGCTGTCCTTCGGCGCTAACCTTAACGTTGCGTTTCTTCTGAGCGACTGTTTTCTTTGCCATAGTTCGTTATTATTTAGTAGCTTTCTTCTTGTTAGCAACGGTTTTCTTACGGCCCTTGCGGGTACGTGCATTGTTCTTGGTAGACTGGCCGCGGACGGGAAGACCGATACGGTGGCGGATACCACGGTAGCAGCCGATATCCATCAGACGCTTGATGTTAAGCTGGATTTCCGAGCGGAGGTCACCTTCAACCTTGTAGTCTGCGCCGATGACTTCGCGAACTTTGGCAGCCTGAGCGTCGGTCCAGTCCTGGACTTTGAGCTCGGGATCTACGCCGGCCTTCTCGAGGATAGTCTTGGCAGAGCTACGTCCGATGCCGAAGATGTAGGTGAGGGCTATCTGGCCCTGCTTGTTTTGGGGGAGGTCAACTCCCACTATACGAATTGCCATAAATTACTGATATTTTTTCTGCAAAAATAACAAAAATTATCCTTGACGTTGTTTGTACTTGGGGTTTTTCTTGTTAATCACGTAGAGGCGACCCTTGCGACGGACAATCTTGCTGTCCGGGGTGCGCTTTTTAACTGAAGCTCTTACTTTCATATTTGTTTCTTTTAGTTTTGAAGCTACTGTTTACGTAAGCTCCTATGGTTGTCTTTTAGTTTATTTGTATCTGAAGGCAATACGACCTTTTGAAAGGTCATAGGGCGACATTTCTACACGTACTTTATCCCCGGGAAGAATCTTGATGTAGTGCATACGCATCTTTCCGGAGATATGAGCAGTAATTTCGTGTCCGTTTTCCAACTCGACACGAAACATCGCATTTGACAGTGCTTCGACAATAGTGCCGTCCTGTTCGATTGCTGTTTGTTTAGCCATACTAACTTTTAACGAAGGATGTAATCTTTTATTGTGTACAAAGCAAAAAAAATTATTTTTGTACAGGATTATATCGATTTGGGAATGCCTGATGGATATAGTCGAATGTTGTAAGTACGTGCGACTCATCTCCATAAAGAGCTATTGTGTGCTCGAAATGAGCTGACGGGTTGCGGTCGCGGGTGCGGCATTGCCAGCCGTCACTTTCTATAATGATATTCCGGGATCCGAGATTGATCATGGGTTCGATGCAGATGCACATACCGTTGCGCAGCACAGGTCCGGTGCCACGGCGACCGTAGTTGGGAACTTCGGGTGATTCGTGCATTGAACGTCCTATACCGTGGCCGCACATCTCTCTTACCACAGAGTAATTGCGGTGTTCGCAATAAGTCTGGATAGCATTTGCAATATCGCCGATGCGCTTACCGGGCTTGCACGCGTCGATGCCTACATAAAGGCTCTCGTAAGTTGTGCGGCAGAGGTCAATCACTTTTTGGTCCACTCCGTCGAGGGCGAATGTATAGCACATATCGGCATTGAAACCATTGAGCTCAACTACTGTATCAATTCCGATGATATCGCCTTCGCGAAGGGCATAGGCAGAAGGGAAACCGTGTACGACAGTTTCGTTCACCTCGATGCAAAGAGTACCGGGGAAGCCTTCATAACCAAGACAGGCAGGCTTGCCACCATTGTCGTGAATGAATTCACGGGCAATGGTGTCGAGCTTGCGTGTAGTAACTCCGGGCTTTACCCATGCTGCTATCTCGCCCATGGTGCGCGATATGAGATCGGCGGCCTGAGCCATAAGCTGCATTTGTTCCGGTGTCTTGAGATAAATCATTATATATGATAATCAGGCAATCGTTGATTAGTAAGCTTGGCCGGTGGTACGACCTTTGATTGTGCCTTCTTTCATCAGACCGTCGTAGTGGTGCATCTTGAGGTGGCTTTCTACCTGCTGGAGGGTATCAAGGACAACACCTACCATAATCAGAAGCGATGTGCCTCCGAAAAACTGGGCGAAGTTCTGTGAGATACCGAACAGGCGAGCGAAAGCGGGAAGTATAGCTACCACACCGAGGAAAATCGAGCCGGGGAGAGTGATACGCGACATGATAGCGTCGATATATTCGGCTGTCTTCTTACCGGGCTTAACGCCGGGGATGAATCCATTGTTGCGCTTCAGGTTATCGGCCATTTCGGTGGGACGCACTGTGATGGCTGTATAGAAGTATGTGAAGGCTACGATGAGGATAAAGAACACAAAGTTATACCAGAAGCTGTTGATATCGGTGAAAGCCTGCATGAAGCCGTTGTTGCCTCCGCGGAATCCGGCCAGTGTCATGGGAATGAACATAATGGCCTGGGCGAAGATGATAGGCATTACGCCGGCAGCATTAACCTTGAGGGGAATGTACTGGCGCTGGCCTCCATACTGACGGTTGCCGATGATACGCTTGGCGTACTGCACGGGTACTTTGCGGGTACCCTGTACGAGAAGCACGGCTCCGACTGTAACAACAAAGAGCAGGACAACTTCAACGATAAACATCACAAGACCACCTTGGCCACCGGTAGTACCGGGCAGGCGTGAGTAGAATTCATACCAGAGAGCCTGGGGCAGACGGGCAATGATACCTACAAGGATGATGAACGAAATACCGTTACCGATACCACGGTCGGTGATACGTTCGCCAAGCCAGAGGATAAACATGGCACCTGCGGCAAGGATGATCGTGAGGTACACAATGGTCCAGAACCCGAATACCATGGGGTTGGCACCGCTTGAGGCACTGTTCACTTGCACCTGAAGGTTGATCAGATATGCAGGAGCCTGAAGCACCAGAATCAATACGGTGAGATATCTTGTGTACTGGTTGAGCTTTTGGCGACCACTCTCACCCTCGCGTTGCATTTTCTGGAATGAAGGCAGAATCATGCCGCAGAGCTGGATGACAATAGATGCCGTGATGTAGGGCATGATACCCAGGGCAAAAATAGAAGCCTGGGAGAAAGCACCGCCCGAGAACATGTCGAGGAGCTGCATCAGACCACTCTTGTTTGTAAACGATGCAAGTGCATCAATATCGGAGGGCGAGATGCCGGGAAGCACCACGTAGCAACCGAGACGATATACGAGCACCAACAAAAGGGTCACGAGGATGCGTTTGCGCAGCTCGTCGATTGTCCAGATGTTTTTGAGGGTGTCAACGAATCTCATTATTTTTCAATTTTTTGTACCGAACCACCGGCAGCTTCGATTGCGGCCTGAGCGGCAGCTGAGAAGGCGTGTGCTTCGACTGTGAGGGCACTGGTTACGGTGCCGTTTGCAAGTATTTTAACGAGCTGGTTCTTATTGATGAAGCCGGCTTTGCGAAGTTCTTCAAGACCGATCTTGGTGAGGTTCTGAGCCTGAGCCAGTTCAGCAAGGAGGGTAAGGTTGATAGCCTTGTATTCCTTGCGGTTGAAGTTTTTGAAACCCCACTTCGGGAGACGACGCTGAAGGGGCATCTGACCACCTTCGAAACCGATTTTGCGAGAGTAGCCGCTGCGCGACTTTGCACCCTTGTGACCACGGGTTGAAGTGCCGCCTTTACCAGAACCAGCACCACGACCGATGCGGGTGTTGGGACGTACAGAACCTACGGCGGGTTTGATATTGCTTAAGTCCATTGTGAAATCTGTTTATTCTTTAGTAACGACCACCAGGTGGTGAACTTTGTTAACCATACCCATCACATCAGGGGTGTCTTCTTTGACAACTGTGTGATGCATTTTCTTGAGACCAAGAGCATCAAGTGTGCGCTTCTGAACAGCGGGGCAGTTGATGCGGCTCTTAATTTGGGTGATTTTAATCTTTGCCATTTTTTCCGGTAAGTTTAGCCTTTGAATACTTGTTCTACAGAAATACCGCGGTTCTGAGCAACCTGAGCGGGCGAACGCATTTCGTCGAGAGCGGCGATGGTGGCCTTCACCAGGTTGTGGGGGTTTGATGAACCCTTGCTCTTAGCGAGTACGTCGGTGATACCAACGCTCTCGAGTACGGCACGCATAGCACCACCGGCCTTAACACCGGTACCGTGAGATGCGGGTTTGAGGATGATGCGTGAACCGCCGAACTTGGCAATCTGTTCGTGGGGGATTGTACCCTTGTGTACGGGAACCTTGATAAGGTTTTTCTTAGCGGCCTCAACGCCCTTGGCGATAGCGGCCTGCACTTCATTGGCTTTACCGAGACCCCAGCCTACGATGCCGTTTTCATTTCCGACTACTACGATTGCGGCGAAAGTGAAGGTGCGGCCACCTTTGGTTACTTTAGTAACGCGGTTGATAGCAACGAGACGATCCTTGAGTTCGAGATCGTTGGTGGATTTTACGCGATTGTTTCTTTTAGCCATAGCAATAATCAGAATTTAAGGCCACCTTCACGGGCAGCGTCTGCGAGTGATTTAACACGGCCGTGGAAAAGATATCCGTTACGGTCGAAAACTACTTCTGTGATACCTGCTTCGAGAGCCTTTTCAGCGATTTTCTTGCCTACTGCGGCAGCGATTTCGGTTTTGGTGCCATTTTCAATACCTTTTGAAGAAGTGGCAACAATAGTCTTACCGGCGAGGTCGTCGACGAGCTGTACGTAGATTTGCTTGTTGGAGCGGAAAACAGTCATGCGGGGACGTGCAGCGGTGCCGGAAATACGGCCGCGGATGCGAGCCTTGATTTTATTTCTTCTGTCTATCTTTGAAATCATGATGGTGTCAATTTATTTATTTGGCACCGGCAGTTTTGCCGGACTTACGACGAATAACTTCGCCAACAAACTTGATACCTTTGCCCTTGTAGGGTTCGGGCTTGCGGAGAGAGCGGATTTTGGCGCACACCTGGCCGAGGAGCTGCTTGTCGTCGGAGGTGAGGATGATCAGAGGGTTCTTGTTACGTTCTGACTTGGCCTCAACCTTTACTTCCGGGGGAAGCTTGATATATATTGCGTGAGAGTAACCGAGCGAGAGTTCAAGTACCTGACCTGTAGCGCTGGCACGGTAACCTACGCCTACTAATTCCATTTCTTTTTTGTAGCCTTCAGACACACCTACCACCATGTTGTGGATGAGCGCGCGGTAGAGACCGTGCTGTGCGCGGTGCTCGCGGTCGTCGCTGGGACGGGTTACGTAAACGTGACCGTCTTTAACTTCAACATTGATATCGGGATTGATAGTCTGCTGGAGGCTACCGATTTTGCCCTTTACAGTTACTACGTGGTCCTTAACCTCGACAGTAACGCCTGCAGGGATTGCGATGGGAGCTTTACCTATACGTGACATTTTTTTGTGGGGTTTAAGATTAGTAAACGTAGCAGAGGACTTCACCGCCTACCTTGAGGTCGGCTGCTTTTTTGTTTGTCATCACACCGCGTGATGTAGAGAGGATAGCGATACCGAGGCCGTTGAGCACGCGGGGCATATCCTTGTAACCGGTGTACTGACGAAGACCCGGGCGCGAAACGCGACGGAGGCCTTTGATGGCGTTAACACGATCTACGGGATCGTACTTGAGGGCGATCTTTATGATGCCGGCAGGGTTTTCTTCGGTATCCATGAACTTGTAGTTGAGGATGTAACCCTGTTCAAAGAGAATCTTAGTGATTTCTTTTTTCAAGTTTGAGGCGGGAATCTCAACAACGCGGTGGTTGGCTTTGATAGCGTTCCTCAATCTTGTAAGGTAATCTGCTATAGGATCTGTCATGATAAAATTGTTTAAATTGATTGGGAACATCATTTGTCCCAACAATATTTAATTCTCTGGTTTATAAAAATTGGGGGAGCCGACCTTTTCGCTTGAAAGGAAGGGGGAAGGGAGTATCGGCCCCCGGAATGTAGTCTTTAGCCTTTAAGTAAAGTATCCTTAACGTAGGGATATTACCATGAAGCTTTCTTTACGCCGGGGATAAGGCCGGCAGAAGCCATTTCGCGGAACTGAATGCGGCTGATGCCGAATTCGCGCATGTAGCCTTTGGGACGGCCGGTGATAGAGCAGCGGTTGTGCATTCTCACGCGTGAGGCGTTCTTGGGGAACTTCTGCAGTTCCTGATAAGCCTCGTAGTCGCCTACAGCTTTCAGGGCTGCCTTGCGTTCGGCGTATTTAGCCACAAGACGTGCGCGCTTCACTTCGCGGGCTTTCATTGATTCTTTAGCCATAGCTTACTTCTTTTCGTTTTTGAAGGGGAGTCCGAATTGCTTCAGGAGAGCGTAGCCTTCTTCGTCGGTGTTGGCCGAGGTAACGAAGGTTATGTTCATACCCATGAGCTTGTTGATGTTGTCGATGTTGATCTCGGGGAAGATGATCTGCTCGGTGATACCGAGGGTATAGTTACCACGGCCGTCGAGTTTGCCTTCAATACCCTTGAAGTCGCGGATACGGGGAAGAGCGACACGGATGAGACGTTCGAGGAATTCATACATGCGTTCGCGACGAAGTGTCACGCGTACGCCGATGGGCATCTTTTTGCGCACTTTGAAGTTTGAGATATCCTTGCGCGAAAGGGTAGCTACGGCCTTCTGACCGGTGATTGCGGTGAGCTCATTGATTGCAGTGTCGATGAGTTTCTTGTCCTGAGTGGCTTCACCGATACCTTGGTTGATGACAATCTTTTCAAGGTGGGGCACCTGCATTACTGTGCTGTAACCGAATTCCTTGGTCAGGGCGGGAACGATGCGCTCCTTATAATCTTTGCTGAGTGTTGTTTCCATTATTTAATCTCCTGTCCTGATTTTTTAGCGATGCGAACGCACTTGCCATCGACTCTCTTGAGGGCGATACGGGTGGGTTTGCCGGTCTTGGGGTCGATAAGGTTGAGGTTGGAAATGTGGATGGGGGCCTCTTTCTTGATAAGACCACCCTGGGGATGCTGGGCGGTGGGCTTGGTTGCTTTGGTGACGATGTTTGCTCCTTCTACGATGGCACGCTGTTTCTGGCGGTCAACTGAGAGAACACGGCCGGTGTGGCCTTTGTCTTCGCCTGCAAGCACGTAAACCATGTCACCTTTCTTGATATGTAATTTGATCATTACTGTAGTCTGTTTTGAATGGTTTGTGATTTAGAGTACTTCGGGGGCGAGCGAAACGATCTTCATGTTGGTGGCGCGGAGTTCGCGGGCTACGGGGCCGAAGATACGAGTGCCGCGGAGTTCGCCGGCGTTGTTAAGCAGTACGCATGCATTGTCGTCGAAACGGATGTATGAGCCGTCTGGACGACGGATTTCCTTCTTTGTACGAACGACGATGGCCTTGGATACAGTGCCTTTCTTGACGTCGGAGCTGGGGATTACGCTTTTGACAGAAACGACGATGATGTCGCCTACCGAAGCGTAGCGGCGGCCTGTGCCACCGAGGACATGGATGCAGAGGGCTTCCTTAGCACCGCTGTTGTCGGCTACGGTTAAACGTGATTCAGTCTGTATCATGATTACTTAACTTTTTCGATTATTTCAACTAAGCGCCAACGCTTGGTCTTGCTCAGGGGGCGGGTTTCCATGAGGCGTACTGTATCGCCTACTGTGCATTCGTTGTTTTCGTCGTGAGCGTGGTACTTCTTGCTCTTGTTGACGAACTTACCGTAGATGGGATGTTTTTCTTTCCAACGGATAGTTACGGTAATTGTCTTGTCGCCCTTTGTGCTCGACACAACCCCGATGCGCTCTTTACGTAAGTTTCTCTTTTCCATTTTCTTATTGGATGTTGAGGGGGTTATTGGTTTTTAAGTTCGCGCTGACGCAACTCTGTTTTAACGCGTGCAATCATGCGACGATCAGCTGTAAGCTTAGCAGGGTTGTCCAGGGGCGACACGGCGTGGTTAACCTTGAGCTGGAGATATTCTTTCTCCATCTGGGCCAGACGTTCGCGGAGGTCGGCTGTGCTAAGTTCTTTGATTTCTTCTTTTTTCATAATTGTTTACACGTTTTGAGTGGGGTCATAATCGCGACGAACGATAAACTTGGTAGTCACAGGAAGTTTCTGGGCTGCGAGGCGCAGTGCTTCCTTGGCTACTTCGAAGGGTACGCCTTCTACTTCAAGGATGATACGTCCGGGGGTAACGGGAGCCACGAATCCTTCGGGCGAACCTTTACCTTTACCCATACGTACTTCAGCAGGCTTCTTTGTGATGGGTTTATCGGGGAATATGCGGATCCAGATCTGACCCTGACGTTGCATGTAACGGGTCACCGCGATACGGGCAGCTTCAATCTGGCGACCTGTAATCCACTTGGATTCGAGGGTCTTGATGCCAAAGGAGCCGAATGCCAGCTGGTTGCCACGCTGGGCTTCGCCCTTCATACGGCCTTTCTGCTGGCGGCGGAATTTGGTTTTCTTAGGTGCTAACATTGTTGTTTAGACAGGGTTTTGAGGTTTAACGATTGTTTTTGGCACCACGACGGAATCCACCACGACGGGGTGCGCCTGCACCTGCACCGTTGCGGCCTTCCTTCTGGGTGGCTGCAAAGTTGGGAGCGAGGTCACGCTTGCCGTATACTTCGCCGCGGCAAATCCATACCTTCACACCGAGAACACCTACCTTTGTGTGGGCTTCTACGAGTGCATAGTCGATGTCGGCGCGGAGTGTGTGGAGCGGTGTGCGACCTTCCTTGAACATTTCGCTGCGGGCGATTTCTGCACCGTTGAGACGGCCTGAAATCTGAACCTTGATGCCTTCAGCACCGGCGCGCATTGTCGATGCGATTGCCATCTTGATGGCGCGGCGATAGGCTACCTTGCCTTCAACCTGACGTGCGATGGTGGCGGCCACGATCTGGGCGTCGAGTTCGGGACGCTTTACTTCGTGTACGTTGATCTGTACGTCTTTGTCAGTTATTTTAGAGAGCTCTTTCTTGAGAGCTTCAACATCTTTACCGCCTTGACCGATGATCAGACCGGGACGCGAGGTGCATACGGTGATTGTGATCATCTTGAGGGTGCGTTCGATCACTACACGTGATACTGAGCACTTTGCGAGGCGGACATTGAGATATTCGCGGAGTTTGTAATCTTCGAGGATGTTTGCGGGGAATTTACCTTTTTCGCTCCAGTTGGAGTCCCAGCCGCGGATTACACCCAGACGATTGCTGATAGGATTAACTTTCTGTCCCATAATTATGCCTCTTGGGTTTTGCGGTTATCAATAGTGTCAACGATGATTGTAACGTGGTTAGAACGTTTGCGGATGCGGTAACCACGTCCCTGGGGAGCGGGACGCAGACGCTTGAGCATCGGAGCACAGTTCACGAAGATTGTGCTGATGTAAAGCTCGCCTGATTCGGCTTTGCGTTCGTTCTTTTCTTCCCAGTTTGCTACAGCGCTGCGGAGCAACTTTTCGAGGCGGGCAGCGGCCTCTTTATTTGAGAACTTGAGGATGCCGAGGGCACGGAAAACTTCTTTACCGCGTACCATATCGGCAACCAGGCGCATCTTGCGGGGTGAGGTGGGCACGTTGGTGAGCTTTGCGAAGGCAATGCTCTTCTGCTCCTCTTTACGCTTGTCGGCTGCTAATCTTTTTCTTACACCCATTTTATTGTTTCTTTTTTTATTCGAAATTTGTTAACTGGGCCCTTGATTATTTCTTTTTATTGCCGGCGTGACCGCGGAAGGTACGTGTGGGAGCGAATTCGCCCAGCTTGTGACCTACCATGTTTTCGGTTACGTATACGGGAATAAATTTGTTACCATTGTGAACTGCGAAGGTGTGTCCTACGAACTCGGGGGCGATCATAGATGCGCGGCTCCAAGTCTTGATTACGTTGGACTTACCTGAAGCATTCATGGCCTCGACTTTCTTTTCGAGTTTAACGCTGATAAAGGGTCCTTTTTTTAATGAACGACTCATGATTACTTATTTTATCAGATTACTTTTTACGTCTTTCGATGATGTACTTCGACGAATGCTTCTTGGGAGCGCGTGTCTTGAGACCCTTAGCGTAGAGACCCTTGCGCGAACGGGGATGTCCGCCCGAAGAACGGCCTTCACCACCACCCATGGGGTGATCGACAGGGTTCATGACTACGCCGCGGTTGCGGGGACGGCGTCCGAGCCAGCGTGAACGGCCGGCCTTACCGGAGCTTTCCAGAGAGTGTTCGCTGTTACCAACTACGCCGATAGTGGCCTTGCAGGTAGCGAGCACCTTGCGGGTTTCGCCTGAAGGTAATTTGATAATTGCGTAATCTCCCTCACGGGATACGAGCTGGGCAAAGGTGCCGGCCGAGCGGGCCATGAAAGCGCCTTGTCCGGGACGGAGCTCAATAGCGTGGATGAGGGTACCGATGGGAATCATGCTCAGGGGAAGGGCGTTGCCGATTTCGGGAGCTGCGTTCTCACCGCTTACCACTGTCTGTCCTACTTCGAGGCCGTTGGGTGCGATGATGTAGGCTTTCGCGCCGTCTACATAGTAGAGCAGGGCAATACGGGCACTACGGTTGGGGTCGTACTCGATTGCCTTCACGACGGCGGGAATTCCATCTTTAGTTCTCTTGAAGTCGATGATGCGGAACTTGCGCTTGTGGCCGCCACCCATGTAGCGGTTGGTCAGATGGCCTTCTGCGTTACGTCCGCCGGTGGCTTTCTTGCCGCCGACAAGAGTTTTCTCTGGTGCATTAGCAGTGGAGGTACGCACTACTGTCTGGCCGCCGACTTTAACGGCTTCAGTGCGTTTGAATACACCAATAACTTTGTGACGTTGCCCGGGGGTTGTGGGCTTGAATTTTTTTACTGCCATTGTTTATCAGATGTTGCTAAAAAAGTCGATGGTTTGGCCGTCGGCAACAGAAACGATTGCCTTCTTCCACTGGGCTGTCTTGCCGCGGAGAAGGCCGCTCTTTGTCCAGCGCGATTTGTTCTTGGCGCGCATTACGGCGGTGTTTACTCTCACCACTTTCACGCCGTAGAGGTTTTCGATCACGTTGCGGATCTGGCCTTTGCTGGCATCGGGAGAAACGGCGAATGTGTAGACATTAAGCTTTTCGGTAAGCTTGGTTGCCTTCTCGGTGAGGATGGGTTTGATTGAGATTTCCATTGTCTTCTTCTCCTGTGATTAGAGTTTGTTTATGACTTCGACGCTACCCTCGCTCAGGATGATAGCGTTGTTATCCATGATTACATACGTATTAAGGTCGGACGCAGTTGCTACTTTTGCGTTCGGCACATTTCGGAGTGACAAATTTACGTTTTTTTCGTTAGTTGACAAAACTACGAGAACCTTTTTGCCGTCGATTTTAAGATCTTTAGCAAATTTTACGAATTCTTTAGTTTTCGGGGTCTCGAAAGTGAAGTTTTCAACTACTACGATTTCACCCTGGTTGGCCTTCACTGAGAGAGCCGAACGACGGGCGAGCGATTTGAGCTTGCGGTTGAGCTTGAAGCGGTAATCGCGGGGACGGGGACCGAATACACGGCCACCACCTACGAGTACGGGCGAGTTGATATCACCGATACGGCTGCCGCCGCCGCCCTTCTGCTTGTGGAGCTTGCGGGTTGAACCGCTTACTTCTGAACGTTCCTTTGACTTGTGGGTACCCTGGCGGTGGTTGGCCAGATACTGTTTAACGTCGAGATAGATGGCATGTTCGTTGGGTTCGATACCGAACACCTCGTCGTTGAGGACTACCTTGCGGCCTGTGTCCTTACCTTCTTTTGTTAAAATTGCGACTTCCATGTTATTTCTCAATTACGACGATTGAACCTTTGCTACCGGGGATTGAACCCCTGATCATTAACACGTTGTATTCGGGTATCACTTTCACAACCTGGAGGTTCTGAACGGTGACACGCTTGTTGCCCATCTGGCCGGCCATGCGCATGCCCTTGAATACCTTTGCGGGGTACGAACAGGCACCGATTGAACCGGGAGCGCGAAGACGGTTGTGCTGACCGTGGGTGGTCTGGCCTACACCGCCGAAGCCGTGACGCTTCACTACGCCCTGGAAGCCTTTACCTTTTGAGGTGCCGATGATGTCAACAAAGTCAGATTCATTGAAGAAGTCCACGGTGATTTTGTCACCGAGCTTGTATTCTTCACCAAATCCTTTGAACTCGGCCAAGTGGCGCTTGGGAGCAACGTTTGCTTTGGCAAAGTGGCCAAGTTCGGGTTTGGTAAGATGCTTTTCCTTGGCATCTACAAAGCCCAGCTGGATGGCATCGTAGCCATCGGTGGCAACTGTCTTTACCTGTGTTACTTCGCAAGGACCTACTTCGATAACAGTGCACGGTACATTCTTACCGTCGGCACTGAAAACGGATGTCATTCCGATTTTTTTTCCAATTAATCCTGGCATTTCTTTATTTATTTGATGATTGGGATATTTATGCTTTATCGAGTAAAGTGAGTGAGGAGAGAGGTGAGAGGGGTTTATGTCTTACAGGGTTATCACACCTTGATTTCAACTTCCACACCGCTGGGGAGCTCAAGCTTCATCAGGGCATCTACGGTCTTGGCTGTTGAGTTGTAGATGTCGATGAGGCGCTTGAATGATGAAAGTTGGAACTGTTCGCGCGACTTCTTGTTTACGAAGGTCGAGCGGTTAACGGTGAAGATACGCTTGTGGGTGGGCAGTGGAATGGGTCCGCTGATTACCGCGCCTGTAGCCTTCACAGTCTTCACGATTTTCTCGGCGCTCTTGTCGACGAGGTTGTGATCGTAAGATTTGAGTTTAATACGAATTTTCTGGCTCATATTGTTTGTTTTCTTTATTGTTTACTTAAGAAGGTCTACACGGCCCTGGCATTCGGTAAGCACGTTCTTGGCGATGGTATTGCTTACTTCTGAGTAGTGGCTGAATGTCATGGTCGATGTGGCGCGACCTGAGGTGATGGTACGCAGGGCTGTTACGTAGCCGAACATTTCGGCCAGAGGAGCCTTTGCCTTTACCACACGTGCGCCTGAGCGCGAGGTTTCCATTCCTTCTACCTGACCGCGACGCTTGTTGAGGTCGGAGATTACGTCACCCATTGATTCTTCGGGGGTAACTACTTCGATCTTCATGATGGGTTCCATCAGCACGGGACCTGCCTGCTCGCATGCCTTCTTGAAGGCCTGGATGGCGCAGAGTTCGAATGACAGCTGGTCAGAGTCAACGGGGTGGAACGAACCGTCGATCACAGTCACCTTGAGGTGTTCTACGGGGAATCCGGCGAGCACACCGTTGCGCATTGCCTGGGTGAAGCCTTTCTGGATCGAGGGAATGAATTCCTTGGGAATGTTACCACCCTTCACTTCGTCTACAAACTGCAGGTTGCCTTCGAAGCCTTCGTCTACGGGTTCTACGCGCACGATGATGTCGGCGAACTTACCGCGACCACCGGTCTGCTTCTTGAATACTTCGCGGAGCTGAACGGGCTTGGTGATGGCTTCCTTGTAGGTAACCTGGGGACGACCCTGGTTGCATTCAACCTTGAATTCGCGTTTCAGACGGTCGATAATGATATCGAGGTGAAGTTCACCCATACCCGAGATAACGGTCTGACCGGTTTCTTCGTTGGTTTCAACGCGGAATGTGGGGTCTTCTTCAGCGAGCTTCTGCAGGCCGACACCGAGCTTGTCGAGGTCTTTCTGAGTCTTGGGCTCTACTGCGATACCGATAACGGGATCAGGGAATTCCATTGCTTCGAGCACGATGGGAGCGTCTTCGGCGCACAGGGTGTCACCGGTGCGGATATCCTTGAAGCCTACGCCGGCACCGATATCGCCGCAACCGATTCTTTCCATCGGGTTCTGCTTGTTTGAGTGCATCTGGAACAGACGCGATACGCGTTCCTTCTTGGCTGAGCGTGAGTTGTAGATGTAAGAACCGGCAACTACATCGCCCGAGTAAACGCGGAAGAATGTAAGACGACCTACGTAGGGGTCGGTTGCAATCTTGAACGCGAGGGCGCACATGGGAGCGTCTGAAGAGGGTTCGCGGGTTTCTACCTTGTCGGGATCGTCGAGCGAGTGGCCTTCGATGACACCTGAGTCAACGGGGCTGGGCAGATATGCGCAAACTGCGTCGAGCAGGCACTGTACACCTTTGTTCTTGAACGAAGAACCGAGGATCATGGGCACGAGATTCATGCTCAGGGTAGCCTTGCGCAGAGCGCGCTTGATTTCTTCTACGGTGATGGTCGAGGGATCGTCGAAGTACTTTGTCATGAGGTCGTCATCGTATTCAGCGATCTTTTCGAGCATCTTGTCATGCCATTCTTCAGCTTCAGACTGGAGGCTGGCGGGAATTTCTTCTACGGTGTATTCAGCACCCATGGTTTCGTCGTGCCAGAAGAGAGCCTTCATGGTGATGAGGTCAACCACGCCCTTGAATGTTTCTTCAGCGCCGATAGGAATCTGAATGGGGCAGGGGTTTGCACCGAGAACGTCCTTGAGCTGACGTACTACTTCGAAGAAGTTGGCGCCTGAACGGTCCATCTTGTTCACGTAGCCGATGCGGGGAACGTTATATTTATCAGCCTGACGCCATACGGTTTCCGACTGGGGTTCAACGCCGCCTACAGCACAGAAAGTGGCTACAGCGCCGTCGAGCACACGCAGCGAACGTTCAACTTCCACAGTGAAGTCCACGTGTCCCGGGGTGTCGATCAGGTTAATCTTGAATTTTTCGTTGTTGTACTTCCAGAAAGTAGTTGTGGCAGCCGAGGTAATTGTGATACCACGTTCCTGCTCCTGTTCCATCCAGTCCATGGTGGCGGCACCGTCGTGCACTTCACCGATTTTGTGAGTAAGACCGGTGTAGAACAGAATACGTTCTGAAGTGGTCGTCTTACCGGCATCAATGTGAGCCATGATACCGATATTACGGGTATATTTGAGTTGTTCGTCAGATTTAGCCATTGTATTCTTAACTTATCAGATGAAAAATTAGAAGCGGAAATGGGCGAACGCACGGTTGGCCTCGGCCATCTTGTGCATATCTTCTTTGCGCTTGAATGCGCCACCCTGGTTGTTGAATGCATCTACAATTTCAGCTGCGAGTTTGTCGGCCATAGTCTTGCCGCCGCGCTTACGGGCGTAGATAATCAAATTTTTCATTGATATTGACTCTTTGCGGTCGGGGCGGATCTCTGTGGGCACCTGGAAGGTGGCACCGCCTACACGACGCGACTTAACTTCTACCTGGGGAGTTACATTTTCGAGAGCTTTCTTCCAGATTTCGAGGGCTGTGAGCTCTTCGTTGGGCATCTTAGACTTCACAGTCTCAAGAGCTGAGTAGAAGATAGTGAACGCGGTATTCTTCTTACCGTCGTACATGAGGTGATTGACGAACTTGGTAACTCGTACTTCACCGAAAACGGGATCGGGCAGGATCACGCGTTTCTTTGGTTTTGCCTTTCTCATTGTAGGTTTTACCGATGTTGTGTTTTTGAATGCTTGGTTGCTTGCGTCTGGGATTACTTCAGCCGCCCTCCGGCGGGCTTACTCAACCTTAGTCAGCTTTTCAAGATGTCAAAAACGAGTTAAAAACTTTTGTTGTTTGTTTTATTCTCGCAGTGCGTTTAGAATAGCTTCACCTGTTTATCTTTATCACAGATTACTTCTTGGCTGCACCTGCCTTGGGACGCTTGGCTCCGTACTTTGAACGGCGCTGTGTGCGGTCTTTAACACCACTGGTATCGAGAGTACCGCGTACGATGTGATAACGTACACCGGGGAGGTCTTTCACACGACCGCCACGCACCAGTACAATCGAGTGCTCCTGAAGGTTGTGGCCTTCACCGGGAATGTAGGAGTTCACTTCTTTACCGTTGGTCAGGCGCACACGGGCAACCTTTCGCATAGCCGAGTTAGGCTTTTTGGGGGTAGTGGTGTACACACGCACACACACGCCACGACGCTGGGGGCATGAATCAAGTGCGGGTGACTTACTCTTGTCTTCAAGAGCCACACGTCCTTTTCTTACTAATTGCTGAATAGTTGGCATCTTAGTCTTTTGTTGTTTTCTTTAATTATTTATCTCTGGTCTGTAATTTCTTACATAATTGCATACCACACTCCCAACAGCCTGACGCACAAAACGTTAGCCCATAAAAGAGACGTAGGTACACTCTTTTCCGCTGCAAAGTTAGCAATTATTTCCCTAACCGCCAAACATTTGCGCAATTATTTAGAGAATATTTAGACCACCCTTAATAAAGGTAAAAATCGCAACACAAATGATAGGATTTACAGTATAGCGACCGGCTCAAATACCTATGACAGCCGTGAATTCGGCCATCACCAACGTACGCACACCAAAGCGTAACGATTATAAATGTTTATGATATCTCGGAATACGTCAACGTGGCTTCCTCAAGGAAGCCTGCTACACCGTAACCCGGTATGCACGACCGCAGGGAGGGCATGCCGGGAGAGCATGGTATGATAGTCGAGGCATCCGTAGGATGCGGCATAGTCAGCAGCGCGTATGTCAGTAGAGTATCATACCATCCTCCTATGCAACATCCTACCGGTGCATCCGTGAGGATGCGGTATAAGCAGTCCGTCCATATTCTTTACATCAAAAGATAACTACCATTCAATTTTGTTTTCTTGCAATAAAGAATGATATTCATCCTCAAAAGACCTTGAACTATGGTGCTCTCGTTGATTAATTATATATTGTTTGCGAACATCCCTCAAAGATGCTTCCACAGTAAAACCACCATAGCCCTCGGCCCATCCATCCCAATTTGGGAAATGAATGTTTCGACTTAGAAACTTACTGCTTTCTATTTTTAGAAGCTTCATCACTTCTGCTACTGCCAATTTCGGAGGGATATCACATAGCAGATGCACATGGTCGGGCATGCCACCGATCCGCCACACGTAGACATCACGCTTCACCAAGAACTTGAACATAAAATTGTATAATTCTCGTTCATATTCCTGCACTATTGTCGGACGACGTCCATGTGTACCGAATACTAAATGATATGTGAATGCTATGTGGCTCATATTTGCAAATTTAAATATTATCAACGAAAAGAGCAAATAATTGTTGCCAATATTTCAAAGATGACTATGCCGCATCCTACGGATGCCTCGACTATCATACCATGCTCTCCCGGCATGCCCTCCCTGCGGTCGTGCATACCGGGTTACGGTGTGGCAGGCTTCCTTGCGGAAGCCACGTTGACGTATTCCGAGATATCATAAACATTTTTAATCGTTGCGCTTTGGTGTGCGTACGTAGGTGATGGCCGAATTCACGGCTGTCATAGGCTATAGTCCACTGTTATCGCGAATGTGACATCCGACAAGGATGTCTGTATCACCGTAACCGGGCATCCACGAGCACAGCGAGGGCATGCCGGAAGCTGCGCTGCACGGCGATGGCATCCGACAGGATGCGGCATAGGATAATGGGAGTACCCTACCCTGTCAGGACAAAAAAAGCTCCGCCGGGGCGGAGCTAAATCCTTTCATTCTTACCCACCAACTACTTATTACCGTGCGTGCGGTGAGATCCAAACTTGGATTTTGTTGAAAAAGAAAATTTAATCGGAGCGATTTGCTCTTCAGTTGCAAAATTACTATAATAATCAGGCGATTACAAGTATTTCCTCCGCAAAAAGCTCACACCTTTGTCGCGGTTTTGATACAGGGCATAGCTGCGGTAAACTACTCATCATCAGTAATGCGATATCGGGAATATAGCATCCGATGAGGATGCCTTCAAATACCTTAACAGGATATATACATCAGCATCCGCCGAGTATGCGGTTTAGATGGTGAAGATACCAACATGGCATCCGAGTGAAGCCTGCATGCTCGTAGCAGGTATGCACGACCGTAGGGAAGGCATGCCGGGAAGGCCGCGCCCATACCATAGGCATTCGCAGAAAGCCAATTAAAGAGGACGGCCCTCATACATAGACGGCTTTCTGCGAATGCCTTTACTTTTTTATACTGTTACCGGGCATGCCCGCGCTTCGGTTAACCTGCGCGCGTGCATACCCGGCTACGAGCTCACAGGCTTCCTTCGGATGCCATATTCCCGATACCCTTGATGAGTACGGAGTACCATGGTGGCCTATACTGCATCCTGGCGGATGACTTTTGCTTGGGCGGCTATCTCCCGGCATGCCCTCCCCAAGGTCGTGCATACCGGGTTACGGTGTGGCAGACATCCTGACGGATGTCATACTCCCGATACCCTCGGCGGGGTACGGAGAGTACTGGGGTGGTCTATGCTGCATCCTGGCGGATGCCATATTGGCGATACCATCAGTTGGTATAGAGAATTCAAATAACGTAAAATGCAAATCGGGCATGCAGAGATGTACTCTTGCATGCCCGATTATTGGGTTATTTTAAACGCAAGCCCGGGGCTTATGCTACAAATTAGCGGGTGAGGGGGGTGTCGCCGCGGTTGGTGTCGCGCATGCAGAGGAACCACTCGCCTACGCATTTCACGGGCTTGAAGTACCAGTTGGTGGGGATTGCTCCGTCGATTATCACTTCGCAACGTACTTCATTGTTTTTGTAGTCGTCGAAGATGATTTCGCGGATGTTGTAGTCGGTGATGTTGAATTCTTTGAAGGTTTGCATGTATGCCTCGCGGGTGGCATCGTTGAGGGGCATGGGCTTGCCGGTAACTGAGTCGATGTTGAACGCATCGTTGATCATATTGAGGGCAAGGTCATACTCACCTGCCACAATCTGCCCCATAAAGTCATTAACGAGTTTGCGTACGGCAGCCGAGTCGGCACCTTCTGTATGCATCTTGGGCATGCCGGCGAGTTCTTCCTGCTCAGATGCCTTCTTATTTCCACCGCAGCTTGCCAGAATGGCTACTGCAGCTATAAAGAGAAAGATTCGTGTAAATTTCATATTGCAATTCAGTAATATTGAAAAAAGGGGCTGCATTACACAGCCCCTTTTTGTTATGCAGAAGATTTGTTAATTTCTTCTATTGAGGAATTAATTTTCCTGACCGGGAGTCTTCTTAACAGTGATAACCATCTTACCGGCGAGGTAGCCCCACTTGTAGGTGAGTACGAGGGGAACTTCGATCTGGAAAGCTTTGTTGAAGGTTTCACCGTTGTTGTAGTAAGTAAGAGTACCCATGTTGTAGTTACCGAGCTTACCGGTAGCAGGTGTGAAGATGATATCCATGTTGGGAGTTACACTTGCGAGAGTGGTTGTTCCGAGAGTACCACCACCAAGGGTTGTTGTTACAACGTTCTTAAGTGAACCAGAGGTTACAGGGTTAAGAATGTTGCTGGGGTTGGAGGGATCAATCTTACCGATTGTGAAGCTCTGGAAACCATAGTAAGTGTAGTACCAGGGGTGAGTGCTGAAGAAGCTCATGGGATCGTCAGAACGCCAGTCGGTGAACGAGATGTAGTCAGCGAAGTCAACTACAGAACCCTTTGTCTGAGCGTCGATCATTGTAGCACCATCCTTGATGTCCATGTTGATGGGACGGAGGAAGCGTACGTTGAATACGTTGTTGGTGAGAGCGATGGGCTTGTTGCACTTGTTAACAGCTGTGATCTGGATGGTTCCGGTGGGAGTTTCACCCTTAGCAAGCTGAGTGTGGCTGTAAGCGTTAAGAATGTCCTTAGCGAATGCAGTCTGCTGATATTCTACAGTAGGATCGTCAGTACCCCAAGTTGTGTAAGAGGTAGTGGGATTGTTGATGATAGCGATAGCCTGCTTAGCTGTGGGAGCTGACTTGAGAGCAGCGTAGAGAGTCCGACCTTCTACAGTGATTACGTATTCAGCACCTGATACGCCGGTAGCGGCGGTAACAGCCTGTTCGGGCTTGAAGCTGAAGGTCTTGGTGAGGTTTACATCTTCGTAACCCTTGTAGATAGCATCGATTTCAGATACGGCAAGCTTCATTTCCTGCTTCCAGGGGTAGAGGAGATGGCTTTCGAATGTGCAATCGTCAGCAGTAGCAGTTTCAGTCTTGGGAACAGCAACGTTGAGGTGAGTTTCGTCGAAGCCACCATGCTGGTTGGTCCAAGCGGTGTACCACATTTCAGCAATCTTAAGATTGTCGCTGATTGTGCCTGAAGGAGTTACATTGAGGGCCTTGGGAGTCCAGTTAAGAGTTACGTAAACGTAGTGGTGAACAGTCTGAGTGTGGTTGCTACCCATGCTTACAGTGTAAGTCTTAACGAAGCGAACGATAACCTTGGTTGAAGTGAGCTTCTGGTCAACGAAGAGGTTATAAGCCTGTTCGCCACCGATGTTCCACTTGATAACGTTGGTTTCAGAAGCCTGGTCGTCGTATTCAGTCTTACCAACTTCACCGATCCAGTTAGCCTTAACGATTTCCTTAGCACCCTTGTCAGCCTTGTCGAACTGCTTGAGGAGGTATGTATCGGTTTCACCGGTCATGAGATCCTTGGTTGCTGTGTAGTCGGGCTTGTACTGTTCTTCGAATTCCTGCTTAGAGATACCGAGCTTTTCGATAATCTTTTCTTCAACCTGCCACCATGTGAGAGATTCGTTGAATGTCTGGAGGGGGCATGTTGCTGTGTAAGCATTGTCGAATGTGAAGGGATCAATGATTGTGTATTCATCTTCCTTGGTATCGGGAACGATCTGAATCTTCATGTAGCCGACAGCTGCATACTTACCGCTGATGGTGTCCTTAAGGGCAACACGAACGATAGGCAGACGGTCGATGCTGGCCATACCCTGAGCTGAACCGAAGGGCTGCTGGAGACCTTCATTTGTCATCTGAGGACGGAATGTGCAGTCATAACCTTCAGCCTTGAGGGCAGCGTGAGCTGATTCAGAGGTCTTGTTTTCACCGAGCTTGTAACCTACGAGAGCATATTCGTATGTAAAGCCCTGAGTGCGTACAGTTTCCTTAGTAGCGTTAACGTCCCAACGGATGTCGTTGCCGGCAGCGCGAGAAGCGTCAGTTGCATAGTGAGTGTCAACCCATTCAGCGATGTTAACACCTTCGCTGTTCCAAGCTACAGTAGCGAAAGGAGCGTTGGCGATAGCATCAGCCATTGTGGTGTAGAGGTGAGTCTGGTGTGCAGGCTCAGCAATACGGGCATCAGCGAGCTGGAAGCCATACTGATAAACGGGCTTGAGGGCAGCGTAGTCAGAAGTGATTACAGTGTCACCGAGGCTTACTTCAAGAGCAAGTACAGTAACCTTAGAATCTGTTGCGATGTAGGGGAGGATACCGTCCTTGAGGTTAGCCTTAACAGTTACATCACCACCATTAACCTTAGCTTCGTAGATAGTAGGAGTGGGAACATTGCTTGCGCGAACGAAGTCAACATGCTTGATAGTGTTGGTAAAGCTATAAGCCTTAACATCACCGGGCATCTGAGCTGTAGAAGGATTCATGTGATAAGTAGCAACCAGGTCGGGTGTTACAAATACAGAATCTTTGTAAACGGGAGCGTCAGTAGCGAAGTTACCGTTAGCATCTACAGGATTAAGAATTACGTTTTCATAACCCCAAGTGGGAGCCCACATAGCTTCAATACCGTGGTAGTAGAATACGGGATTGAAAACGAGTGAACGGAGCTGATCACCGTTGATGGTAACGAGTGAGCCTTCGATAGCAGCAACCTTGTTAGAGATAGCAGTAAGGAGTTCATCAAAGTTAGTAGCCTGGTTCTGAAGACCTGCAATAGCGCTGTTGATTTCAGTGATAGTCTGATCGAGACCGTTGAGGAAAGTTTCCTTACCTGCGAGGTTTTCGAGAAGATCCTTGTACTGATTAAGAGCGTTGAGCTGAGTCTGAAGAGCCTGGATAGCTTCGTCGTAGCTGGTGCCGGGAGTTGTTGTGCCACCCTGAGCGAGCTTTTCTTCAAGAGCCTTAACACGAGCCTGAAGAGCGTCGTATTCAGCCTTTGTGGTGTAACCCTTGAGCTGTTCAGCGATTTCGGCGAGAGCTTCAGCCTTGGCGTTAGCAGCGGCAGAAGTAGCGAATTCCTTAGCAGCTTTTGCTTCGGCAGCGGCAGCTTCAGCAGCATCCTGAGCAGCCTTGGCAGCTACAGCAGCGTTGTTAGCGTTGGTAAGGGCTTCCTGAGCCTGGCTCTTGAGGCTTTCTACAGCAGCCTGGATGGCTGTGATCTGAGCCTGGAGGTCCTTGTCCTGACCCTGCAGGTTATCGATGTCATCGTCGTAATCCTTACACGATGTGATAGCCGCGGGCATCGAAGCGCACACCATTGAGAGAAGTGCGATTTTCAATAAACCTTTGTTCATAATTGATTTATTAGGTGATTAAAATGTGAATAGTTTTTGCGATAGATATTAATGTATTATTCGCACGGTAAATAAACCTGTGCAAAATTACTTCAATCTGAGCGTTTACCACTTATAATGTTGTAGCAAGAATTACTCATAAGTGATGCGAGTTTCGCGATTACTTGAAATTTAATAAAATTTAAGAACGTGTATTGGTGTGGAAAAATTCGCGTTATCTGCCACATTAGTGCGGCAGCATTTGCGGTGTCAGAGGAGGATGATAATCAATGCTTCATGGTGTTTTAGAAAGTTCTTCGACCAATTCTTCGGAATAGAGGGCGAAAAAGTCACGACGGAGCACCTGCGAAATACGACGAAGGAGGTCGGTGTCGATCGAGTTCTTCTGGAAGAGACGATAGACATTCGAACGGTCGAGGTGGATTTTGCGTGAGAACCATGCCACACTGCGCTCCTGCGCGATCAGCTCGTCCTTTATTATTTGTCCGATTGGGTCCATATTAAAAAAATTATTGAATTAGAGGGAGAGGAGCGCATCACACACGCATACGTGCGTATATAATATATGTGACGCGATACTCGCTGTTTTTATTTCAATACAAAGTTACAAAAAAATAGTGTGATACGCAAGCACTTTAACATATCCGTGCAATAAAAGTTGGCAAAGTGAATTGAACGGGGATTCGATTACCTTTGAATATCAGCAAAATCGGATAAAGGCAGCTTTTTATGTAATAGCACTACAAATCAAGCGTTTAGGCGAATTCTTTGAAAAAATTTAGAAAAAAGTTGCAAAAATATTTGGCCATGTCGAAAATTAGCCTTAACTTTGCAACGCAAAAAGGAAATAACCCTTACGCAAAAGACTCCGTAGCTCAGTTGGTAGAGCAACTGACTCTTAATCAGTGGGTCGAGAGTTCGAGCCTCTCCGGGGTCA
>CAMTKF010000037.1 GCA_947072905.1 uncultured Bacteroidales bacterium
AATTTACTAATAATCTGCAAATTGTGCAACTTTTTCATTTGTAAATATTTAGAATTTTAATTCAACCAACGGGTATACTTCCACTTTTTAGCTTATTCTACCGAGCCAACATCAGTTGTGAATGATATTGTGATAAGGTGGCGAATGCCTTTGTTCTTCTTTATAAGCGGATTTTTTGCCACTTTCAGGAATTATGACGGCAATTTGTATAAAAACAGGGTCAATAACCGCCTGTCTAAACAGTTATATCCCACATTCATCATCTGGGCGATTTTTATATTTGTATCTTGGCTGATAGGATCGGCACCGCTAAAGGAGTACGTTCTTCATGGCATTTACGATCCTGCTAAACGGGGCTATTGGTTTACCATATCGTTGGTTGAAGTATATCTTATCTATACTGCGATATCTGCCGCTATGTTTTTTATGAAGGTAGCTATAAAAAGACAAGCTTTAGTGTACCTTGTAATATCTGTGGTATCAGGATTGATTTACATTTTGTTTCTCAAATCATACTCTCCCGAAGGCATTTTGCTGAAATTCTACAGTGTTCTGTCAATTGCCAAATTCTCAGCGCTGATTCCGTTTTTCTTCTTGGGCGTATTCTGCAGGATATATGAAACTCAGTTTATTCGCATATTAAGCAAACCCTTTGTCACCTTGGTTTCTTTAGGGTTATTCATAGTAATGTCATTGCTAAGTCAGGAGGTTAACCAAATAGACAACTCGATATATTATGGTTCGCGATTTTTCGGCCTTATGGCTGTAGTATCAATATTTGTATGCGGTAAAAAGTATTTTGATTCGACAACACCAGCAGGCAGGTACTTGATTAGAATAGGCCGCAATACCTTACCTATATATTTATTCCACTTTTTCTTGATTATTGCGATTCCGGTCATAGTTACTGATTTCGTAGCCTATAAAGATCAACTGATGTCACGTTGGTACGTGGAACTCCCTATTGTATTGCTTATCTCAGTATTAATAGCAGAAATATGTATGTTGGTTGACCGTGTGTTGAAGACTTTCCCAAAAGTTTACTGCCTTACATTCAACCCTGCAAAATTATTAAAATAAGGATGATGGACAGGTCATACACCGTGGCGATACGTACACTTGGCAAGGCAGGTGAGAAATATCAGCAGGAGCTTAACTCCCTTATGGCTCAGACAATCAGGCCAACAGAGATAATAGTATATCTTGCCGAGGGATATCCGATACCTGAAGAGACTTGTGGACTTGAACGGTATGTGTATGTAAAAAAGGGCATGGTGGCTCAGCGAGCATTGCCCTACGATGAGATTTCGACCGAATGGATTCTTTTTCTCGACGATGATGTATATTTACCGGCCGATGGTGTTGAGCAAATGTTTAACGCCATTGAGGAACATAAAGCAGATGTGATCGCACCAAACACATTTGATAATCATAAATTTACCGGCTTGGTGAAATTAACCAATATACTTCTGCGCAAAGCAGTTCCGTTCCACAGCGAAACCATGGCCTATAATGTCCTTTACAGTGGAGGATACGGATATAATTCAAATCCGATAAACGATTTCTATTGGAGCGAGACCAATGCCGGCCCATGCTTCTTGTGCCGTAAAGCTGATTTCTTAAATATTCATTTAGAAGATGAATTGTGGCTTGATGAGGCTCCATACGCTTTGCCTGATGACCAGGTGATGTTCTATAAGATGCATCTGTCGGGGCTTAAAGTTGCCACATTGTTCAATAGCGGAATCGTTCATCTCGATGCAGGTACGGCGGTGGCAACTACGCCTGACAGGAATGAAAAGATGCTTTATTCAGAAGTCAGGAACCAAATTATATTCTGGTATCGTTTTATAAAGCCTAATGTTCATGGAATAAAGAAGATATATGCTGCGCTCAGTATTTTTCAGTATAAGAACATGCGCAGATTATTGGCGCTGAAGAATAAACTTTGCGGCGATTCACGCCAATGTGTTACAATCAACAGGGCTATAACCGATGCCTATATTTTTGTAGACAGGCAATGAAAAGAGTTCCTATAGTATTTGCATTCGACAATAACCTGGCAATGCCTGCGGCTGTATGTATATATTCGCTGTTTGCAAACGCAAAGCCGGCCACTGCATACGATGTGTATATACTGCACCGTAATGGGGAATGCCTTGACACATCATATATCGACAAGGTATTCGAGAAATTTCCGGCTCACTCTCTGAAACTGATTGGAGTTGACGGCACTTTTGACTCGTCGCTTGAGATACGGGGCATCACCACTCCGGCTTACTACAGATTGTTAATTCCAAATTTAATAAGGGAGTACGACAGGGTGATATATTCAGATGTGGATGTAATATTCCGTCAGGATTTGTCAGATTTGTACTACAACGAAAACCTCGGAGATTGCTACATAGCCGGAGTCAATGACCTGGCACATATCGACGAGGATTTGCGCAGGCACTATGAGGATAAAATCAATCTCAATCCTGAAAATGTTATTTGCTCAGGCTTCCTGATTATGGATCTTCGTAAAATACGTGAATGTTCTCTCGTTGATCAATTTATAGCCGAAGCAAAAAATCAATATAAATTTCAGGATCAGGATGTGCTGAATATTGTGTGTAGAGACCACATAAAGCAGTTACCGCCTAAGTACAGTGTGCTCACTTATATTGCCAATCTTGCCACTAATTCGCCTGAGACTCTTGCCGGTTTATGGACTGAAGAGGAAATCACAGAGGCTATGACTGCCGGAAATATACATTACAACGGTCAAAAGCCATGGCGCGGATATTGCATTAATTTCGACATTTGGTGGGAATATTACCGTAAGTCTCCGATATTCGATCCAAAGTTTTATTTTAGCTTTTTTAATGAAAAGCTAAACGAATATGACAGGTTGCCGTTGATTAAACGTATTAAAATACTTGCACGCTATTTCATTCATGGACAAAGCAAATAATACACCGGCCATTTCAGTCATAGTTCCTGTATTCGGAGTGGAGCAATACATTGAGCGGTGCGTCAGGTCATTGATGGAGCAGACAATCGACAATATCGAATATATATTTGTTGATGATGCAACTCCTGACAGAAGTGTAGAGATATTGAAAAATACAATAGCCGACTATCCAGGCAGGTTGCCATACGTCAAAATACTCCATCAACCCGAGAATCGTGGCGTGGCATGCGCCCGCAATAGAGGACTTGCCGAGTCAAACGGGAATTATATCTATTATTGCGACAGCGATGATTATCTCTCCCGCCAAATGCTTGAATCGCTTTATGCCGAAGCCGTAAAAAGAAATCTGGATATCGTATGGTGTAATTTTTATTTTGATGATGGCAATACTCTTATCGAAGAGAATACGGCAGAATGTTATAACGATAAAATTCAAATGCTTAAATCATACATATCACATGGATGGAATGTAATATGGAATACGATATGTAAGAAAGAACTTTATATAGCAAATAATATTCAAAGCCGAACGGATATTTCGTTTTGTGAAGATTATGAGATAATGGTAAGACTTCTTACATGTGCATCTACGTGGGGTAAGGTTGATAAGGCATTGTACTATTACAATTGTACCAACAATAATTCTATTGTACGGAGGTCTTTGTCTAAATCCCGAATAAGAAAAACTGTTGATGATGAGGTGGTTGCATGTCAATCAATATATGATTTCATGGCGGTGAAAGGAATTCGGAACGAACTGTCGGAAGAGTTGAGCTGGCGTAATTTAAAAGCAAAACGTGGCCTTTTGTACCCTTTGATTGATAAACAGCGATATGTTTCTTTATGGCCCGAGGCCAATAAATATATAGGAACAGTTCCATTCTGTAGCAAGATTGATTTAATATACCTGAGATTGGCATGTCATTCTTGGGGATTTCCTGTTATTAAAATTTGCAATCACATACGTTCATTGTTAAACTAATCATGTTATCTTATACAATCAATCTTCCAAAAGATATTGAGCGTAAGGCGTATATCACCAATATCCTGTATAAATATCCACTTTTGAAAAATGAATTTGTGGATGCGGTATACGGCAAGGATCTTACTGAAGATGAAAGAGACAGAGCCTTTGATACACGAACATCGTATAAGCGATATGGTCGCAATCTTAACCCTGGCGAAATCGGATGCACGCTTAGTCATTTCAAGTGTTATCACAAATTGCTGCGGAGCGACAATCCATACGTATTGATTCTTGAAGATGATGTTACGGTGATTAACGAATTGTCGGAGATAGATAATATAGCACAATCGCTGCCTGAGAATGAACCGTGGGTATTGCTACTTTCGGCAGACTATTGGTTCACAAAACGCCGTCAGTTTGGAAATGACCTGAGTATTGCGCATGTCTACGATGCTGTCGGTACATATGCGTATATTATAAATAGAAAAGGAGCGGAACTTCTTATTAATAAAAATGCACGACCCTCAAATGTGGCGGATCATTGGTCGTTGTACCGTAGGCAAGGCTTGAAACTGCGTGCACTATATCCTTATCTGATAGATGCTAACATAGAGTCATTTGGCACCTCGATAAATCAGGAATGTTTTGGTGAAGTACGTAAAAATATGACTCTTGATATGCTGTATCACGCATACGTTCTGTCGGCAATAAAGAAGGTATTGCTAAAATCCGGCCATTTTGTGTCGAAAATCCGAAAATAGAAGATGTTGGTTTCAGTCATAGTTCCTGTATATGGAGTTGAAGGCTATGTGGAGAGATGCTTGGAATCTCTTCTTAATCAGACCTGGCAGGATTTGGAAATAATAATAGTCAATGACTGCACTACCGACAAGAGCATGGAAATAGTGGAAACAGTGCTGCAGCGACACCTTTCTTGTGCCGGTAAGGTCAGGATTCTTCAACATAGTGTCAATAAGGGACTTGCGGCAGCACGGAACACGGGGCTCGAAGTAGCCCGCGGGGAATATGTATTCCACTTTGATAGTGACGACTATGCGGAAACTGACATGATAGAGAAAATGGCCGTCGCTGCAATTAATACCGGGGCAGATATAGTATACAGTGATTGGTATCTTGCATATAATGATCGCGACAGGTACATGAAGCAACCCGAAGTTTCCACTTCTTCTGAAGCCTTGGAAGCTGTATTAACCGGGAAAATGAAATATAATGTGTGGAATAAGCTTGTGCGCCGCAGTTTATATATTTCTAATGGGATTACTTTCCCTGATGGCTATTCAATGGGAGAGGATATGACCATGATAAGACTGATGGCAGTTGCCAAAACAGTAAGTTACATACCTGAGGCTTTTTACCATTATGTAAAGACAAATACCGGAGCAATGACGACAAATGTCACAAATGCATCGTTGGAACAGATAAATTATAATGTAATCGCTACAGAGAGCTTCTTGAAAAACAGATGTAATACTGATGAGCGGCTGTTGTCTCTTTTCAAGTTATCCGTTAAGTATTCTCTACTGTTCACCAACAACAAATACTATTATAAGGTTTGGAATGAATGGTTCAGAGAATCAGTAGCATACATAGCCGACCCTGTGTGGTCACACCGCGAGCGATTGCTTCAATTCATGGCATTGCATAAAATGTATGCCGGATTGAAGTTGCATCTTAAAATACATGATTTTATTTATAAAATGATGTACAAATGAAATTAATACAGGTTGTATTTACAGTAATAATAGCAGGCTTATATCTTTTCCCTTTCAAAATTTCGTTTATCCCGTGGGGTAATACAAAATTGATGCTTGCGGTAATAGGTATGTTCTTATTAGTCTATGATGCAGCGACAAACCGTGTGACAAAGTCCTCGTTAAATGATACGATGGTGCTGACATTATTGGCATTGATAGTTTCGTTGTGTGGTTTATTCAGCGTTGTATTCAATAATACCCCCGACTATTCTTATGCCGGATATATTTTTTCGATGTGGGTATGGTTGGCTGCTTCATATTTGGTAGTACGTTTAATCAACAGTGTTCATGGAAATATAAATTTCAGACTTGTTGCAAATTATATGATTGCCGTATGTGTTATTCAATGTATTGCAACCATTATGAATGACAATATACCGGCGTTCAAAAGAATGGTGGATACCTACGTGTTTCAGGGGCAGGATTTCATTAACAGCCTACCGGGAATACGACGCAAATATGGTATTGGAGCCAATCTTGATACCGCCGGTGTGCGTTTCTCAGCAATATTGATAGCAATCCCTGCAACGGTTATTGGCCTTAATGATGAACTGAAACGTAAATGGTTAATGGCCTATGCCTTAGCATTCCTTTTTATAACCGTTGAGGGCAATATAATTTCTCGTACAACTCTTGTGGGAACGTGCATAGGTGTAGTGTATGCGTTATTAAATTTAAAGAAATTCAAGAGTAATTCCAAGAATTATAATTCCTGGTTAAGCCTTACTTTTGTATTTACGTTTGGATTGATACTTATAGGTATAATTTATTACTATAACGTAAATGAAAGCTTTAGGGAAGACTTACGTTTTGGTTTTGAAGGAATCTTTTCTTTAGTGGAGCAGGGCGAGTGGACTGTTTCCTCAAATGACCGTTTGAGTAATATGTATGTTTGGCCGGATAATTTACAGACGTGGCTGATTGGTGACGGTTATTTTTCCAACCCTATAAATACCGACCCTTATTTCATTGGTACGATTACCGGCGGTTATTACATGGGTACTGATGTCGGCTTTCTTCGCTTTATCTATTATTTCGGGATGATTGGTTTAACTGCTTTTGTCATATTCTTTGCCGGATGTGGTTTGATATGCTCAAAGGAGTATCCCGGCTATCGTATGTACTTTTTAATACTTGTGCTTCTCGGATATATTGTGTGGTTTAAAGTCGCGACAGATGTATTCGTAATTTTTGCACTCTTTTTAGCTGCTTCAATACTAAGAAGCAGCGATAAGCAGAAAGTTGAATCATGCATATAGTATATTGCATAGCCGGTACACGCCATTCGGGTGGTATGGAAAGGGTGTTGGCCAATAAGGCCAATTGGCTGGTTGAGCATGGCCACAAGATTTCGGTGATTACTACCGATCAATATGGCGAGCCTGATTTTTTTGATATGGATGGCCGGATTGCCCGCTATGATCTTGGTGTCAATTATGAGGCTAATAACGGAGGGTCGATATTCAATAAAATTGCGTTATATCCATTTAAGCAATTCAAACATAAGCGTAAATTACAGCATTTGCTTATGGATTTGAAAGCTGATGTGGTAATTTCAATGGGCTGTAACGAAATAGGGTTGTTGCCCGGAATAAATGACGGCAGTAAAAAGGTATTGGAGATTCATTTCTCACGATTCAAACGCCTGCAGTATAATCGACGAGGCTTATGGCGCGTAATCGACTCTTACCGTCATTGGCAGGATAAAAAGATCGCTTCCCGTTATGATAATTTCATCGTGCTTACAGAAGAGGATCTGCAATTGTGGGGAAAGGATATGAAAAATATCAGCGTTATCCCCAACGCACATCCGTTCAGACTCGAAGTTCCGGCTCAGTGTATGTCGCGCACGGTACTCGCTGTAGGCAGATTTACTTATCAGAAAGGGTTTGACCGCCTGCTGGAGATTTGGAGCAGATTGATCAATTCTCATCCGGGTTGGAAACTGCGGATTGTGGGAGGTGGCGAATTAAAAAATGATTATATTGAGCTGATTGAAAGGTATGGTATAGCAGATTCGGTAACACTCGTAGATACTTGCCGCGACATAAAGGCTGAGTATTGCAACGCTTCGATCTATGCCATGACATCTCATTACGAAGGCCTTCCGATGGCATTGCTCGAAGCACAGGCATCCGGCTTACCCATTGTGAGTTATGCCTGCCATTGTGGGCCAAGAGATGTGGTGACTGATGGCATTGACGGTTTTCTTGCTGATGATGGCGATGCCACTGCATTTGTCGATAAGTTGGGATTACTCATGGATGATGATGAGCTTAGGGTAAAATTCGGGAAAGCAGCATATCTAAATTCTTTGAAATATACTGCTGACGCCATAATGAACAGATGGCTCAGCTTATTTTCGTCAACAAAATAATATAATGGCTGTCAAGACAATAGTTGTATCTGCGGTTAATATACGTCGTGGAGGAACCCTCAAAATCCTTCGTGATTGCCTATCATATCTGTCAACTGTGGCAACTGACTCCGGCTTAAGAATAGTAGCGATAGTTCATAACAAAGAACTCGTGAAATTTGATGGAATCGAGTATATAGAAATGCCCTCTATAATCAAAAATTGGGGAAGAAGGTTGTGGTGCGAGTATGTGACTATGTACAAAATATCAAAGAAGTTGTCGCCGGTAGATCTGTGGCTTTCGTTGCATGATACTACTCCACGAGTATTAGCCAAAAAACAAGCAATGTACTGTCAGACCTCATTCCCTTTTCTTAAGCTTAGATGGCACGACATCATTTTTGATTATAAAATTGTCCTTTTCGGTCTGTTTACGTATTTCGCCTATAAGATTAATGTTTATTGCAATAGCCATATTATAGTGCAGGCCGATTGGTTAAAGCAGAATTTCAGCAAGCTCTTGAATGTTGATTCTGAAGTTTTCTTAGTCGCACCTCCCCAGGAATCAGATAAGACTTGGCCCGAAAAACGGGCGGATAAGGACACGTTTGATTTCCTTTATGTAAGTATAGCTGATTGTCATAAGAATATAGAGGAGATATGTAAAGCCGCCGAAATTCTGGAAAAAGAAGTAGGGAAAAGCAAATTTAACGTATACCTCACCATCGACGGAACCGAAAACAGATACTCACGATGGATATATAAAAACTGGGGGCATGTAGAGAGCATCAAGTTTCTCGGATATCTGCCCCGTCAGGAAGTTGACCTACATTATGCTAATGCTGAATGTATGATCTTTCCATCACGGATTGAGACCTGGGGGCTGCCCATTTCAGAATTCCGTTCAACAGGTAAACCGATGTTGCTGGCAAATCTGCCATACGCTCATGAAGCATCAATAGGAAGCAAGAAAGTCGCTTTCTTTAATCCGGATGATCCTTATGAGCTTGCCGGACTTATGAAAAAACTATTGACAAATGATGAATCATCACTGCATCCTGTAGTTGGTGGCAATCAGTATGATGATACAAAGATTTATGGTTGGGACAAACTATTCGAAAGCTTGTTGAACTAACCCTTTAGGAGTCAAGACCGTTATGCTGACTACCTCGACCTTTATCACAATATTTTAAACTCACAATAAACTCATAGACAAAAACCTCTTATACATTTATTAATCTTATGCGAATTCTGCAATTAGGTAAGTTTTATCCGGTCAGAGGAGGCGTGGAAAAAGTGATGTATGACCTTATGCTTGGCTTGTCGGAGAGAGGCATTGAGTGCGACATGATGTGTGCGGAAAGCTCAGGAAAAGGAAATATACACAAAATAGATACCGGAGCCAAAATTCTTACATATCATACGTGGGCCAAGGTGGCTTCCACCACCATTGCTCCGTCGATGATCAATGCGCTGCGTGCCGAGGCTGACAAATACGATATCATACATGTGCATCATCCCGATCCGATGGCTGCCTTGGCTCTGAGGATGTCGGGCTATACCGGCCCGGTGGTGCTGCATTGGCATTCTGATATTCTCAAGCGAAAATCTCTTCTCAAACTCTACAATGGCATACAGCAGTGGCTGTTGCAGCGGGCCGATGTCATTGTTACCACATCTCCCGTCACTATCCAAAATTCAGAGCATCTTGAGGGTTATCGCCACAAGGCTGTCTCCATTCCCATCGGCATTAAGGGCCTGGCAAAGGATGTTGTCGGCGCTACGCTATTGCGTGATGAGATAGGGCATAGAAAGATGATTTTCTCACTTGGCCGTCTTGTGCCTTACAAGGGATTCAAATATCTGGTGAATGCCGCGAGCTATCTGCCTGATGATTATGTTGTGGTGATTGGTGGCGAAGGCCCCCTTCTCGATGAGCTTGTGAATCTTCGCGATTCGCTGGGGGTGCACGACAAGGTGATTTTTGCCGGCAGAATACCCGATGAGCAGCTGCAGGCCTATTACACGGCTTGCGATATCTTCTGTCTGCCATCGGTGATGAAGACCGAGGCTTTCGGAATAGTGCAGATCGAGGCCATGTCGCTGGGCAAGCCGGTGGTTGCCACCACCATTCCCGGCTCGGGCACGGCCTGGGTCAACAGGCATGGGGTAAGCGGCATAAACGTTAAACCCGGCAGCCCTTGGGCACTTGCCAACGCCATTTCTGATGTATGCGGCAACTCTGAAATCTACAACGGATTCAGCAAGGGTGCCAAAGCCCGGTTTGAGACTGAATTCAAGCTCGACCAGATGGTCGACCGATGCTGTGCGCTATATACCAAACTAATGGAGAAATAAACCATATACATATACAATGGACTTTTTTAAAACAACAGATTATTCAGATGAATATCTTGCGCTGGCAAGTGTTGTCAATGATTGCTGTGATTACGACTATGATTCAGGCTCTTCTTTTTCATTGGGAGATCAGCTGAAGCGAGGGTTCGATTTATGTGCGTCATTGGTGGCATTGGCTGTGTTTTTAGTGCCCGGGCTTGTAATCGCCCTGTTGATTTACATGGAAGACGGTCATAACCCCATTTTCCGGCAAAAAAGAGTAGGTAAAGATGCCAAGACATTCACCTTGCTGAAATTCAGGTCGATGCGAGTGGATTCTGAGAACGACGGAAGCCCGGCTCTATGCTCTGACAATGACGACAGGCTCACCCGCGTAGGCGGATTCATGCGTCGCCACCATCTCGACGAGCTGCCGCAGATTCTCAACGTGCTTGTCGGTAACATGAGTTTTGTGGGCTACCGTCCCGAGCGTGCTTTTTTCATAAAGCAGATTATGGAGCACGATGAGCGTTACGCTCTTCTGTTTGCAATCCGTCCGGGGCTTTTCTCCGAGGCCACTCTTTACAACGGCTACACCGATACCATGGAGAAGATGCTTATACGTCTTGAGATGGATCTTGATTATCTGCGTCGCAGGTCTATGTGGCTCGACATCAACATTATCTACAAGACAACGGTGTCGATTATAACCGGTAAGGAATTCTGACAGAAATGAGAATCAATCCCGACTATAAACTGCACCGCCTTGGCCGGCACTACATGATAGTTGACCGGTGTGCCGACAATACCAACCTTGCCCACGTGTACTCGCTCAACGCATCTGCCGGAAAGCTGTGGATTGAGGTGGCCGATAAAGACTTCACGGCCGATGACCTCACCGATATCCTGTGCCGCGACTATGATGTCGACAAAGACCGTGCCGCCGCCGACGTCAGTGCCTTGCTGCGCAAGTGGGACGATGCCGGATTTATACTGTGATAACACACCCTGAATGCCCTCTGACAATCCTACATACGGCTATCTTCTCAAACTGCTGAGCTTCGGTCTGTACGGCCCCTGCACACAGAGCTTTAGTTTGGGAGCCACGCTCTCCGAGCGGCAATGGTACAAACTGCTTGAGGAAGCCGAGAAACAGACTCTCACCGGTATAATTTTCCCGGCTATATCATGCCTGCCCGAGAGTGAGATGCCTTCGGTATCAGTACTGGCCACATGGCTGGCGATGGCCAACCGCGATTCTACCCGATATCATGAAATGTCGAAGGTGCTTGCGCGCCTTGTAGAGATATTTGAGAGCCGAGGTTTTCATCCTGTGTTGCAGAAGGGCCATGCGGCCGCGAGGTTCTATCACAAACCCGAGCTAAGGGCTTGCGGCGACATAGACCTTTGGTTTCCCGATAAAGAGCGCGAGGGCGCCGACGACCTTATACGGAGCATGGGAATAAAAGTGATACACACTCCCGACAACGGCAGCTGCTATGCGGTGAATGGCATAGAGACAGAGCACCATTCCATGCTCATCGAGGTGCACAATCCATTCCATGCCGGTCTGTTGGGCAAAATGTGCGATACTTACCCCTCGCAGCGCGTGCAGCTGCCGGCCGGCGTTTCGGTCAACGTGCCGTCGCCCATAGTAGAGCTGCTGATGATGAACGTCCACATACTCAAGCACTGCCTGGGTGTGGGGATAGGCATGCGCCAGTTCTGCGACTATTCAAATGCCTGGCGCCGGCTGGTGACATACGGCGAGGGCAATGTAGACCTTGGTCGGTATATAAATCTGTGCAAACGCCTGGGTATACTGCAGTGGACCCGCGTGCTGCACCGCTTTATCAACCGCTATATACCTGTACCCGATGGCGATGCGGTTGACTCAATACCCGGATATGCCAACGATATGGCTGTTGAACGAATCTTCGACCTCGTATGCGACGGCGGAAATTTCGGAAAATTCAGCCCCGGCAGGCGCGCCGGCCGCCGACGCAACCGTGCGCAGCGCAAATTGCACACCATGTCGGCCTTTATCAACAACCGTTCCTTCGTGTCGCAGTTAGTACCGTTTGAAGCGTTCTGGACCTTCAGCCGTCTGCTCCTGGGACAGATACATTGAACAGATAATGACTACAATCATCGAAATAGGCGGTCTGAGCATTGCGGTGGATATTCCCGAGCAGTTCGGTGAATTACTGCTCCATGCGGCATACAATGCTTTTATCAGCGATGCCGCCGGCAATAAGCCCGTGTGCGGAGTGGTGCGTGTAAGAGAAGTCACTGAAGATAATGACAGTGACAGCATGGGCAGGGTAGTATCTACCGGATTCAACGACCTCGGCCAATCGCGGCTCTACTTCAACGGCGCAGACTACGCCGTGGGCATATCGCCCCTGCCGGGCATGCCTGTGCGATACATGAAATTCGCACGCGATTTTGCCACAGCCACCCTTGAGCTGGTACCCGGCGAAGTATGGAACAGTTTCATCCTCGATTCGATGTTGCGCATCTACTTCTCACAGACAGCCGTTCTCAACTCGGCCTTTCTCATTCATGCCTCGGCGATCGAGACTCCCGGCGGCGCCCACCTCTTCATGGGCTGCAGCGGCACCGGCAAGAGCACTCACTCATCGCTGTGGCTGGCCAACTTTGAGGATTGCCGCCTGCTCAACGACGACAACCCCCTTGTGAAGCTCAACGCCGACGGCACGGCATCGGTATCGGGCACACCCTGGAGCGGCAAGACCCCGTGCTGGCGCAACCGCCGGGTGGCATTGCTCTCAATGACACGTCTGCGCCAGGCACCCCACAACCGCTACACTCCCCTGTGCGATGTCGATGCCTTTGTGGCCGTGATGCCCGGTGTGTCGGCCATAGTACATTCAAGGCAGCTGTACGATAAGGCCTGCACCACACTCGGCATGGTGGTGGATAAAGTGAAGGTCGGAATCCTCGACTGCCGCCCCGACGATGAAGCCGCCGTGCTGAGTCGCACACAATTAGAAAAATCTAAGTAAAAAATCACATAAAATGAAAAAAGTATTCAGTTTGCTATTGGTTTGCACAATGCTCCTCACGAGCTGTGCCAAGAAAGAGTTTCTGTATCTTGCCGATATGACCGACAGTGCCGGATATGCAGTGGCCAACCGATACCAGTCGCGCATCCAGAGCGACGATATGCTGCGTATCAAGGTCAGCTGCAAGAATCCTGAGCTTGCATTGCCGTTCAATGTCTGTTCGGGCGCGGTGACCGTATCTGCCTCGGGCGAAGTATTATCGTCTAAATCCAACGATTCCAATTCCTACAGGGTAGATGCCGAGGGCGACATCAATTTCCCGATTTTAGGCAAGATTCATGTTTCGGGTCTGTCGTTGCAGCAGGCATCCGAAAAAATCAGAAGCCTGATCATGGAGGGCAATTACATCAAAGATCCAATCGTCTCAATAGAGTTTCTCAACTTCCACTACACGGTGCTGGGCGCTGTAAACGGCAACGGCACATACTCTGTCAACGGCGACAAGGTCACCGTGCTCGAGGCCATAGCCAAGTCGGGCGACCTCTCCGCCGAGGCCGACCTGCACAACATTGCGGTTATACGCGAGTCAGACGGCGAGCGCAAAATCTACACACTCGATATCACAACCACCGACATATTCAACTCCCCGGCTTTCTATCTTGCTCAGAACGACATAATCTACGCTCGACCCAAGAAGGCCAAGGGCAGCAACAACAGTAGCCTGATGGCATGGATCACCATAGCCCTCTCAACCGTTACAGCTGCTTGTTCCGTTACCTGGGCGCTGAAAAAATAAAGGCTCATAAAGAAAAAACTATGAACAAATCTGAGAACAGAAAAATAAGTCAGGAAGTCAACGTGGTCGATGTGCTGCGTTACTTCCTCTCCAAGTGGCCGTGGTTTCTGCTGTCGCTGGCAGTGTGCTGCGCTTTCGCATGGTACAAGACTGCTTCAGATCCGCTTGTTTACTACACAAGTGCCAAGGTAATAATCAAGGATCCGTCAAACAAGACTACCTCGGCCGGCCTCGACCGCTACTCAAACTCGATCAACAAAGTCAATGTGGCAAATGAGATATTGCAGTTCAGGTCAAAGCGACTGATGCAGGAGGTGGTGTCGCGCATCAACGCCGATGTCACTTACTCCACCCACCGCGGCCTGCGCGATGTCAATGTATACGACGAAGCACCCTTCAGGGTCAGCTTCATCAATGCAGCCCCTCAGGCGGCCATTTCCATGACCATACGCCCGCTGTCGTCCGACTCGGTTGAGCTGGCCTACCTGTCGGGTGTGTACAAGAATGTGGTCAAGGCCGGCACGCAATACGCCCTGGGCAATATCAAGTTTGTGGTGCTTCCTACCGGCACCTATTCCAAGGAATGGAACGGTGTGGAAATCGAGGTGACCAAGCAGCCGCTCAACAGCGTGGTAGCCTACTGGCTCGCAAACCTGGGCATACGCCAGGAAGACGAGGAATCCACAATACTCAACCTTGCCGTGCGCAGCGGCAACGCCAAGCTCGGCTCCGACATCCTCTCTACACTGATAGATGTGTATAATGAGGAATCTATCAACGATAAGAATCGTGTGGCCGTCAACACCGCCGATTTCATTGCCGAACGTCTCAACATCATCGAGTCGGAACTTGGTGGAGTTGAAAACGACCTCGAAAGCTACAAGCGCACCAATCAGATCATCGACATAGGCTCTACAGCATCGCGCTACCAGAACGAATCGGCACGATACTATGCCGACGCCCTGCAGTATGAGACTCAGCTGCGCATAGCCATGTTTATCAAGGAATACCTCTCAGACCCCGCGCGTGCCAACGACCTAATACCGTCCAACCTCGGTATCAACGACATGTCGATCGACTCGCAGATAAGCCGCTACAACTCAACCAAGCTGCAGCGCGACCGCCTGTCGGAGGACAGCTCAGAGAACAATCCCGTGGTTGCCGAGATGAACAATACCCTGTCGGTACTGCGCCACAACATCCTCAGCGCCATCGACAACATTATACTGTCGATAAACGTCAAGCGTCGCGATGCCAAGGGCTACGAACAGACCGCCGAAAGCCGTGTGGCCTCTATTCCGCGCAAGGAAAGGGAAATGCTCTCAATCGAACGTCAGCAGAAAATCAAGGAACAGCTCTATCTCTTCCTGCTCAACCGCCGCGAGGAAAACGCCCTAACCCAGGCCATGGCCGACAACAACGCCCGCATCATCGAAAGCCCTCACGAAAACTCGGTGCTGATTTCTCCGCAGAATAAAAAGATAATGCTGCTCGGTGCAGGCGCCGGCCTGATTATTCCGCTGGTGCTGATACTGATGATAATGTTCCTCGATACCCGCGTGCATTCGCGCCACGATGTCAAGGGCTATACCTCAGTGCCTTATCTGGGCGATATACCCCTCGACCGCGACTCAATGAAAAAACGCCGCAACTCCGACGACGATGAGCCCGACTTTGTCTATGACCCCGACTCAGCCATAGGCGAGGCTTTCAGAATGCTGCGTGCGAGCATCGACTTCGTCACCCGCTCCAACGGCCTTAAGTCGCAGACACTGATGATGACATCGTTCAACGAGAGTGCCGGCAAGTCGTTCACCACATGGCACCTCGCCAACGTGATTGCCGCATCCGGAAAGAGCGTGATAGTTATCGACGCCGACATACGCAAGGGCACCCTGAGCCACCGTATGGGCTTCAGCCACAAGGATGTGGGCCTGTCTGACTATCTGGCCGACAGCGAAACAACACTCGCCGATGTACTCAAATACACCCCGGCGGGCATGGCGGTGATAACGTCGGGTGCCGTACCTCCCAACCCCGTGGAACTGCTCATGAGCAAAAGGTTTGACCAACTCGTGGCCGAACTGCGCAAAAATTACGACTACATACTCATCGACAGTGTGCCCTTTGGCATCGTGGCCGATGCCTCCATCATGTGCCGCATAGCCGACATAACCCTGTTTGTGATACGTGCCGGACGCTTTGACCGCCGCCTGCTCCCCGAGATACAGTCGCTCTACGACGACAGGAAACTCGGCGAGATGGGTATAGTGCTCAATGGTGTCAAGCACACTTCACACGGCTATGGTTACGGCTACGGATATGGCTATGGATATGGCTACGGTTACGGCTATGGCAAGAGGAAAAAACGCCGTAAAAAAATTCGTTTTATCTAATCACTAAAATCTATAAATGAACTAACAAAAAAGAAATCATGCAAAGAAAGAAAAACATCTACGAATCTCCCGACATGACAGAGATCCGTGTCGAGCTCGAGAGCAGCATCTGCGCCGGCTCCGTCGACTTCAAAGGCGAAAAAACGGAGGGAGTGGCAATCAAAGATCAGAATGTCGTTGACATGGAAGGCACTAACGACTGGTCAAATGATGCCTGGATCACCGAAACGCCTAAGGGTAACTAAGTATCTAAGAAATCTACTAAAAACAATCATTATATGAACAAATTTTTAAAATGTCTTATGCCGGTGGCCGCATTGACGGTCGCAGGGTGTTCTGACGAATTTAAGAACGAGCAACCAACTCCGCCTATTGCCTTTAAGGGCGACGAGGTTGTGTTTGTCGTAGGCAGTCAGGACCCCGTTTCCCGCACCACCTATGCCGAAGAATGGGCGGAAGAAGAGAATCAGCAAATCAACTGGGGTAACTATTTTACTACCCACGCTCAGGAAAAAATCCGTGTATTCTGCCGTCAGAGTGCTCATGGCACTTCGGCAACCTATCTGCTTTCTGTAAACGAAACAGAATACTCAAACGTTGCCATGGGCATTTCCAAAGTCTCTGAAAACGAGGCTCTGCAATGGGGCGACAAAACAGTCACCCACGATTTCTATGCTTTCTATCCTGCCGAAAAGTGCAGTAACGACTTCATCAATCAGGATGGCGCTGTTATTTCGGGTACTGTTGACACTCAGCAGTCGCCCAACTATTACCGTGCCAAGTTCGGAAACTCTACCGAATTCGAGCCAAAAACCCTTAAGCAAATTGCCGACAACAACACTGAAAGTGAAGACCAACAAACCACTATCTACGCAATGCCCGATATGGAGTCTGCAATCATGGTGGCTAAAAAAAGTGTCGCAGAGACCAAATATGGCCAATCAGTTCCTCTGAACTTCGATGTCATTGCCGATGTCCTCGACATAACCGTCAATGGTCCCATTACACCTAATACCTTAGGCGGTAATGCGGAATCAGGCCTGAAACGCCAAAACATCACCATCAACAGCATCCTTATACAGAGTTCATCTATTGATCAGAAGCTTACCGGTGACTTCACCATCGACATGGCTACCGGTACGGTGACTCCCTCGCAGGATGCCAACAACCAGCTTGTTGTTTATCTTGCCGACTCAGAGGGTCTGCATCCTACGCTCCATGTGCGTGCCGGTAAACCTGCAGAGGGTGCTCCCGTTGTCGACAAACTGCGTGCGCGTGTGTTCATCATGCCCGGTCAGGTCAAGAATCTCTCCGACCTGACTATCACCATAGGTACTAACTGTGGTAACTATGTTCAGAAACTCGACAGCCATACAATGGTAAGCGGAGCCATCCACCCCATCAAACTGAAATACTTCCAGCAGCGTGGTACCACACTCGAATACAGTAAATGGATAGGTCAGCTCGACCCCAACATCTATCTGTCTGAACTCTCTATCCCCGGCACTTGGCACTCATCAAATCCCGTTTCGCAGGGTGAAAATGGTATAGACCTTGCACAACAATATGCGAAGGGTATCCGTGCTTTTGAGGTGCATACTACAAACGGTACAGATCTTTATAATGACTACCACTTTGATACTGCACAGAAACTGACAGCAGAGAATGCCAAGTATTTTACAACTCCTTCCAATACGTCAGTTAAAGAGAACAACAAATCGTATTCGGGCGGAACTTTCAATCCTGCGACTTCTCCTACGGGTCAATCAAACCCTACAAGACAAGTAACTGCAAGCGATGTTACGGTTACTCTAAACGCTACTAAAATAGACGACTATAAAGCTGATTATGCCTTACGTCTATACCGTACTGCTCGTGGCGTCACCACCGGTAACTCTCTTTCTGAAGCCGTAATGGCACTTGCCACGAATATGAATTCCACAGGCTTTATGGTGCTTGAGTTCGGTATGGAAGGACAGTCAGGAGTTTCAGGTGTTCCTGTAAAGCAGGTCGTAAAGGATGGAGTTACCGCCACTATTTCCGGTGTTACCTTGACCGGTACACAAAATGGTAGTTGGGAAATTGGTCCTCGTCCTTCATATGGCTTCGTCGTTCCAACATTGGATAACGTTACTTGGCAAACAGCTACATATAATGGCAAAACAGTTAATATTGATGAACTATATACTCTGATTGCCGATAACGCATGGAGCGGAGGTACTGAAACTACTTCATATACTACAACATCAGTTACAGGAGCCGAAGCCTGGGCTGTTGCTGTTCAGTCGTGTCTTAAACGTTTGGCTGAAACCGGCTTTGACACCGCTGATGATCACCATATAGATAAGATTCTATATACCGACCGTATAACTCCCGAAACGACTATTGCAGACGTTAGAGGACATGTAATTGTCAAAGTAAATACCAACTATACACTAAACGATAAAAATGAAGTTACATTAAATAACGAAGTTGGTTGGAATGGAACTCAGATTCCGGCACTATTCTCCCGTTGGGTAGGTGACAGTGGTAAAGAACCCCGTACCATCAATCTCAATTGGGGTTCGCCTATAAGTCCTACCCCATTAAATGAGGGCCCTTCAGACCTGCACTGGTGTTATACCGAGCTGGACAATATTGGCAGTGATATATCCGGACGTCAGGCGGCACTTGATGCATTTGCAAAAGTATCAGCCGCTAAATATGTTGAAGGACTTCACCGTACTTTCTATGAATGTGCCATAGGCGGATATACAGGTGGAAGTGCTACTGCAGCAAATTATTTGGCAGCTGCTAAGAAACTTAATCCGTATCTGATCAAGGTGCTTCAGGATCCATCACGTCCTGCCGCTCCATTCGGTTTTGTATTCATGAGTTATGCCATTCCGCCTACAGCCGCAGATGCCGAGGTATTGAAATCAGATGAGCTTATAAGCACCATTATCAACAATAATGTTGCGTTCCTGCTCAACCGCAAAGGCGGTACTTCTACTCAGACTAATGCTGCCGATAATACAAACTCATCGTTTACCGGCAATACAGGCAATCCCTTAAAATAATACTATTCTAAAGCAGGATGGCGAAGCCCCCGGGCATCGTCATCCCGCTTTAAATTCACCCTGCTTGATGCAGAGAGGTGATAAAAAAAAACACAGTAAATGAAAAGCTTTAAAAATCTTGCGTTTGTAACGGCTTCGCTTTCTCTTGCCTTGCTTAGCGCTTGTAATGAGAAAAATGAAGAGATTGCAGATGTAGCCGCTCAGCGTACGATTATTGCCAACGCGGATTATGACTCTCACATGTCGCGTTCGGCCATTGATCCTACCGACTACTCAGACGGGGCTGTCGGAATACTTTGGACTCCCGACGATGCCATAGGCGTGTTCAGCGCATCCGATAAAAACGCAGAGTTCAGTAACGCCGCTTCGGTCGCTCAGGGACGCACCACGTTCTCAGGAACCCTTGCAGGCGCCCCTCTCTATGCCTATTATCCTTATTCAGAGCTTAACGCCGGACTCAGTGCCGACGCTCTAAAGGGGAATCTGCCTCTCACACAGACCTACGATGCTTCGACAGGTCTGATAGAGGGTGACTGGAAGTATGGCTCTCCGCGCAGCGACGCCGCCGAAGAATTCGACTTCAAGCATCTTTTTTCTCTCTTCAAAATTTCGGTGAATGCCTCAAACACACAGATGGTGGGAGAGAACCTCCGCAAGGTGATTTTCGAGCTTCCCGAAAGCCGAACTTTGGGCGGTGACTTCACGTTCAGCGCCATTACAGGTGCTTATACCATGCCGCATACCGATGGTTCTAACGTCCTCACCATGCAGTGGAATGGCGATGGCCTGCTTTCGGCCGGAATCACCCGTACCGGATATATCTCATGCGCTCCCGATATCAAGTCCGATGATGAGCTGACTGTAAAGGTAGTGACCGACAAGCGCATAGCTACGTTCACCGCGCATGCCGCCTACGACTTCGCAGCTTCAGCCATCTACACCTTCGACCTCAACATGGCCGCACTTGAGCAAAAGTTTGATGTAAGCTATGAGGACATCCCCGTAGAACCCGAGGAGGAGACCGCCAACTGCTATATGATTACCACGGCCGGCGAACACGATTTCAAAGCCACGGTAATAGGCAATGGCGAGAAAGGTATAATAAAGGGTGCCGGTTTCCACACCGAGGATCCTAATATCGACCCCAAGTCGGCACGACTGCTGTGGGAAGATACCGAGGGCTTTGTCACAGACGTTAAACTCGTAGATGGCCGTGTGCACTATACCACCACGGGCAATGTGGGCAACGCTGTGATTGCAGTGTACGACGGCACAGCCGCCACAAGCAATATACTGTGGAGCTGGCATATATGGGGCGTAGGTTCAGAGCTGCCCGCCGACGAGTCTATAACCAACCGAGTTGGCGCCACTTTTAATGTGATGGATCGCAACCTGGGAGCCTATCCTGCTACTGATGAAGAGCGCCTTGAAACGGAACGCACTGACGTAAACGAGGCTCGGGTGCTTAACTGCATGCTTTACCAATGGGGACGCAAGGATCCGATTCCTAATGCATCAGTCTACTATGTGGATGGCAAGAGCGTTGACATCTCGTCGTCATATCCTGTCTATACACCACAAACAGCCGACGATGCTACCATAGCAACCTCTATACAACATCCCGACAAGATGATCAACCGCTACTCGGGATCTACTGACGGCAACTGGTTAGCAATTGCTAACGAAATGCTTTGGGGCAACAAAACCAACTATGGCAGTGACAGCCAAGGTGCCGGATGGTCAGATGTAAAGACTATCTACGACCCTTCTCCGGTAGGTTATCGTGTGGCCAATCGTTGGGTGTGGACAGGTTTTATAGCCCGTGAAGATGGCAGTTACACCATAAACGGCGCTCTTGATTATAGATCAGACGGCACTCCTACTATACTTGAACAGGCTCACGTGGTTCTTGATTACTACATGTCGGGAAGTACACAAAGATGGATTGCCAAAGGCTTCCACAAGGATCGCATCGGATTTGCTTTCAATGACAGCTCCAGCAATAAGAACAAGGTATTTGGGTACGGATACTATTTCATGAAGGATGATACAGACACCGAAAAAGGCACCTACTATCCTCAAAGTGGCTATCGCTTCCCCAACTCCAATGGCTCGAGAAACGATTACTGTCTTGGAGGTTATTACTGGCAGAGCTGCCCCTATTCAACTGGAGCAGGAGCCATGACAAACTCTCACTTCTATTACCTCACCGGATCGGGCAATTACAAGGAACCCGACAAAGGTTTAGGTTCCGGATCTGCGGGCATGCATGGTTCAATCAAGGTGCTTTACAACAGTTATCCATGGTTAGGTTATGCTGTTCGCTGTGTGCGCGAGTAAGCTTTTCGTTGAATAATATAATTCTTTAATCACTTAATACACATTTTTCCAAAATGAAAAAGTTATTTGTTTCTGCAATCGCACTCGCTGTGGCAGGGTCAGTTATGGCTCAGGAAACGGTGAGCGAGACAGTTGTTGTTGAAGAAGAAATACCTTCGGCAGCAAAAAGCAACTGGTTCATCTCGGCCGGAGCCGGTCCGCAGATTTACTTCGGCGACCATGACAAGCAGCGCAAGTTTGGCGAGCGTATATCGCCCGCGCTTGATATAGCCGTAGGAAAGTGGCTCACTCCGGGCATAGGCCTGCGACTGATGTACAGCGGCCTCTATGCCAAGGGTGCCACTCAGAACGGCATATTCCAGAGCGGAGGACAGATCAGCGGCAAACCCTGGAACGGCTATTGGCTCAACGAGTCGAAGTTTGACTTCATGAACCTGCACGTAGACCTGATGTTTGACCTGTGCAACATCATCGGCGGCTACAAGCCCGACCGCTTGTACAGCTGCATACCCTACGGCGGCGTGGGCTATGCCTATATCTGGAACAAACCTCACAACCAGTCGATTACCGGCAATATCGGTGTGCTCAATTCGTTTCATGTAAGCAAGGCGTTTGACATCAACGCCGACCTGCGCGCCACTGCGTTCAACGATAATTTTGACGGTGCCGAGGGCGAAAGCAAATTCGAGGGTCTGCTGACATTGACCGTAGGTGTCACCTACAAATTCGCTCCGCGCGGCTTCCTGAGCAAGAAAGAGAAAGAAATCGTTACCGTATACCAATATGACAACGATGCCGTGAACGCACTCCGCGCCCAGGTTAACGAACTCGTGGCCAAGAACGAAAAGCTCGAAAAAGACCTCGCCAAGGGTAAGAACACAAGCCACTCGATAGTAAAACTCGTGGGTGCCGACTACCTGATTTATTTCCCGATCAATGTATCGAAGCTCTCCGATGCCGACCGTGCGCAGCTTGATATGTGCGCCAAGGCCATCAAGGAATCGCCCAAAGATGCCAAATACATGATTATCGGTTATGCCGATAACTCAACCGGCTCAGCGGAAATCAACGAGATACTGTCGCGCAAGCGTGCCGAGTCGGTACGCGAATGCCTGGTGAACGAATTCGATGTACCGGTATCGCGCCTTGACATCTCATGGAAGGGTGGGGTAGGCAACATGTTCTACGACGATCCCTGCCTGTCGCGTGTGGTTATCATTACTCCCAAAAAGTGAAGTTATCATCAGAAAAGTTCTATGAAACAGCCCGCCCAATACTTGCAGCCGGGCGGGCTGTTTCTTTTAAAATCAAAGGTAACTCAATGTTTCCGTTCCTTACCGACGGCGAGCAGGTAACAGTGAGGAGCCGTGGCGTTTACAGAGCCGGGGATATAGTTTTTGCAAAGTTGGCACCGACAGATCAAGCCGTATTGCACTACATTGCCGGCGAAGAGGGTGAGTATTATAAACTGATGGGAGCGGCAAATCTTTGCCGTGTGGAATTATGCCGCAAAACAGACGTTGCCGGTGGGCTTGAGCATCCGCAGGTCAGCCCCCGTAAAGTGCGTTTGTGGCATGCTTTATTGCCCCTGAGGCGATATATGCTGTGGCTGTGCCGTAAATGATTGCAAGGCTTGTTAATATTATATTGCGTGAGAGCAAGGGGGTGCGCACAGGTATTATGATCAATATACTGTGCGGATGTATCACTGTGGCCCTGTCGCTGCTGGTGGTGTGGGCTACAAGAGAGATAGTGAACGCTGCCTGCACCGGCGAGCGCGAGGTGGTAAGGTCGGCCGGAATCTTGTTTTGTCTGTTTTTGCTCGGGCGTATATTGTCGGCCAAAGCAGGACAACGCCTTGAGGCTTGGTGCATAACCCGTATGTCAGACCGGCTGCGGGCGCGGCTGTTTGACAAGGTGATGTCAAGCGGCTGTAATGCTCAGAGCGACCTCCATTCAGCCGACGTGGTCAGCCGCCTGTCGGGCGATGTGGGCAATCTGTCGTCGGCGGTATGTTCCACATTTCCGGCCCTGATAGTGGCGGCTGTGAGTTTTGCAGGGGCATTTGTGTATCTGGCCATGTTGGCCCCGTTGATAGCTGTGGTAGTGGCTGTATTGATGCCGGTGGCTATACTTGTGGGCAAACTTCCGGCAGCTAAGACCTATCGTCTAAGTGCTGAAATACGTGACGCCGAGACCGATATCTACCGTCAGCTTCAGGACGACGTGAACCACAGGGAGCTTATATCCACAATAGGATATTCGGCAAATGCAAGCGAAGAATTCCGCAGGAGCCAAAAACGCTTTTTCAGACTGACCATGCGGCGCAACGACCTTGGGCTGGTAGCCGGCGGCGCAGTCACTTTTGGATTTATGGCCGGGTATGCGGTGATGTTTCTCTATTGCGCACACGGCATATTGGAGTATACGGTGAGCTTTGCCACAATGACGGCTCTGCTGCAGCTGACGTCCATGGTGCAGCGCCCGGTGGTGGATATGTCACATAAAATATCTCCGTTTGTCAGGGCAGCAGTGTCGGCCGACCGAATCGAGACCATAGAAAAGCGATATACCCGACGGCCCGAATCCATTATAAAATATGGAGAAAATATACGCTTTGACAACGTTTGGTTCAAGTATAATGATTCGTCGCCATATATTTTATACGGGTTTAATATAAGCATACAGGCCGGTAAGGTGACAGCCCTGTATGGCGAGACCGGTAAAGGCAAAACCACAATACTGAGACTGCTGCTGGGGCTTAATCAGCCCGAGAAGGGCGAGATATATTCACCATTCGCCGGATGTAATTCGCAAAATATGGTGTATATACCACAGGGTAATACCCTGATTTCAGGTACAGTGATGACAAATCTTATGATGGGTAATCCCTGTGCGTCGTTGAAAGAAATTGAGAAAGCGCTGTATCTTGCCGATGCTGAATTTATTATGAATCTGCCGGAAAGCTTCATGACAAAATGCGGCGAGAATGGCTATGGATTCAGCGAAGGCCAGGCGCAACGCATAGCTGTGGCCCGCGGCTTAATCAGATTGATGCACTTGAAAAAAGAAAACGGCAACAGGGTGCTTGTGCTGATGGATGAGCCTACAAGCGCCCTTGACCCCGAAACAGAATCAACAATGCTCAACCGTATCATTTTATGCTTCAAAGAAGAGACATTTGTGATAGTTACACACAAAGACAGCTTACGCAAATACGCCGATCAGGCGATAATATTGTGAGATCTTGACGTTTGTAAGTAAATTATGTGATTAAATTAAGAAACTGTTTAAAATTTATTTTATCTTGTCTTTGAGAGTCTTGTCAATGTATTTTAGATATTGATTCAATCATTCAGGAGCCAATAAACTCCATCATCAATATCAAAAATCCACATGACAATCCTTCTCAAATCCTGCGATAAATAAAAATAAACAGTTTCTAAGTGTACTCTTCAGATGTGCGGAAGGCCGGTCGTGAGACCCGCCTTCCGTTTTTCTTAGGTGCTGAGGTCAAGGATGAAAAATAATAATTAAGGCTATAATTTGTTGGAGCGGAATAAATAACTAATAGGCGTTCTTATGGTTAAGCCATGCGGGTATCAAATAACAAAAGGCGGTTATTATGATAATATCCGCATTAACGAAAAAGATAAACTTTTATTCATGCTCCAAAAATCAATGTCATCAAAATAACGGATTGGTTAGGGAATCTCTATAAGATGCCGTGGCGACAGGAGCGTGAGGCGGTGCACATCTCGGCGTTGAAGCATTGGCAGGTGGCGAGTGTTTCGTCATTTTCTATGAGGTCGAGAATATCGAAAGACATTTATCTCCCATTTAAAGGTTGTTTGTCGCATCCCCACGGGATATAAGAGAGCTTACCGTTTATGAGCGTCGGCACGATGTCGGTGTCCTCTCGGAACACCGACTGCGAATTGACGGTAAAGGCTGCACGGGCTTCAAGTCCGGGCAGCTGCTCCACGGAGCTGAAATTAAGGTCGTTTGAAAAAGAAAAGTCCATAACATTGAGGTTGGTGGCTCAAAGTTATGGACGATATGATGTGTGCGAAAAGACGCTTACTTTGACATTAGATTACAAAAATCATCAAAAAGCAAATGGTATTCACTCCCTTTCTTTTCGCCTAAAGTTACAAAAATCAAGTTTTGTTTTGGGTCACAAAATAAAACTTGACCGAATAATCCGATAGCGAAAAAACGTGGGGTGACTATATCTTTGCCGTTTATGCGAGTAATAATGTTGTTCCAACCAAACGAATATGCTTCGTTATCCAAAGAAGAATGAGTTGAGCGGTCAATCCATTCTTTGCTCACAATTCGCTTGTTATCGTATACACCGCCATTGATATATAAACGTCCGATTTTTGCTAAATCTCTGACATTAGACACCAGTCCGCCATAAGCCTTTGCCTGCCGATGTTTACTATCATCAAGAGAAATAAATGCGTCGGCTTCCATATCAAGCGGTTTCCATACCTTTTCCTGTAAGTAATGTGAGTAAGGAGTGCCGACAGCTCTTTCTATTGCTACGCCCAGTAAGGCAGTAGCCATTGAATTATAATAATGAGCGGTGCCAGGTTTAGATGTGAAATGCAACTTTTTGAATTGGTTGACTACATCTTTACCGTAATATAGCTTTGCCATTTTCGAGAATGGGTTCCAGCCATAGCTTTCTTGAAAATCAATCCCGGTACGCATATCAAGCAGGTGCTCGATAGTAAGTTCCTTAAACAGAGGGTCTGCGTTATCAAGTTCCGTAATATACTTGGTTACGGGGTCGGTTAAAGACATATAGCCCTCATCAATTGCGATGCCACATAATAACGCGGTTATTGCCTTTGTTATAGAGAATATGTTTGAGGGAGATAATTGAGAGAAATTGCCAAAATACTGTTCGAGAAGAATTGTATCATTGCGAACAATCAATAAAGCCCCATTACCCCTGACACGCGAAAAATGCTCTCCGATAGTTTCGCTGTTAAAACGACCGCCTGAAAATTTGGAGTCCTCAAAATATCTATCGTGGTCACCCGAGGAAATCAACACATTCTTAATTGTATCATTCGCCGCTATTGTATCAACTGAAAAATTAAGGTAGGTATCGGTTGACGGACTGCCACATTTAATAGACTTGAATGTAGTACAGCTCGCAAAAACCACGGAAAATATTATAAATAGGAGGTAATAAAGTCGCTTCATAAGGCAAGTAGATGGTATAAACTATTTTCAATGATTACTTAATGCAAATATAGTTATAAAATCTGGATTATGAGCGAGGTATCAAAGAAATATCTTTAAGCCGTTAATGCGGAAGATGCAGCAGTCGCACAGACGTATAGCCCGATATCGTCAAGACCATATGCTTGATGGCTCGTCCATATCGCTGCGCTCATACTCGGCTTTACGCTGTTTATTCGCTTCGCGGAACACATCGCACAGCATTTTCGGCTTCTCGACTGTTTCGAGGAAATGTTCGCGCAGGATTTTCGGATTGACCAGCTTCCCCTCGCGCACGAGCATATTGTGGATTTCAAGGAAACGGGCACGGATAACCTCGGTGTCAAGGTCGCGTTGAAATAAGAATCGTGTAACATTTGTTCTGGATTTAATGGTTACATAAATATAAACATTATTTCCCGATTACACAATAGGTAAGAGCAAATCAATCAGTGCTGTATGCCGTCATTCGTGAACAAGACCGTTAACAAGTACACTTCGTTCAAAAACTGTTCACGGTCGCAATTCGTAATTTTCTGCGAATTTCACCGATTTGCAGCCTTGTTCACGATTGATGCTATCCATGGTTGGCGCAAAATCGGCTCAAAAGAGTTAAATTCAACCGATTTTTCAATATTAGGCGTTAAAATTGAAAGCAAAAGTTAAAAATCAGCTCATTCTCCAAGATTTTCGTCTGAAAGTGGGGTCTTGAACCTAACTTCATGTATCAAAACCCCACTTTGTGAACGGTAAATTGTAGAAAAGCGCAGAAGATTAGGGAGTTACAAATCCCACACTCTAATCGTGAACAAAACTGTTCACGGATGTGTCTGTTCACGAATTGCACACGGCTTAACCTCACAATGTTCACAATTCT
>CAMTKF010000038.1 GCA_947072905.1 uncultured Bacteroidales bacterium
AGTAGGTAACCGCCCCCTATCAAGCCCCGACAGAAGAAATTCTGCCGGGGCTTAATTTTTTTATGGTCTGACGAGTCAGACAGGTCGGACAGGTCCGACAGGGCTGGCAAAAGGTTTAAAAATTCACAAAATGAGCGGCATAGGATGGCTATTCCGAAAAAAAGTCGTAACTTTGTGTGACAAAATATATTTATTCATCTGTACATTACACACATACATTGATGGACGTCAATAGAGTGCTTTATATATCGCAGGAAATCACCCCTTACCTTGCCCCTAACGAGCTTTCTACATTTGGTAGAATGCTGCCTCAGGGTATTCAGGAAAGTGGAATTGAGGTGCGAACATTCATGCCCCGTTATGGCTGTATCAACGAACGCCGCAATCAGCTGCATGAAGTTATCCGTCTTTCGGGTCTCAATATTGAAATAGATGATGCCGATCATCCTCTGATCATCAAGGTAGCTACCTTGCAGCCGTCGCGCATGCAGATCTATTTCATCGACAATGACGACTACTTCCTGCGCCATGCAGCCTCAGGTCTTGAAACCGAGACTTATTTTGAGGATAACGATGAACGTTCTATTTTCTACGTTCGCGGAGTGCTCGAAACCGTAAAGAAATTACGCTGGATACCCTCTGTGATTCATTGCACCGGTTGGATTACGGCTCTGTCGCCTTTATATCTGAGAAAGATGTATGCCGATGCTCCTACCTTCAATCAGGCTAAAATAGTTTATTCGCTCTACGATCATCCTTTTGAGGGTACTTTTGACGAGCGCATGGTTGAGAAACTCAAGATGGACGGTTTCACAGATGAAGACCTGAAGTCGCTCACCGGCGGCCCCGTTGATTTCAACGCTCTCAACCGCATTGCCATAGACTATGCAGATGCTGTGGCTGTAAGCTCAGAGAATGTATCGCAGGAACTCATAGACTATGCCAAGGCTTCGGGAAAGCCCTTGCTGGAGTATCCCGGTGAAGAAAATTATGTAGAAGCTTACAGAGCATTCTATACCTCTCTCTAATTTAGTTTATACACCCAGATGAAATCTATCCTATATTCATTGCTTGCCGCTGTTGTCATGACTCTGGCCGTGGCTTGTGATGATACCTCATCCATCGGAAATTCGCTTGCCGATGAAACTGTTTCAATCGTAGTCGATTCAAACTTTACCGTTACCGGTTCAACCAGATTGAACAATGTAGTACAGTCGCGTACACTTAGCCAGCTCATTGGTGCGCTCGATGCCAAAGGCTACGGCAGCATAAGAAGCGATTTTGTGGGTCAGTTCATGCCATCGCTGCAAATGGACACCGTGAGTATAGAGCCTGAGAGCTTAGACTCAGTAAAGATGTTCATGTATATGGAAAAGGGCAGCTTTGTGGGCGACTCGCTTGTACCGATGGGTATAGAGGTATATCAGCTCACCCGCGATCTGCCTTATCCCATCTACTCTGATTTTGACCCCGAGGGATATTACGACCCGCAGAACAAACTGGCCTCTACGGTCTACACTGCCTCGGTACGCAATGAGCCTGACTCCATAGCTGAACTCAAAGGCATATATACTTCAATGCACCTGCCCGTGAGTCTCGGTCATCAACTGTACAACTCATATCTGGAGAATCCCGCCGACTTTGCCAACCCCGAGACTTTTGCTAAAAAAGTATTCAAGGGCGTTTACATACGCACATCGTATGGCGGCGGTCGTATCACCGACTTCAATCCCACTTCAATCCGATATTATTATCATAAGGAAGTTTGGAATGAAGACTCCGCACGCTATGAAACTAAGCGCTACGTGGGCGACTACTTCGCCATCACTCCCGAAGTTGTGGTCAACAACAATATCCGCTACGAAATCGCTCCCGAGCTAAAGCAGATGGTTGCCGACGGTGCGAGCATCATAGCTGCTCCCGCGGGCTATGAAGTAGAGATGCGACTCCCCATACCTGAGATAATCAGCTCGTACAAGAAGTACTCAAACCGTCTGAGCGTGATAAATTCGCTGATATTGACACTGCCTGTAGAGGAGATAGAGAACGACTATGAGATAGCTCCGCCGCCCTACGTGCTGATGGTGCTTAAGAGCAAGAAGGATGAGTTCTTCTCTAAAAACCAGTTGACCGACGGACTTGTATCATTCTATGCTGAATACGATGCGACAAACAAGCGATACGCCTTCTCCGGCCTGCGCGCATATCTGCTGGACCTGCTTTCAAAAGAGGAAGTAAAACCTGAAGACTATGAATTCATTCTTACCCCCGTGCAGGTAAATCTTGAATCACAGTCAAGCTCGGGTTACTATCAGCAGGGTTCTATGGTTGAATCGAGCATTGTGCCGTATGTTTCAAAACCGGCAATGGTCAAATTTTTGTTTGACAAAGCAAAAATTAAGTTGACATTTAGTGCAGGTAACAAGAATAATTTGTAACTTTGCACACCGATAAGCCGCAATAGCTCAGTCGGTAGAGCATTTCATTCGTAACGAAAAGGTCGTGGGTTCGAGCCCCACTCGCGGCTCATAAAACATCGGGCAATCAGTTGAAATACAGCTGATTGCCCGATGTTTTAATATTCATAAGATTCAGTCAAGCGTTTGCACGCCTCCACCGTTAACAAACAGTACCTGACCGCTGATCCAAGAAGAGGCGGGGCCGGCGAAGAACAGTACGGCCTGCGCTATATCGCTCACCTCGCCCAGACGTTTGACAGGAGTATGGCTGAGCATTTTAGCTTGAAGTTCAGGCGTAAGTACCGACGCCAGCGATGCAGTCCTTGTAGCTCCCGGGCCCACGCAATTTATTCTTATTCCCATCTTTCCCAAGTCGTAGGCCAGATTGGCTGACAGGTGGTTGAGCGCGGCTTTCGATGAAGAGTAAATAGACATATTGGCTTCCTTATTGACAGAACTCATCGAAGTGATGTTCACAATGCTTCCATAGCCGGATTTTTGCATTTCGGGAGCGGTGAGCTTACACAGCTGCAAAGGCGCGTAGACATTCACCCTGTAAATCCTTTCCACATATTCATTATCTATATTGAACGGATTTTCTTTGCCACCGCCACCTATTCCGGCGTTGTTGACCAGTATATTAACGCTACCATAAGTATCGACAGCAAAGTCAACAGTCTTTTTCAAGTCTTCAAAATCAAGCACATTGCAGCTTACAGCCGCAGCAGTACCACCGGCCACCTTTATCTCTGTAGCGACCGCGTTTGCTTTATCTATACTGAGGTCGCTCACCACAACCGATGCACCGGCCAAAGCCAATATTTTTGCACAGCCTTTGCCTATGCCATCGCCGGCACCGGTAACAATAGCAACCTTGCCGCTAAGGTCAAACAAGGCATTTATATCTGAATTATTCATAAAAAAATCTTTAAGTAGTAACAACGAGTGAGATGACTATGTTCGACATTCAATAAGCGTTATATCCCAACTCAACATTTAGTTTGAGATGTAAAAAAAAATAGCTACCTTTGCGACAACAAAATCAATCACCTTGATTCTTGCATGGGCGATATTATCGCCGTGATTATAGTAAACCAATCAAAGCTTCAGAAGTACACTATTAATATACAAGCCAAGAGCAATCAAGAAATTTACTATACCGTTCTGAATTAGGAAAATCACAACAATTAAAGATAAATAATACGAAAAATCAACTGCCTTATGAAAAAACGTTTAATCAAACTATTTATGGTCGTTGCTTTTCTTGCAACAGCCAATGCAGGCTACGCACAATTTAATCTGAAAAAAGCCATAGGCGGCGCAAGCAAAGCAGTACAGGCTTTCACCCTGACCGACGAACAGATGGCCGCATACGTCAAGGAATCGGTAGAATGGATGGACAAGCACAATCCCGTTCTTCCCGACGACGACCCCTATACACAGCGTCTCAATCGCCTGGTAGAAGGCATAACCGATGCCGACGGCATACCATTGAACTTCAAGGTGTACAATGTAATTGACATCAACGCCTTCGCATGTCCCGACGGCAGTGTGCGAGTATTCTCATCGCTGATGGACATAATGGACGACGACGAACTCATGGGAATCATCGGCCACGAAATTGGCCACGTTATGAAACGCCACTCCAAGAACCAATTCAAGACCCAGCTCCTTACCGGCGCCATGAAAGACGCCATTGCATCGTCAGGCGGTAAGGTGGCCGCTCTTACCGAATCGCAACTCGGTACACTCGGCGATGCGCTCATCAACGCCAAATACTCGCAGAAGCACGAGAACGAAGCCGACGACTGCGGCTACGACTTCCTGGTACAGAACGGTCGCAATCCCTGGGGAATGGTAATGGCATTTGAAAAATTCCAAAACCTCGAAGGCGGCAGCGGCCAGAAATCAAGCTACATCAACCGCATGTTCTCCTCGCATCCCGAAACCAAGGCCCGCATCGAACGCATGACCAAGCGATGCAACAACGACGGCATACAGCGCCCCGCCAAAGAAACCAAATAATCCATCGACATAAACCACCCATACCCCACGGCTGCCGCTCACACCACCGAGCAGCAGCCGTGAGTGTTTTTTTGAGTGTGTTTAATCTTAACACTCGATTTTAACACACTCTTATTCGAAAATTAGATTTTTTCTTGTATATTTGTATCCGATGAGAGAAGTCTTACAAAACTTTTTCCATGATTAGCCCGGACTGCATACAGAGGGTGAAGCATAGCCAGTATTATTGCATACCTTCATGTGGTGGCCGAAAGAGAAAATTCCTTTCAAGTAAAGCCCTTAAATCAAAATACCATATACAGAAAACGTATGATTATAGCCCATGTTAATCCTCTTACGGGAGAAACGCAGTCATTGGAAGCACACTCCATAGGGGTAGCGCGTTACGCATCCGGCTTCGCAGAAAGTTTCGGTCTATCCCACACTGCCTTTATCATGGGTTTGCTGCATGATAAAGGAAAGGAGCGTGCTACATTCCAATCATATATAAGAGCTCAGGCCGGAATTGAGGACGATGAATACCCTCCGTATAATTATGAAGACAAGCAACATGCCTATATAGGAGCGGCTTTGCTGCAGGGTGAAAGTCGGCACACAGCGTTACGGATGCTCGCAGGCTATCAAATAATGGGACACCATACCGGTATGCCTGATTATACTGATTTCGAGAAGAAAATCAAATGCGAGATACCTCCCGAAATAAGTCCTCTTCCTGAAATACAACACCTTGATTCAACTAATTTTCTTGTTAAGAAATATAATGGTGATCAGACCGCTTTTCTTAAAGACTATCACCACTTGGCCCGTGTATTGTATTCATGCCTGGTAGATGCTGATTTTCTTGATACCGAGAGCTTTATGTCACCACAGAAATTTCAGCTCCGCAGAAAGACGTATAATCTTGAAACACTGCTTCCATTACTTGACAAACACTTTGTCAAGATGCAACAGTCGTGTGCCAAAACGCCTCTAAACATTATCCGTAACAATATCCTGCAAAAGTGTAATGAGGCTGCCGGTATGCCAACAGGCTTTTTCATGCTTGATGTACCCACCGGAACCGGTAAGACACTTTCATCAATATCATGGGCAATAAGGCATGCCATAACACATGGCAAAAAGAGAATCATTTATGCTATTCCCTATACATCTGTGGTAACACAGACCGCAAATGTACTGGCTGAAATATTCGGACGGGAGAATGTCCTTGAACACCACTCGGCTATCAATTCAGAAGAATTGACTGAAAACAGCGGAGTTAAATTGGCAACAGAAAATTGGGATTATCCAATCATTGTTACCACCAACGTTCAATTATTTCAATCTATTTTCAGCAACAAACCATCAAAATGCCGCAAGCTGCATAACCTTGTAGAAAGCGTTCTTGTGCTTGATGAAGTGCATACTTTGCCACATCAGCACATGCAGCCCATACTCGATGCGCTCAAGGCTTATAATAAGCTTTTTGAGCTCTCGGTTCTGTTTTGTACGGCCAGTATGCCGGCTATCGACAAAAGTTCTGAATGGACCGATGGCCAAAGCAATGAGCTTGACGGAATAGAGAATATTACCTCGATTGTACCTGAAGAATGGGAGCTGCACAAGGCTACCAGGAGATGCGACATTGAATTATTGCCGTCGCCTATGTCATGCGATAAGCTTGCTCAAAGGCTTTGCACTCACGAACGTGTCCTTTGTGTGGTCAACACTCGCAAGGATGCCAAGGCAGTATTTGATTCTTTACCAGACGACAGTACTTCGATACACTTGTCACGTATGATGTGCCCGGCTCACATAAAGCAAAAAATCAATGAGATAAAGCACCGGCTGCATAACGCAGGGTCGGGCCCATTGCGTGTTGTGGCAACTCAATTGATAGAAGCCGGCGTCGACATAGACTTTCCGGCGGTATATCGCCAGGAGGCCGGATTGGATTCAATACTTCAGGCAGCCGGCCGGTGCAACCGCGAAGGAAATCTCAGTCAAGCTACCGCTTATATATTCCATCTGGCCAAGAAACCTTTTGGCGACATAGGCCGTGCATGCGATGCGCTTAATGCAACCTTCGGATACTTCAGTGACGGTATTCCCGATTGGCACAGCCCCTCAAAGATGCACGAATACTTTGTACAGCGATATGCCAGGTGTGCGACATTCGATAAAGCCAATATAAAAACATTGTTATACCGCGGACGCGATCTGATGTTTGCAACCGCAGCTTCCGAGTTCAAACTTATTGAGGATGCCGGTGCATCGGTCATTGTAAACTTCGGCGACAGTCAGAGCCTTATGGAACAATGGAAGAAAGGCGAGGTCACATATAGCTTGCGGAAACAGTTGTTGCAGTATAGTGTGAATGTCAACATGCGCAGCTTCAATGCCCTTATGGTCCATGGAGCTGTTGAAGAGTTTAACGGTCTTTACTTTATTAATTCAGATAAATACTATTCGCACAAAAGCGGACTTATTCTGGATAACGTATGGTTAGAAGAAACATTAATAATATAATACATGGAATACACTGATAAAGAATTTTGCTTGGAAGTGTGGGGTGACAGAGCATGCTTCACACGCCCTGAGCTTAAGGTGGAGAGAGTGAGTTATGATGTCATAACGCCCTCGGCTGCACGCGCAGTCTTTGAAGCTATTTTCTGGAAACCTGCCATAAGGTGGGAGATTGTAAAGATAGAGGTGCTGAATCCTATCAAGTGGGACGAAGTGCGTCGCAACGAGGTAGGTGCTCTGGCATCGCCCGGAGCCAAAGTATATATTGAGGAAAAGCGGCAGCAACGCAATGCCATAATACTGCGTGATGTGAGATATCGTATTCATGCCAGGATGGTGTACATTCCGGTGGACAAACGCGATGACAGATTGCAGAAACATGCAGCGGGTAAGGATGAAAATCCGATGAAGTATTATGAGATGTTCAGACGCCGTGCTGCAAACGGCCAGTGCTTCACACAGCCCTACTTTGGCACCCGTGAATTCACTGCATTTTTCGAATTGGTAGACGATAGCCGAACCGACCTTACACCGGCCGCTGATATCGACCGCGACCTTGGCATAATGCTATACGATATGGATTTCGGCCATCCCGCCAAAAATGGCAGCATACCGGCCATATTTTTCCGTGCAAGGCTCGAACACGGAGTGATGCACGTGCCGGAGTTTAACAGCAAACAATTACTGCGATGATACTTAAAGCCTTATATGATTATTATCATCGCCTGCAGGCGATAGATAATTCCTTGGCTCCATTCGGATTCAAGCATCAAAAAATTCACTTCGTTCTGGTGGTGGACATAGATGGCCGTCTTCTTGATATTGAAGATATGCGTATCGACAAAAAGATGACAAAGACCTTTCTGGCAGTGGATGCCTCGCGTACGGCAGGCATCAAGGCTTACATGATGTATGACAATGCCATGTACGTACTCAATCATCCCAAGGAAGACACCGACAAAGAAAAAGAAAATGCATGCAAGAGAAACGAAGCGTTTGTAAACGAATGCCGTCGTTTAAAAGACAAATATCCGGAAAATGAAGAATTTGCAGCTGTTGTAAAGTTCTATGAAAACGACGGTATCAACGCTGTGAAACAGCACGATATGTGGCCTAACATACTTAAGGTTACCGGTGCTAATTTCAGTTTCCGTCTTGCGGGCCGGTTAAACATTGCAGCCTCTTCTGATGATTTGAAGAATGAGATTGACACCGGAACCGAAAACACCCCGGACAACAATCATCCCGTATGCCTGATTACGGGCAATAAAGAAGCCCCTCAAGAAATACTCAGCCCTACGCCTATCGCGGGCGGAAAATCAAATGGTAAGCTTGTTGCATTCCAGGTATCTTCTGGTTATGACTCATACGGACATCAGAAAGGTTTAAATGCGCCGATTTCAAAGTCGGCGGCTGCAGCTTTTTCAACAGCCTTGCTCAGTTTGCTCGACCGCAATTCTCATAACAAGATATCAGTAGGCAGCCGCACATTTGTATTTTGGTCATCGGTTCCGTCAGAAGATGAAAAGATAGTGACCGAAGGCATAGGCAGCATATTTGGATTCGCCCCTCAGAGTATCGACGATCCAAATGCGGGAATAGATAAAGTGCGTGAAGACTTCAAGACTCTATATAACGGACTCCGGGCATCCGGCTCGCAGGATTCATTCTATTTCCTTGGTCTCGCTCCAAATGCAGCGCGTATAGCCGTAGTTTACTGGCAGGAATGTATGTTGACACAATTCCTGTCAAATATCTTGCGGCATTTCGCAGATATGGAAATAATAGACACACGCAAGACCAAGAAGCCCTATGCCGGACTCTATTCGATGCTTGCAGCGGCAAAATCAAAAAAAGAGAAAGAATTGCCGCAGCCAAATCTCATTGAGGCAGTCATTAAAAGTATCCTTCAAGGTATACCATATCCGGCTACACTCTACAATTCCGTATTGCGACGCATCCGTATGGAGAATGATCCAAGTGTGACACGTATCGCTGTTATCAAAGCTTATCTTAACAGATTATCCGAAACAAAACAAAAAATAACCATCATGCTAAATCCTACAGAAACCAATATCGGCTATGTGGCCGGTAGACTTTTTGCGGTGTTTGACCGCATACAATATCGCGCTAACGGCATAAATACCATACGCGAACGCTACATGAATGCCGCTTCGGCAACTCCTGCCGTGGTTTTCCCTACACTGTTTAACCTCAACAACCATCATCTGCAGAAACTCGACAAAGGCCTTCAGGTGTACTACGATAAAATAAAGCAGGAAATAATGTCGCTTCTCCCCTCCGACGGGTTCCCCTCTCACCTCAACCTTAAAGACCAGGGACGGTTCTTTGTAGGATATTACCACCAGAACGCTAAATTCTTTGAAAAACAAAACACTGAAAACGAATAACAATAAAAATAAAATAAATTATATGGAACCAATTAAAAATCGCTACGACTTCGTCTATATCTTTGATGTGCTCGACGGTAACCCCAACGGCGATCCCGATGCCGGCAACCTCCCGCGTATTGACGCCGAGACCGGCGAAGGTCTGGTAACCGACGTATGCCTTAAACGCAAAGTACGCAATTATGTGCAGCTTGCCAAGGGGCTGGCTCGTCCCTTTGACATATTTGTCAAGGAAAAAGCAGTCCTCAATAACCTCATTGATCAGGCTCATGACGATGAAAATGTGACAGCTAAAAAGTCAGCAGCCGAAAAGACCGAGGCTGCCCGCAAATATATGTGCGAACATTACTATGATGTGCGCACATTTGGCGCTGTGATGACTACCGGTAAGAATGCCGGACAGGTTCGAGGACCTATCCAGTTCACCTTTGCCCGCTCGGTCGACCCCGTAGTAAGTCAGGAACATACCATCACCCGTATGGCTGTGGCCAAAGAAGAGGATGCACAGAAACAGGGTGGGGAGAACCGTGCTATGGGACGCAAGGCCACTGTACCATACGGCCTGTATGTGGCTCATGGATTTATTTCGGCAAATCTGGCCAAACAGACTGCCTTCTGCGAAGACGACCTTCAGCTCTTCTGGGATGCGTTGAAAAACATGTTTGACAACGATCGTTCGGCTGCCCGCGGCCTTATGAGTCCTCAGCGACTGATAGTTTTCAAGCATGAAAGTGAGTTGGGAAACGCACCTGCCCACAAGCTTTTCGACCTTGTTAAAATAACCGGAAAAACCGATCGTCCTGCCCGTTCAGTGTCTGACTACGATATTACTGTCGATAAGGACAATCTGCCCTCGGGTGTGTCTTTGTTGGAGATTATATGATAAATGTCAATGTACTCTGACGATCAAATGCTTATGCTGTCGGGCATTCAACACTATGTTTTCTGTGCCCGACAGTGGGCTTTGATCCACATTGATCAAGTATGGCAGGATAATGTACTCACTATGGAGGGATCGCTGCAACACAATGTGGTGGATGATCCTGAATATCGTCAGAATAACGGAGGTGTAATTACCGTTCGCGGCTTCAGGGTAGCTTCTTATGCGCTGGGTCTTACCGGTATAGCCGATGCAGTAGAGTTGCATCCGGCCACCTCGGCCAACGGTATTTACTTCGGTAAGTATTCAGGTTATTTTTTGCCCTTTCCCATAGAATACAAGCACGGGAGTAAGAAAAGCATAGATTGCGACATCTTGCAGCTCGCTGCACAAGCTATGTGCATTGAAGAGATGTATGGAGTTGCCGTCACACAAGGTGCTATATTCTACCGTAAGACAAACCGGCGCCAGACAGTCGAGATTACAGAAGATATTCGTCGGCGTGTACGCGATACATCCGACATGATGCACGGCTTGTTTGAAACGGGAAAGCTTCCTAAAGCTACATTGCAGCCCAAATGCAGAAATTGCTCTCTCATAGATGCCTGCATGCCTGCGTCAGAAGCCGAAAGTGATGTGCAAACCTACTTAAACCAATATATGTATGAAAGTCCTTCTTAACACCCTGTATGTAAACACGCCCAAGGCCTACCTTACGAAGGACGGGATGAATGTGGTGGTTTCTGTAGACCAAAAAGAAGTCGCAAGAATACCCATAATAAATCTGCAGTCCATCTACTCTTTCACTTATGCCGGGGCAAGTCCGGGATTGATGAAACTCTGCGCCGACAATAATGTGGCATTGTCGTTTTATACCCCGTCTGGACATTTCATTTCACGTAGTCAAGGCCCGGTTTCGGGAAACGTTTTGTTGAGAAAAAGGCAATATTGCATGCATGATGATGAGGCTGTTAAACTAAGTCTGAGCAGATTGTTTATCGGTGCCAAAATACATAATTCGAGGTGTATTCTGCAAAGATATGTCAGAGACAATGGCTCGGATGCTGATGTAGTACATGTAATAAAACACCTTAAAGAGTATAAACGCCGCTTGATTGAATCAACCTCCGATGATGAGATAAGATGCATAGAAGGAATGGCAGCAAGAGAATATTTCTCGGTATTTGACAATATGATAACACGCTGTAAAGAAGACTTTAAATTTGAAGGTAGAAACCGACGCCCGCCACGCGACCGGGTCAATGCGCTGCTGTCATTTGTATATTCGCTGATTACAAACGAAGTCGCATCTGCCCTTGAGGGCGTGGGCCTTGACCCCTATGTAGGTTTCATGCATGTGCTGCGGCCGGGTAGGGCTTCTTTGGCTCTCGACTTAATTGAAGAGATGAGAGCTTACTTAGGCGATAGGCTCGTTCTGTCAATGATCAACCGCAGGCAAATCACAGCTAAAGATTTTGTGGATATGCCCGAGGGTTCATGCCTTCTTACTACTGATGGCCGGAAGAAAGTGATTGCGGCGTGGCAGGAACGAAAAAAAGATGAAATAATTCATCCTTTCCTTAACGAATCAATACAATTGGGACTACTGCCTCATGTACAAGCAATGTTGCTCGCACGCAATATACGTGGCGACTTGAATGGATATCCCGTATTTCTATTAAAATCTTAAATATTAAATAGCTGTGAAAATATTGATTACATACGATGTGGAAACTCAAACACCTCAGGGGGCAAAACGCCTGCGCAGAGTTGCCAAAGAATGTAAGAACGTGGGCGTAAGAGTGCAAAACTCGGTATTCGAATGTGTATTGAACATGACTCAGTTAACGCAGCTTAAGTCAAAATTATTGGAAATAATAGATGAGGAAAAGGATAGCCTGCGTATTTATAGATTGGGACACGATTCTGATAAACATATTGAAGTGCTGGGCAAGTCAACAGGAATAGATGTTACCGGAATACTTGATTTTTAACCAAGAATATGAAGCATTTCGCATTTTTCGGGGTGTTTCTTGATTAACAAAAAATCAAGAAATTACGAAAAAAAATCATTAATTTTGCTGTAGAATCCAAGTCCCTATTCGCCAATTCTTGGATTGACAGCTATAAACCGCTTAATACAAGCAACTTATAAGACTTACTGTCGCACCCCGCGCGGGTGCGTGGATTGAAACTCCCACATTGGATATCAACCTATTCCATACCGCGAAGGTCGCACCCCACGTGGGTGCGTGGATTGAAACGAGTCGGGCGGTCTGCTCGGCGCGAAGCTCGGAGTGTCGCACCCCACGTGGGTGCGTGGATTGTAACATGGCCGACAGCAGCATCGGAATGGGGTCGGTCGTCGCACCCCACGTGGGTGCGTGGATTGAAACTTAAATCGCTTGTTGTGGCTGAGACTGAGTATATTGTCGCACCCCACGTGGGTGCGTGGATTGAAACATTATTGGTATTATGTCAGTTGTACCTGTTCCGTGTCGCACCCCGCGTGGGTGCGTGGATTGAAACAACATCATCGCAGAACGCATGTATCCCACCAAAGTCGCACCCTGCGCGGGTGTGTGGATTGAAACAGACTTAAAATTCGTGCTGATGTTCATTAATGCACCACAATGTGGGTACATTAATTATTGCATAGAGCATTTATCATACCAAATTAACTTTTAAGTCATTTGGTATGTAGATGCTCTATACAAATATAGAACACCGCGTGCCGGAAGTTTGACTTTGGGCGCGCGGTGTTATTGGGTGGATGTTTTTAGCTTATTTGTATTGCTTGATTTCGATGGTTCCCCGCAGGGCGCCTATGGCGTTGGTGGCGAGGGCAAGCATTTCGTTTTCGCCGGGATAAACGAATGTCGGACCAAGGAAATTCACATAGTCTATGAGTCGGCTCACCACGTAGTCGCTGTGTGCTACTCCGCCGGTGAAGAGTATAGCGTCTACCTTGCCTTTGAGGGCCACGGCGGCGCTGCCTATCCACTTGGCTATGGAGTAGATCATGCCGTTGAGCACGAGTTCGGCGTGTTTATCCCCTTCTTCGATTGATTTCACAATTGCCTGCACGTCGGTTGTGCCCAGATGAGCTGCCAGGCCGGCGTTGCCGCTGATGCGGCGTTTGAGCTGTTCGAGGGTGTACTTCTGCGAGTAGCAGAGGTCGATGAGCTTACCGGGGGGCAGTGAGCCTGCGCGTTCGGGCGAGAAGGGGCCGTCGCCGTCGAATGCGTTGTTAACGTCGATGCATCGGCCCTGGCGGTGTGCGCCGATTGATATGCCCCCGCCCAGGTGTGCAATTATAAGGTTCAGTTCTTCGTATCGCTGGCCGTGTTCGGCGGCATAGCGGCGGGCAATGGAGCGCTGGTTCAGGGCGTGCCATGTGGTGATACGAGGCATTATGGGTGAGCCTGATATGCGTGCTACATCAATGAGTTCGTCTACCACGCCGGGGTCGCATGTGAGTGCGCGGCAACCGGGAATCGACTGGCACAGGTCGTGTGCTATGCGGCATCCGAGGTTGCATGCGTGGTTGCGCATGGGGTGCTCTATTTCGCCAAGCATTATGTCGTTTACTTCGTACACACCGCCTTCGATGGGCTTGAGCAGGCCGCCTCGACCTACGATTGCATCGAATTGGAGAGGTATGTCGTGTTCTTTGAGCGCGTTGAGCACGAGGTTGCGTCGGTATTCAAACTGGTCTGAAACCTGACGGAACTGTGAGAGCTCGTCTACTGAATGGCGGATATTCTCTACCAATACAGGAGTAGTGTCGTCGAAAACGGCAATCTTGGTTGATGTAGAGCCGGGATTTATAGTAAGAATGCGCATAAGCTAATTGTTAGGGAGTCGGTCGTAAGCACGACAATAAACTAAGGAAAGATGTAATAAGGCTCGAAAATAGTCGGGCAGGGGAGAGTACTTGTGGGAGTGTGTGTTCAGATCAGTGCATTGCGGCCACGCAAGCCAGAGCCAGGCTGGCCAGCTTGCCCTCGGTGGTGTCGCCGCGCGAGGGCAGTACCACGGGAGCCATTGTTCCTACGAGCATCCCGGCATTTGTAGCGCCGCCAAAGTGTGATATGGTCTTGTAGAATACGTTTGCGGCCTGTATGTCGGGCATCATCAGGCAGTCGGCTTGTCCTTCGATGGGCGAGATTATGCCTTTGATTTGTCCGGCTTCGGGTTCGAGGGCTGTGGGTATGTCCATGGGGCCGTCCACTATCACGTCGCCCCAGCGGCCTTGGGCAGCCATTTCTTTGAGGGCTACGTAGTCGGTTGAAACGGGGAACTTGGGGTTTACCTTTTCGGTGAAGTGTATCAGAGCTACACGTGGAGTCTTGATGCCCAGAGTGTGGCTCAGTTTCACGAGGTAGCCCATCATGGCCTCGCGCTGTGCGAGGGTAGGCTCGGGGATTACTGCAACGTCAGAGTATATGAGCAGTTTGTCGCGGTTTGGGACTTTGGCCACGGTGATATGGCTCAGCACGGTGCCGGGGGGCAGTATTCCGTGTTCTTTGTTGAGCACGGCGCGCAGCAGGTTGTCGGTGTTGAGTTTGCCTTTCATGAGCACGTCGGCACCGCCGTCGCGTACAATCTGAACGGCCACACGGGCAGCCTCGTCGCTGTCGGGAACATCGACAAATTCGATACGGTCGGCATATTCATCGACGAAGGGCAGTGCCTGAAGCTCAGCCACGCGTCCTACGAGAATAAAGTCGGCAAAGCCACGTTTAAGTGCGCCTTCCACAGCTTCTTGTGTATGGGCGTCGTGGGGATAAACAGCAGCTACTCTGCGACGGGATGCTCCATTGGAGCATGCCAGTTCAAATAGATTTTCTAAATTTCTGACAAATTGCATATTTTTACTAATAATGTGCAAATATCGCTATTTTTCGCTAACTTTCCAAAATGTTATACAACATGAAAGAAGCGGGTGTTTCTCATGCGAATTTACGGTTTATAATTAAATAGGTGTGTTTTTGAATAAATATTAATTGGTGTTAAGTGTTTTGATTTATGATTGTAATATGATGATTGATTAAGGCATGGTCAAGTCCTTAAAATTATGTTATAAATATTACAAATCTTCTATTTTTACGCTTTTTTGGGAGCTATATTTTTCTGAGGTTTGGCCTTCAGGGGGTCGAATCCGTTGCCGTAAACGCTGCGGGCGTCAGATTGTATTATATAAGCACCCTCGTCTATATGGCGTACAATTTCGTAGATACGGTCGGCATCATAGCGACGGCACCAGATGATGAGCAGTTCGCGGTGCTCGCCGGTCCAGAATCCTGTGCCCCCTACAGTGGTAACTCCGCGGCCGCTCTCGTGTGTGACGTGGTGGGCTATCTCGTGCCATTTGGGCGACAGTATCAGGAACTGAATGGTCTGTTTATCAAGGTTTACAATGTAGTTTGCCAGGAAAGAGTATATTATAATCGAGGTCCAGCCGTAGATGATGGTCTGCACACGGGTCTGAATGCGGGCATCGAGGTCGCCCTCAAAGGGCAGGAAAAATGAGCATGTCACAATCGAGATGTCTATTATCATCATGGTGCGACCCATGTTTATCCCCTTGGTTTTCTCGAAGATGGCAGCCACAATGTCGGTGCCTCCGGCCGAGCCGTGGTGGGCATAGTACAGGCCTATGCCTATGCCGCACAGGGCCGAGCCCATCAGCACGCTCATGGTGGTGTCGGCCACTATGGGCTGATGCGATGTGAAGTAGCCTTCGATGGAGCCTATCATGAGCGACAGGGCCGTGGCCCCGAAAACCGTGCGCACCACAAATTTGCGTCCCAGCACCTTGAACCATACCATCAGCATCAGCAGATTCACGGCATACATGGTGAATGCCACCGGTATATGTTGCGACGATGCGAAGTAAATGAGGGTACTGAATCCGGCCATTCCGCCCACCACAATTTCGTGGGGAAGGATAAAAACCGTGAATCCGATGGCATACACAGCCATACCGGCTATGATGATCAGATAGTCGCGAAGGTCGGGGATGGCATGAAGCCTCAGCGATGGCAGATGCATGGTTTTGCGATTTAGGGTTGTACTGTCGTGGCAAAGATAGTGATTTTATCAAGAGATTTCACCAAATAATATATAAAAAATCACGGTAGCGGCGTTTTTTTATGCCGTTACCGTGATTATGATTTATTTCACGAAAAATCAGAGCTGGCTCTCGGGGTCGAGATTGGCAGCTTCGATATCCTTGAAGTATTTGTAAGTCTGTACCTTGAGTTCGTCGCAGGCAGCGTCGTCGGCAACGATGATAGCCTTGGGATGCATCTGCAGGGCCGAGATGGTCCACATCTGGCTGATGCCGCCTTCCACGCCGTGGCGCAGAGCGCGGGCCTTGTTGTGGCCGTTGACTATGAGCATCACGCTCTTGGCAGCCATCACTGTGCCTACGCCTACGGTGAGGGCGGTCTTGGGCACGAGGTCTACATTGTTGTCGAAGAAGCGCGAGTTGGCGATGATGGTGTCGTGGGTGAGGGTCTTCATGCGGGTGCGCGAAGTCAGGGCCGAGCCGGGTTCGTTGAATGCAATGTGACCGTCGGGACCCACGCCGCCCATGAAGAGGTCGATGCCACCGTAAGAAGCGATTTTGGCTTCATAATCGGCACATTCCTTGGCGGGGTCGGCTGCGTTGCCGTTGAGTATGTTGACGTTTTCGGGAAGGATGTCTATCTGGTTGAAGAAGTTGGTCCACATGAAAGTGTAGTAGCTTTGCTCGTGGTCGCGGGGAATTCCGCAATATTCGTCCATGTTGAATGTAACGACGTTCTTGAACGAAACCTTACCTTCTTTGCAAAGCTTGATGAGTTCCTTGTACATGCCCAGGGGCGATGAGCCGGTGGGGCAACCCAGCACGAAGGGCTTTTCGGCTGTAGGATTGGCTTCGTTGATGCGGGCTGCTACATAGCGGGCCGCCCAGCGAGATACTTCTTCGTAGTTCGGTTCAATAATTAAACGCATAGGGAATTGTTATATGGAATTGTTATATGTATGTAAGTCGGCGACAAAGTTACAAAAAATTACAATATTGTGTCGGATATAATCTATTTATTTGTTACATTTGTATCATAAAAATTAATTAACCTGAAAAACATGAATCAGTCACCTGTACCATCGCACTATATAATCACCATAGGCCGCAGCTTCGGATCGGGCGGCCGCGACCTCGGACACCGCCTGGCCAAACGGCTCGGCATAAGCTACTACGACAAGGAATTGCTCAGAGAGGCGGCCCGCCACTCGGGCCTTGACGAGGCTCTTTTCCAGAAAAACGACGAGCGGGCACCCGGCTTTCTGTCGGGTATTCTGCCCATGAGCATGGGCTACAATGCGCTGGCTTGGTATGCAGGTCCCAACACCGCCGGCAGCGAGGGTGTCTATCGGGCGCAGAGCGACTTCATAAGGGAAGTGGCTTCGCAGCAGCCGTGCGTAATCGTGGGACGTACTTCCGACTACATACTGCGCGACTTCCCCGGCGTGGTCAATATCTTCCTGCATGCCCCCGAGGAGCAGTGTATAGAGCGCATCATGCGCCGCGGCGATTGCAAGAGCATTGACGAAGCCCGCAGCATCATGCGCAAGACCAATAAACTGCGAGCCGAATTCTACAACTTCTACACCGACCGCACCTGGGGCGACTCGGCCTCTTACCACCTGTCAATCGACACCTCCAAGCTCGATATGGACGATATTGTAGACCTGGTAGTGGCCTATCTCGACAAGCGCAATTTGCTCAGCCAGTCAAAGAGCGAGTCGTAAAGAGCCGTGCGCACGCCCGGAGCCGACAGCATAAGGTCGTGCAAGCCGCCCTTCACAGTGAATTCATCCACGTCTATACCCAGCCGGCGTCCGTAGTGCGAGATGTCGTCCACATCGAGCACGGCGTCGGCTCGCGAGGGGTCGCCATGCCCCGGCCGGTAGGTGCTGTCGGAGTGCATGAGCAGTATAGGCACCTTTATACCGGGAAAGTCCTGCACCACAGCCTGCGCGTAATCAATAGCCTTGATCCACGAGGTCTGCACGTCGGGTGAATGTACCAGTTTCCAGTCGGTATTATAATCCCACTCGCCCTCCATGCTTTTGAGCAACGACCGCGCGTATGTGTCGTCGTCTCCCTGCGATATATTCACTTTGGGCAACAGCGATGCGAATGTATCTACCACCGGTATAAGGAATTTCTCTTGAAATTTCGACTGATTCCAGTCCAGGAACGGGCTGTTCAGCACCAGCGCCTTGATGCACTGCGGCGGCTGCGATGCCATATAGTAGGCCGATATAAGGCCGCCGGTAGAGTGTCCCATCAGCACAATCGAGCTTATGCCGTCGTGTTGCATCTGCACTACGGCCGAGTCTATGTCGGCAAAATACTCGCGCAGGTCGCGGGCCTCGAACTTGCGCTGGCCCGGCATAATGGAGCGGCCATACTTGCGCAGGTCCACGGCATAGAAGTCATAGCAATGCTCGGTGAACTGTCGTGCCATCTCGTCCTGAAAGAAGTAGTCGTTGTATCCGTGCACGTATAGCACACCCACGCCATGGGCACAGTCGCTCGTAAGCCTTACTATGGTAGAGCGCACCGCACCCGAGTAGTCGTCGGGCTGGTTCACATATCGCATTTGGTAAGGAGCACCCAGTGCAACGTCGGTCTGCCACATCACCGGCGACTGAGCCGAGGTGGCCGCAGCCTTCTCGCCCGTGAACATTATGGTAACGGCAATCACGGCCGCAACAGCTGTCGTGGCAAGCAGCCTCAGACCATATTTTCGTGAATTTTTCATACTCATAAAACAAAATAACGGAGACGCGTGTTCGCGCCTCCGTTATTTATAGATTATAATGCCTTAAAAGCTTATTATTCGCTGCACTTGGCGTTGATAAATTCGCGGTTGAGGCGGGCGATGTTGCTCAGAGGAATGCTCTTGGGGCATTCGGCTGCGCATGCGCCGGTATTGGTGCAGTTACCGAAGCCCAGTTCGTCCATCTTGGCAACCATGGCGCGGGCGCGGCGTTTGCGTTCAACCTGGCCCTGGGGCAGGAGAGCAAACTGGCTTACCTTGGCCGATACGAAGAGCATGGCCGAACCGTTCTTACAAGCTGCAACGCAAGCGCCGCAACCGATGCAGGTGGCAGAGTCCATAGCCACGTCAGCCACTTCCTTGGAGATGGGAGTGGAGTTGGCGTCGGGCGCGCCGCCGCAGTTGAACGATACATAACCGCCGGCCTGCTGTATCTTGTCAAAGGCGTTGCGGTCTACCATGAGGTCGCGGATTACGGGGAATCCGGCCGAGCGCCAGGGTTCGATGGTGATGGTTTCGCCATCGTGGAATTTACGCATGTGGAGCTGGCAGGTAGTGATGCCCTGCACGGGGCCGTGGGGGTGACCGTTGATGTAGAGCGAGCACATGCCGCAGATGCCTTCGCGGCAGTCGCTGTCAAACACCACGGGTTCTTCGCCTTGCTCCACGAGCTGCTGGTTGAGCATGTCGAGCATTTCGAGGAAGGAGCTACCGGTCGACACGTTGTCGAGGTGGTAGTTGACGAACTGGCCTTTCTCCTTAGGACCACGTTGACGCCAAATTTTCAGATTTACGCTGATTGTTGTTTCCATTTTATTCTATAGCTATTTGGCTCCCGTAATCCGGAGGGGTTGGCTCCGGAGCGGGATGCGTGGTTAAGTTTACGACTTGTAGTTGCGGGTCTGAACCTTGATGGCCTCGTACTTGAGGGGTTCCTTGATGAGGATGGGCTTTTCGTTGTCGCCGGTGTACTTCCAGCACGAAACGTACATGTACTCATCGTCGCGACGGGCAGCTTCGCCGTCGGCGGTCTGGTATTCTTCGCGGAAGTGAGCGCCGCACGATTCGTTGCGGTTGAGGGCGTCGATAGCCATCATCTTGGCGATCACCAGGAAGTCTTCCAGGCGCAGAGCCTTTTCAAGTTCGGTATTGAGGTCGTCGGCGCTGCCTACGATGCGCAGGTCGCTGTAGAATTCCTGGCGTACCTTTTCGATTTCTTCGGTAGCTTTCACCAGGCTCTGCAGTGTGCGGCCCATACCTACGAGGTCCCACATCACGTGGCCCAGACGCTTGTGTATTTCGTCGGGGCTCTTGGTTCCCTTGATGGCCATGAGCTTGGCGATACGCTCGCGCACGTTCTTTTCGGCTTCGTCAAATTCGGGAGCGTCGGTTGAGAAGTGGGGCACCTTGATCTGGTCGCTCAGGTAGTTCTGCATGGTGTATGGCAGCACGAAGTATCCGTCGGCCAGGCCCTGCATCAGAGCCGATGCACCCAGGCGGTTGGCACCGTGGTCAGAGAAGTTACATTCACCGATAGCGAAGAGACCCTTGATTGAGGTTTGCAGCTCGTAGTCTACCCAGATACCGCCCATTGTGTAGTGCGATGCGGGGAAGATCATCATGGGTGTTTCGTAGGGGTTGTCATCAGAGATCATCTGATACATGTCGAAGAGGTTGCCGTAGCGGTCGCGTACCTCATCCTCGCCAAGGCGCTGGATGGCATACTTGAAGTCGAGGTATACGGCGTTGCCTGTACCTACACCATAGCCGGCGTCGCAACGTTCCTTGGCTGCACGCGAGGCGATGTCGCGGGGGCAGAGGTTACCGAAGGCCGGGTAGCGGCGTTCCAGGTAGAAGTCGCGGTCTTCGTCGGGTATGTCGGTAGGTCTCTTCTTGCCGGCGCGGATAGCTTCGGCATCTTCTTTCTTTTTGGGTACCCAGATACGGCCGTCGTTACGCAGCGATTCGCTCATGAGGGTGAGCTTCGACTGGTCTTCGCCGTGAACGGGGATACATGTGGGGTGAATCTGAGTGAAAGCGAGGTTGGCCAGGTATGCGCCTTTCTTGAAGGCCTGTACGGCGGCAGAGCCGTTGCAGCCCATGGCGTTGGTCGACAGGAAGAATGCACGGCCATAACCACCGGTGGCAAGTACTACGGCGTGAGCGGCGTAGCGTTCGATTTCGCCGGTGATGAGGTTGCGCACGATAATACCGCGGGCGCGGCCGTCGATGATAACTACATCGAGCATCTCGCGGCGCACGAAGCTCTTCACTGTGCCCTTCTGAATCTGGCGGTTGAGCGACGAGTATGCGCCCAGCAGCAGCTGCTGGCCGGTCTGACCCTTGGCGTAGAATGTACGTGATACCTGGGCACCGCCAAACGAGCGGTTGGCCAGCAGGCCTCCGTATTCGCGGGCAAAGGGTACGCCCTGTGCCACACACTGGTCAATGATATTGTTTGACACTTCGGCCAGACGGTATACGTTGGCTTCGCGTGAGCGGAAGTCACCACCCTTCACGGTGTCGTAGAAAAGTCGGTAGATCGAGTCGCCGTCGTTCTGGTAGTTCTTGGCGGCGTTGATACCACCCTGAGCGGCGATCGAGTGAGCGCGGCGGGGTGAGTCCTGGATGCAGAAGTTGAGCACGTTGAAGCCGAGCTCGCCCAGGGTTGAGGCGGCTGATGCGCCGGCCAGACCTGTACCTACCACGATGATGTCGAGCAGGCGCTTGTTGGCGGGGTTCACCAGCTTCTGGTGGGCCTTGTAGTTGGTCCATTTCTCAGCGATGGGGCCTTCGGGTATTTTTGAGTCAACTTGGTACTCAGGAAGTTTTGACGATTCGATATCAGCGAAGTCCTTCATGATAGGACTTGAATCGATCATGTCTTTAATTTTTGCGAAATCTATCATCTTTCTGAGAAATTTTATTATTGATTATTCTGAGTGTTGTCTTCCTCGAGGGCGGGTGTACCGAGCATCTGGCGGAACTGGCCTGCCAGCATCATCATCTGGCGGAATGCGTCGGAGGGTACGCCGGCGGGGCACTGTTTCTCAAATGAGTCTGACACGAGCTGAGCCTTTTCGATGAATGAGGGGCCGTAGCTCTGCACGAAGTCCTGCTGAGCCTTCTGGGCGGCGGTGGGGTCGTTTTCGAGGCCCTTCATGGCGCTCTGTACGCTCACCTGGAAGTCGTTCATCATTTCTTCAGCCTGCTGGTTCCAGTATTCGGCATACTGTTCCTGCAGCTTTTCGTTGTCGAGGTAGTAGTTGTTGCGGGCCTGAACGGTGAATACGATAGCCTGGGCCAGGAAGAGGCCTACCACGATGGTTGTCCACCAGAAGCCGATTTTCTTGAGGCGTTCGATCCATACGTTGTTGTTCCAACCTATGGTCTGGAACATCGACCAGAAGCCGTGGTTGAGGTGGAACCACAGGGCGATGAAGCCGATAACGTAGATAGCCAGTGTCCACCAGCAGCTGAATGCCATCTGAAGGAACAGGGTACCCATGGCCGGAGCGGCGGGCACGCCTTCGAGCTGGGGAAGTACGGTGAGGTCGGCATGGATAAGTTCCTGCCACTGCATCTTCGACCAGAACTGCACCAGGTGCACTACCAGGAAGGCAATGACAACCACACCCAGAACGAGCATGTTCTTCGACGACCATTCCACATTGGGGGTGCGGCCGGCGATGGCGTAGCGGGCTTTACCGCGGGCTTTGTAGTTTTGCAGTGTGAGCCACACGGCATACAGAATGTGTAAGATGAACAGCAGGGCGAGGCCGGCCGATGCCACCAGGGCATACCAGTTGGCGCCTAAGAACTCGCACACCTGATTGTAGGCTGCAGGCCAAATCAGGGCAACCGCATTCATCAGCACGTGAAAAGTAACAAACAGGACGAGACAGCAGCCGGTGAGGGCCATGATAAACTTACGTCCTATGGATGAACTTGTTAACCACATAGAGATGATTGGATTAGATTAATATGTATTTAATTGGTTTTCAAACGGTATTGCGCGCCCTTGGCTCGTGCCGGTACGCATTACGCTGCAAAATTAGCAAAATTTAATAGTCTTTACAACATTTATTCTAAATTTATTTATGTTTTTAAACACTTTCCTATTGTATATGTAATCTATTGCGTGCCATCGACCCTTTTGATTTGGCAATATGAAGCAAATTTAGTAATTTTGCCACACTCTTTTTATCAATTTTTTAACATGACACCCGAAGAAGCCAAACGATTGAAGAGCGACCCCGACGGGCTCCTCTCTTACGAATACATTGCCAATCATATTGAAGACTGTGATCCCGCCGACCTCAACGACGTCATCGAAAACCTCGTGACCGTTGACCTCAACGGTCAGTTCACCGCTTCTGCCGCACGATACCTCAATGCAATCGACGCAGTGAAGTTTGCCGACGCTGTGGCACGTCTGGCTGCCGCCACCATCGACAAGGACCGCGAGCACCGATATCTGCCCGACCTGCTCACAGGCATTTACGGCACCGATTGCCACTCGCGTGCCGACGAACTTTCTAAATCCGACAACAACTTCCGCCGTATCTACAAGCGGCTTTTCCCTAATCCCGACAGTCTCTGATGAAAACTTCATACAGGCCCTTTGGCTCCATGATGCCGCTGCTGCTCGGCTTCCTGCTACCCTTTATGGCCGCCTGCGGTTCTGCTTCGGCCAAAGCCGACAATAATTCTGATAACAATAACATTGATTCTATAATGACCGAAACTGCCAATACCCCCGACACCACCTCGGTGAAGGTGAAGATGACCACCTCGCTCGGCGACGTGGTGATTCTGCTCTACGGCGACACTCCCCGCCACCGCGACAACTTTGTGAAGCTCGTAAACGAGGGCTTCTACAACGGCACTCTGTTCCACCGTGTTATCAATCAGTTCATGATTCAGACCGGCGACCCCGACTCAAAGAATGCTCCCGCCGGCAAGCGACTCGGCTCGGGCGGCCCCGGCTACACCATCGAGGCCGAAATAGAGTATCCCCGCCACTACCATAAGCGCGGCGCGCTGGCTGCCGCACGCCAGGGCGACCAGGTCAATCCCGAGCGTCGCTCTTCAGGCTCGCAGTTTTACATCGTAACCGGCCGCAAGCTCATCCCCGCACAGCTGCAGGCCATGAAAGAGCAGCTCCACAATCAGCAGCTGCAGTCTACATTCAACGGCCTTGCCGCCGCCCACCTCGACGAGATCCGCTCGCTGCAGGCCAAGGGCGACACCGCCGCACTGCGCGTGCTGCAGGAAAAGCTCATAGCCGAGACCGAAGCTACCGTTGCAGCTCATCCCCTCACTCTCACTCCCGAGATGGAGCAGGAATATGTAAACGTGGGCGGCACTCCCCACCTCGACGGCACATACACCGTATTTGGCGAGGTTCTCGAGGGCATGGATGTTATCGACAAAATCGAGAAGGTGGAGACCGACAGCGCCGACCGCCCCGTCGAGGATGTCAAAATCATCTCTATGGAGGTGCTCAAGTGATCGAATTCATACGCTACACGCTGCCCAACGGCCTGCGTGTCATTCATAACTACGACCCCACCACAGTGATGGTGGCAGTGGATGTGCTATACAATACCGGTGCGCGCGACGAAAGCCGCGCTCTCACCGGTATTGCCCATTTGTTTGAGCACCTCATGTTTGGCGGTTCGGTCAACGTGCCCGCTTTTGACGTGGCCCTCGAAAATGCCGGCGGCGAGAACAATGCCTGGACCTCAAACGACTTCACCAACTTCTTCGACCTGCTGCCCGCCGCCAATGCCGAGACCGCTTTCTATCTCGAAAGCGACCGTATGCTCGGTCTCAGCTTCAATCCCGAGAGCCTTGAGGTGCAGCGATCGGTGGTAATAGAGGAGTTCAAGCAGCAGTGCCTCAACCGCCCCTACGGCGACCTCATGCACGGCCTACGCTCGGCTCTTTACTCGCCCTCGCATCCCTACTCATGGCCCGTGATAGGCCTTGAACCCGACCATATAGCACGTGTGACCGATGCCGACGTGCGCCGATGGTTCTATGCCCACTATGCCCCCAACAACGCCGTGCTTGCCATTTCGGGCAACCTCGGCTACGACGAGGGACGCCGCCTGGTAGAGAAGTGGTTTGGCGACATACCGCGCCGCGAGGTACCCCTGCGTCAGCTGCCCGCGCCCGGTTTTCCCGCCCAAAACGTCGTGCGCGAGATGCGCGGCCCCGTGCCATACGCCAATGTGGTCATTGCCATTCCTATGGACGCTTACGGTACCCACGACTACCGCGTGGCCGACTGTATCACCGATCTGCTCTCGGCCGGACGCTCGTCGCGATTCATGCGCAACCTCATAGCCGGCGGCGACGGCTCTATCATCGAGGCCGATGCTTCGATTTCAGGTGCCGAGGGCCCGGGCTTCCTGATGATGTCGGCTCGTCCGGCCACCGATTCGCCCGAGGCCGTTGAGGCTGCTGCATCGGCCCTGCTTGCGCAGCTCGCCATGCTCGGCAAGCCGGGCGATGTAAGCGACCACGAGTTGCAGCGTACACTCAACCGCTTTGAGTCGACATTTGCCCTGAGCAATTTCGACGCACTCTCCAAGGCACAGAACCTTGCCATGGCCGAAATGCACGGCGAAAATATCAACGATACCGTTGAGCTGCAGCGTACTGTCACCCTGCACGACATAGCCCGCGTGGCCGCCGATTTGGCCTCGCGTCCGAGAGTCGTGGTAAACTATCGCCCGAGTTAATTAATGTTAAACTCTGCATTTTTAACATTATACTTCTTGGCATTATTTAGCAAATCTTTGTAAATTTGTCGCCGTAATGCTAACAAACGTGGCATAACCTTAAAGAATAAATCTCTCGTACAAAATCGGGAAATAAATACAAACCATAAAAAACCAATCAAAAAAGCATGAAAAAACTTTACACAATGCTCGCTATGGCTGCTGTAGGTTTCGGCGCATCTGCCCTTGAACCCACAGAGCTCACAATCAACAACCCTTCTTTCGAAGAAACTGATGATGCAATCATTGCAGGTGCTAACCTCGCAGGTTGGAACATCGCCGGTGCAAACGCCACTACTGTAAATGAAGAAGGTACTGAAGTTACCACAAACCTCTACGCTTTCCAGAACCGTAACAAATCTTGGACAGACGGTAACTGGGGTATGCGTTCTGCTGCTGACGTATCTATCGACGGCGGTAACTATGTATGGCAGGAACTCCTCGGCCAGCAGCCCGGTACATACGTTCTCCAGTTCGACGGTATGATTACCTGTAACAGCTGGAAAGGCGGCATGGACGGCACTCTCAACGAAGAAACAGGTCTTCCCACACAGAGCGGTTTCGCATTCCTTTGCGATGACTACGGCGATCCCGACGAAGAAGGCACACTCGAAGAACCCGCTGAAGGTCTCACAGCCCTCTATGTAACTGACCAGAGCCTTGGCAACAACTATTTCTCACTCTATCGCTACTACGTTGTTCACACAACTCACCCCGACCTCGAAGACGAAACCGGTATCAAGTTCGGTTACGGTTATCCCACAAGCTGTCAGCCTGTAACCAAGGCTCGCTTTGCTTTCGATAACTTCCACGTGTACTACTTCGACACAATGGATACCGATGCTGTTAAGCAGTATGTAGACGATGCTATGATCGCTCCCCTCCGCGAAGGCTACTCTGAAGACGCAGAAGGCAACAAGGTTCCCCTGTCAGTTATCAACCCCTCAGGTAACGTTGCTATCAACCTCGTTGGTATCGTAGGTAACACCCCCTCAACTCTCGGTGTATCTGACGTAACTGTAGCTCCCGAACCCGAATTCGTAGGCAACGGCAAGACCTACAACCTTCAGGGTATCGAAGTAGCAGATCCCACCCAGCCCGGTCTCTACATCCGCGACGGTAAGAAGTTCATCGTGAAATAATCCACGATAACCCCAAAACATAAAAAAACGGCGAGTGCTCAGCACCCGCCGTTTTTTTGTTAATGGATAGGATCCCCATCCGAGGATATAGGGAACATGACCTCCGCACCGCATCCCCCGGGGATATCGGGAATGATTGATACCCCCACCGCTTATACCGCATCCTGCGGATGCCGATTATATACGAGCCGCCTACCGGGTATGCCCTGCGCTACGCGCGTGCATGCCCGGTTACTGTAGGGCAGACATCCTTGGCGGATGTCATGTTGGTATGGC
>CAMTKF010000039.1 GCA_947072905.1 uncultured Bacteroidales bacterium
TTAGAAATGTCCTCTCCTTTAGCAGAGGCATTTTTGCTTGTTACTCTTAACAATTGTTATGAAACACCCTCTAAATTGCTCTATATGCGTCTGCATTAAACAATTTTTTGTGTACCTTTGCGCTGATAAACAAATCATTTTTAGAATTCGCTATGAAAAAACTTATCGCTTTAGCTGCATGTGCAGTTGCCCTCACAGCAAATGCACAGGAAAAAGCAGATTCAGCCGCAACCGATACCGTAAAGGGCTTCGGTTTTGTAGATGAGATCATCATCCCCGGCACATCAGTCAAGGCTCAGAACCAGTCAGGTACTTGCTGGTGCTTTGCAGGTACCGGATTTTATGAAAATGAAATACGCAAGGCCACCGGTGATTCAATTGACCTCTCAGAGATGTACACCGTGCGCAAATGCTATGAAGACAAGGCCGACAGATATGTGCGCATGTACGGTGGCACATCGTTCAGCCCCGGCGGATCTGTGCTCGATGTACCCTACGTATGGGCCACTTACGGCATCGTGCCCGAAGAAGTCTACAGCGGCCTGAATTATGGCGAAGACAAACACGTGCACGGCGAACTCCACAACATGCTCGAAGGCATGGTCAGGACCGTAGTGAGCAAGCCCAATCGCAAGATATCAACTGCATGGAAAAACGCCTTCAACGGCGTGCTCGACGCATACTTCGGTGAAGTTCCCGAAACATTCACCTACAAGGGCAAGACCTACACTCCGCAGTCTTTCGCCAAAGAACTCGGCATCGACCCCGACAACTATGTGGCAGTAACCAGCTTCACCCACCATCCTTTCTACAAACCCTTCGTACTCGAGGTTTCAGACAACTGGCTGTGGGCTCCGTATGTCAACGTTCCTATGGAAGACATGAAGGCTATAGTTGACAACGCACTCGCCAATGGCTACACCGTAGCATGGGCTGCCGACGTGAGCGAAGGCGGTTTCAAGTGGAACGACGGCGTGGCTCTCTTCCCCAAAGGAAAGAACGAGGGCGACCTCACAGGCACCGAACTTGCCCGTTGGGTGAAACTCTCCGACAAGGAACGTGTGGCCGACAAATATAAATTCGACGGCCCCGTTGAAGAAACTACAGTCTCGCAGGAAGAACGCCAGAGAATGTTTGACAACCAGGAGACTACCGACGACCACGGTATGATTATCGTAGGCACTGCCAAAGACCGCGAGGGCAACCGCTACTACAAGGTGAAAAACTCTTGGGACACCAACCAGAAGTTTGACGGCTACCTCTATGTATCAGAGCCTTACTTCCTGGCCAAGACCATCGACATCTACGTTAACAAAAAGGCCGTTCCCGCTGACATTGCCAAGAAGGCCAACATAAAATAAATGAAAAAAATCGGAATACTTTCCGACACCCACTCTTGTTGGGACGACAGATTTGCAACCCACTTTGCCGGCTGTGACGAAATATGGCACGCCGGCGATGTGGGTTGTCTTGATACTCTGTTGCGGCTCAGGGCTATATGTCCCGTTGTGAGAGCCGTGCGAGGCAATATAGACCACGGCCCCGTAACACGCGAATGCCCGGAAATACTCGATTTTAAAGTAGAAGACGTAGGCGTGTGGATGACCCATATAGGCGGTTATCCCGGCCGATACGCCCCCGGGGTACGTAGAATGCTCATAGAGAGCCGTCCCAAAATAATGGTTGCCGGACACAGCCACATACTCAAGGTAATGTATGACCGCGAACTCAATCTGCTGCACATCAACCCCGGAGCAGCCGGATATCACGGATGGCAGAAAGAACGCACTCTCATGCGACTCGTCATAGACGGAGCGGAAATACGCGACCTTGAAGTCATTGAACTTGGCAAGGTGAAAATTGTTTAAGAAGTATGGTTATGAAAAAAATCAAGTTACTTACATCCCTGTTTATAGCGGCACTGTTTATCCTGCCGGCGTGCAAGACCACCGAGGCCAACTACCGTTCGGCCTACGACAAGGCAGTGGCCGGACGCGACAACTCCACCGCACTCGACAGCACCATATATGGCGCACATCGCCGCAACATAGGTTCAAGAATCGCACTGAGCGCGGCCGGCGACACTGTGGAAGTCCGCCGTCAGCGTGTGGCTATGACCAAAGACGGCGGAGCCACCGAAGAACCGAGGAATCGCTACTATGTAGTGGTAGGACAATTCAAACAGTCGTTCAACGCCAAGTCAATGCGTCGCCGCATTGTCGATGCCGGATTCAATGGCACGTTTGTGGTGCAGAACGGAGAGCCTTATTACTACGTTGTACTTTCCGCCCATAAAACAGAAGCGGAGGCCGTAGAAGCGGCAGTCTCAATTCCGAAGAATTTCCCCATGCCGCTCCGCAGCCCCCTGCCCTATATTCTCTATAATCCTTAGAGTATGTTTTCTTTTTCTTAACGCAGACGGTCCATTGAGCGCAGTGTCTCGTGGTCCTTGCTCATACCGCGATAGGCGAGAAGTGCGAATACGAGCGCCGCGATAAGGAGTACAACCCCGCCAAAAAGTACCGGGGTGGCGTTTTCAAGCTTACCGAAGATAATAAAACCTGATGTCACAATCGACGCGCATATCAGCACCACGCTCATGATGGTCATGCGCTTTTGCTGACGCAGGTTTTTGTACATGAAGATGTTGATGATCAACAAGGCGGCGATAACCAGATTAAGCACAAGAAGCGCGGGTACGTCCTTGGCTGCGACCAAAGTGGCCGATTGGGCGGCGCTGTCGTCTACCATGCTCGCAAAGGGGGTAAAACAGAAAATACCCACCAGAATGGCTGCGATAAGCAGCATAAGGGTCTGAATACGTTGTATTTGCATAATGTATTATATTTTGTTATATTTGACTGTCTCGATTATCAACGGGAGTTTGTCGGCATCAACGCCGGCCTCCGACAGATATTTTCGATCTGCATTGAGCGCGGTAGCGATATCCTTGCCGAATTTTTCCTCATATTCTCTGTAAGCCTCTATAGCGCCTTTCACATCGCCCGTAGCCAACAATACGTGACCGTAGTTAAGGTAATCTTCATCGTTGGCCGCCGGGAGCACACGGCTGTAGGTAGCCATGGCCGCATCGTACTTCTTGTTGCGGAATTGTATCCATGCCAAGCCTCTGAGCGGTTTGAACGAATCGGGCATCAGGTAGGCCGCCTTGTGGAACTGTGCCTCGGCATCTTCGGTCGCACCTGCTTCTGACAGCGCATAACCATAGTTGAGCACCAGATTGCCGTCGTCGGGATACATGTCTGACAGACGCTTGTAATACACGGCCGCGCTCTTGCTCTGGCCATAGCGACGCAGCACTCCGGCTATGCGTTTGAGTGTCCATGTCGAATTGCCGTCGAGCAGCTCGGCCTCCTCGTACTTGGCAACTGCATCGCCGAGATTTCCTGTCATCTCGTATGCATAACCCAGCTTCTGAGCACGGGCAGCATCGGGCATCTGCATATTGTCGAGTATCTTGTATACAGCTATGGCCTGGGGCCAGAATTCATGCTTGAAGTAGAACGCGGCTATCACCTCGAGCTTCTCGGCATTATCGAATCCACTGCCAAGGGCTTTGACCTCCAACAGATTGGGCGTACCGGAAAACAGCGGGAAAAATTCGCCTTTTCTGCGGAACAATTTATAGAAGCGGTGCATGTCCTGCACATATTTATTTATAATATTGCGTCGCGAAATCACCGGCGACACTTTCTCCACCGCGCTCAGGGCCTCGCGCATTTGTTCTGACTGCATGTCCATAGCCTTTACAAATGTCTCGCGATTGGCGGCCGGTACAGAGCTGAATGCCATTATCACCGAATATTTGTCACTGTCGCACAATATGGGCATTTTGCCCAACAGATAGCCTATAGTTCCCTCGAAATTGTCAATCCGGGCTACAGCCGAGTAGTTTTCATAGAACGGCAGGAACCAATTGGACATATCGCTGAAAAACGGAAATTGCTTCATATTGCTGAACGAGGCCATGAACACGTCACCGCCATCGGCCTGGATGTCCTGAAATTCCTTTAGATTGCGCACAAGGTCACTCTTTGAGAACTTCTCTTCCCATTCGGGGTTACCCTCGGTCAGAGCTTCCATGTCTATGTCGCCGCTCTGAAGTTTCTTTTTGAGTTCGGGATCCATATTTTTTATGGCATCAGTCATTTTCTGCTGCATATCTGCCGAGATACGGTCGGTGTCGACCGTACGCATGAATTCGGCGGTCACGGCTATGAAATCGTCCTCCCAATCGGGCGAATCCTTGACTGCAGCAAGCTTCAACGCCACGTCTTTTGACAGCGGACGAGACCGGTAGCGGTAAAAGACGGCCATGGCACCGATAAAAGCCCTCAGCCTCACGTTGTCATCATCATCCGAAAGATATATCGACAGAAGCAGCTCCAGTCGTTTCGAATCATAAAACTCAAGCAAGCCCATCATTATAGCGCTCACCGCCAGGCAGCGTGCGTGCAGCCCCACACAAGGCGATGCATTGCGGTCGAGCAATGTCAATATTGCCGCTATATCGTCGGTCTTCAGGGGGTGCTGTGTCCAAATCTTGTTGAAAAGGTCGCGCAGGATACTCTCGGCATGTTCGGTACGCCCGGGGTCGGCAATGCTTTCTATATCATGGTCGAGCCGTGTGCATTCTTTAAGATAATCAGCCACAAGCGACTGAATTGAATTTTTTTGGCCCATTGTCCTCGCCACGCTATAATAAAGCGCGGGATTTTCGGCCATATTTGCTTTGCGCGTGAGGGTGTCTACCAATGCCAGCGCCTCAGTCACGAGGTTGTCGTACACTTCTTTTTGTCCGGGGTCATCAACTCCGGTTGCCACATATTGCAGCATGTACGAGTAGTTTCGCATAAGGTTGTCGATTGATGTTCCCAGTTCCCAATCGCCTGAGATATCGCTGAAAGCCCGCATCTGTTGCAAGGCCACGTAGAGTTTGCCCTCGCGTATGTCGCGGGATGTCTTATTTTTAAAGGTCTTTATTTCGTCGAGTTTCATTCGGTCATTTTTTACAGGAATGTCAGTATAACACTTCCCAAATCCTTATTGTGCAAAAAACATGCCAGTTTTCACGGTATTTGGCAACAGAATCATACAAGGGGGTATTTTCTGTAATTAACCTCAATTCTAAATTATAAATTCTAAATTTTAATTAAGTAAGCATTGGAAAATAGTTTATATTATATGCGCCGGCTTAGGGACAGCAGATTCAATACGATGAAGAGGGAGCGTAGCCGTAGCTACGTGACCGATGAAGAGGGTTGAAGATGCGTTCATAAGGCAAGCAGATGATATAAACTATTTTTCATTGATTACTTATTAATTCATGATTCCCCTCACCAAAAATTCCACAAAATCATAATAAGCCTTTTCGAGGTCTTTCTCGGCACCCGACTCAATATTATGATTATGGAATCCTATGGCAGATGTCGAGAAACAGATGAATCCCTCTACAAGTTTGCAGCGTTCGCGGTTGAACAGACCTTGCGCACAACCCTCTTCCATAAGGGTACGCACAATCTCTATCTCCTTGTCGCGGGCAAGCGATCTTATCCTGGCCACCCTGCGGCTGTCAAAGCTTATGCGGGATTTCAATGTTGCCGAGCCCGATGTCATCATATAGCGTTCGAATCTCAGCTGCATGAACATTCTCAAACGTTTGTCAACGGGAACGTCCATGGCTACAACTTCGCGCAATGAATTCACCAGACGCTCGCTCTCCTGTTCGAGTACCGCATCATAAATTTCTTTTTTATTGCGGAAATATGTGTAAATGGTGCGCCTGCCCTTCGATGAAGCGCTCGCGATATCGTTCATTGTAGTGTGAGCCACGCCTTTATGAGCGAATAGCTGACGGGCCACCTCTATTAGTTTCTCTCGGGTTTTGCTTGCCATTATTCTTTTATGAGATTGCAAAGTTAGTTTTTTTTCAACAATTTGCGATATTTATAACCTATTATTTGTTAATTTTGCATAGAATTATAACTATGCGCTATTATCAACGACTACTATCATCAGCCATAGCTCTGGCTATCGCGGCTGCTTCATTCGTTTCGGCCCAATGTCCCATTAAGATTGAGGGTGCCGAAGCGGCTTCTATCGGCATTTATGTCAAAGACCTGGCTTCGGGTAAAGTTCTGGTTGACTACAACTCCAACCAGGCTCTTACACCGGCAAGTGTCACCAAGGCCCTCACATCGGCCACGGCGTTGTCTATGCTCGGTGCCGACTTCCGCTTCACCACCACTGTGGGATGTTCCGGCGATATTTCGGGCGGACGTTGCAGCGGCAACCTTGTTATCAATGCCTCGGGCGACCCCACCATAGGTTCCAAGCAATTCAGAAGGGCCGAAGCCTTTACCGATTCGGTTATCGCTGCCGTAAGGCGTGCCGGAATAAAGTCGTTTGGCGGAACGGTAGTCATTCGCGAGAATATGTTGGATCAAGGCCCCGTACCACAATGGGAGATTGAAGATGTGGCATGGCCATACGGAGCCGGATTACACGCATTCAATTATGCCGGAAACACCGTTTATGTAAATCCCGTCACCGGCAAGTCTGTACCCGAGTCCAATCTAAAGGTAACTTTGCTTCCGGCTTCTGACAAGGATGGCAACGACATGCTGCGCGGCATCAACTCGCAGAACCTCACCGTGTGGGGCACAGCCAAAAGCCGCAACATGAAGAACTGGCGTCTTGAAACCACAATCCCCGACCCCGCCGAGGTATATGCAGGACTGCTGATTGCAAAGCTCAACAATGCCGGTATATCAATAGGCAACAAAAAGGCCAAGGCCGACAATAATAAAATAAAAGTCCTTTACCTGCATGAGTCGCCCGAACTGAGAGCTATTTGCCGCGACCTGATGAAGCGTTCCGACAACCTGTTTGCCGAGGGGATGCTGCGTGCCATATTGCCCGGAAAATCGCGCGCCGACTGCATAAAGACCGAAAAAGAATTCTGGAATAACAACGACATTTCCACCCGCCATGTGATGCTGAGCGATGGCAGCGGACTCACACGCTCCAACCGTATGTCAGCCCGTTTTCTCGGCAAAATGCTCGAATGGATGATCAAGAGCCCCGCGGCTTCAGATTACATCAACTTCTTCCCGCTGGCCGGAGTAGACGGCACACTTAAATCGCTGCTCGCCAAGACCCGCCTGAAGGGACGGTTGGCCATGAAAACCGGCTCTATGGCATCGGTACAGGCATACGCAGGATATAAGGTAGACGCCAGCGGCCATCCCACTCACGTGGTGGTGATAATGGTAAACGGTTTCTTCTGCAGCCGCTCATCGCTGCGCAAGCAGACCGAAGCTTTCCTGCTCGACACTTTCAAATGATTAATATAACGCTTGATTAATAAACGCACTTCCTATGACTGATACCTACGACAAGTTGATTCGCCTGAATATTGAACTTGAAGGCGCATTGCGCGTATTGCGCGAACGCGACTCAGCCGACGCCCTTGAAGTCGCACGTGAGAAATTCGAATGCATGAAATCTCTGTTTGACTCGCTTCACTGCACTTGCACTACCACAGTCAAGGAAGAAGAAGCCGAGGGCGCAGAGGAAACACCTCTCGAAGAACCTTCGGTAGCAGAGATTGCCCCCGCGGCCGCAGTGGTTGAGTCGGACAGCGAAGCTGTAGAAGCGGCATTGGATGAGGCTGCTCCCCAAGCAAGCGACGTTGCCGATGTAAAGACTCCCGCCCCGGCTGTACAGACCCGCACAGTAGGCGACATCCGCAAAGCCATGACCCTGAACGACAAGTTCCTTTTCCGTCGCGAACTGTTTGGCGGCAACGACGCCGAGCTCAACGACACCATAGAACTGCTGGCCTCGATGCACTCATTTGACGAGGTGGAGGAATACATCTACGACGACCTGCAGTGGGACCGCAAGAATCCTACCGTGGTTGACTTCATGGAGATAATCAAGACCTACTTCATCAATCCGTCAAAGGCATGAGCGGCTGCCTGTACATAGTCCCTACCCCGGTAGGCAATATGGCCGATATGACGCCGCGTGCCGTTGAGGTGCTCAAGCAAGCCTCGCTGGTGCTTGCCGAGGACACTCGCACCAGCGCACCGCTGATGCAGCGCTTCGGCATCGACACACCCATGCAGAGCCACCACAAATACAATGAGCACGACACATCGGCCGCTCTGGCATCGCGCATACTTGCCGGCGAAAACATAGCGCTGATTTCCGACGCCGGCACACCCGGCATATCCGACCCCGGATTCATGCTCTCGCGTGAGTGCCGGCGTCTGGGCGTTGATGTAATCACCCTGCCGGGGCCTACGGCCTTTGTACCGGCGCTGGTAAACTCCGGACTGCCCTGCGACCGGTTTGTGTTCGAGGGATTCCTGCCTCAGAAAAAAGGACGTGCCTCGCGTATAAAGACTTTGGCCGAGGACGAACGCACATTCATCATCTACGAATCGCCGCTGCGACTCGTCAAGACCCTTGCCCAGCTGGCCGAAGCATGCGGCGAGGACCGCCCGGCTTCTGTGAGCAGAGAGATATCCAAAATGTACGAATCCACCGTGCGCGGAACACTCGCCGAGCTGACAAAACATTTTTCCGCGAACCAACCGAAAGGTGAGATTGTTATAGTAGTCGGAGGTGCAAATGATTCCTCGCCTAAAGTACATGTAAATAAATATAAAGACATAAAACGATGAAAAAACTATTTTTATTGGCTGCTGTTGCAGGTTTAATGCTGTCTGCATGCGACAACAAGCCCAAGGAGAACGACGAGGAAAGCGCACAGGCTCTCCAATCAGCTACAACTCAGGAACTGCAGATTGCAGTATCGGACCGCGACTCGCTGCTGAGCCTTGTCAACGACATATCTTCGGGCATGGATCAGATCAAGCGTCTTGAAAATATCCTCAGTGTATCATCCGGCGCAAAGGGAGAGACCACCTCACAGCGTGCTCAGATCCGCGCCGACATCGCTGCAATACAGCAGACACTTGAGCAGCGCCGTCAGCAACTCGCCGACCTCGAGGCCAAGCTCAACAAGTCGTCTCTCACAAACTCCAACCTGCGCAAGACCATCGAGACCCTGCGCTCGCAGATTGACTCTCAGGCTGCCGAAATCGAAACCCTGCGTACTTCGCTTGAAGAAGCAAACACCCAGATAGGCACACTACATACCAAGGTTGACTCACTCAACGTGACAGTAGACACCATCAGCAGCCAGCGCGATGCCGCTCAACTGCAGTCAGTTGAACTGGCCAACGAACTCAATACCTGCTACTATGTGGCAGCCTCGTCAAAAGAACTCAAACAGCACAAGATTCTCGAAACAGGATTCCTGCGCAAGAGCAAACTTCTCAAGGGCGACTTCGACCAGAGCTTCTTCAACAAGGCCGACAAACGCAACCTCACCGAGATCAAGCTTTACTCAAAGAAAGCCCAGGTACTCACCAACCAGCCTGCCGGTTCTTATCAAATCGTAGAACTCAACGGCCAGAAGGTACTCCGCATCACCAACCCCGAAGAATTCTGGAGCCTGAGCAACTATCTTGTGATAAAAATAGATTGATTTAGTCAACAATATTTCAAGAAGGACATCTGCCGCCGGCCGATGTCCTTCTTTTTTATCCTTCTTTTTTATTAATTATTTGAAAAAATATCAGTATTTTTTCTGAAAGCCCACATTATTTTCGTAACTTTGCACATCAATAGATACAATTTCGACCCAAAACGATTGTTACACGGGTTTCATCATTTTTAATTACGCTCCAATTAGCTATGGCTCAAACAAAAGCAATTAAAACTGCTCTGATTTCAGTCTTCCACAAAGATGGTCTTTCAGAAATTCTCGCCCTTCTTGCAAAGGATGGCGTTAAGTTCCTATCCACCGGCGGTACCCGCTCGTTTATCGAACAACTCGGATATGAGTGCGATGCCGTTGAAGACCTCACCGGGTATCCCTCGATTCTCGGTGGCCGTGTAAAAACCCTGCATCCCAAAGTTTTCGGCGGCATCCTCGGACGTCGCGACAACCAAGGCGATGTTGACACTATGGCCGAACTTGAGATTCCTGAAATCGACCTGGTAATAGTGGATCTCTATCCATTTGAACAGACCGTAGCTTCAGGCGCTTCCCACGAGGATATTATTGAAAAAATTGATATCGGCGGCATCTCTCTTATCCGTGCCGCTGCCAAGAACTTCTCTGATGTAGCCATCGTGGCTTCAAAGGGTCAGTACTCCATGCTCCGCGGTTTCCTCGAACAGCATGGCGCTGCCACCACTCTCGAAGAACGCACCATCCTGGCCCGCGAGGCTTTTGCCGTATCGTCGGGTTATGATTCAGCCATCTTCGACTACATGGCATCGGTGGTCGCACAGCCCGCCGGAGCGCTGCGCCTTGCCGTGAACGGCGAACGCTCGCTGCGCTATGGCGAGAACCCTCACCAGCAGGCTCACTTCTTCGGCAATTTCGATGCTATGTTCAGCCAGCTCCACGGCAAAGAAATCTCTTACAACAATCTGCTCGACATAGACTCAGCCGTTAATCTGATTGACGAATTCGGCGCAGAACCCACCGTGGCCATCCTCAAGCACAACAATGCCTGCGGACTCGCTACCCGCGGCACTCTGTCGCAGGCCTGGGCCGATGCTCTTGCCGGCGACCCCGTTTCGGCTTTCGGCGGTATCATCATCACCAATGTTGAGGTAGATGCTGTGGCTGCCGCTGAGATTAACAAGATTTTCTTTGAAGTAATCATAGCTCCCGGCTTCTCTGAAGACGCCATGGCTATACTCACCCAGAAGAAAAACCGCATAATCCTCAAGCGCAACACCGCTGCTGCCTGCTCGGCCAATACCGTTCGTACCATACTCAACGGTGTACTCGTGCAGGAACGCGACACCAAGGTAGAAACGGCCGACGACCTCAAGCCGGTCTCAGGCGAACTCTCAGATCAGAAAGTTGCCGATATGCTCTTTGCCAACAAGATTGTGAAGCACTCCAAGAGCAACGCCATCGTACTGGCCCGCAACGGTCAGCTCCTGGCATCGGGCGTAGGTCAGACCTCACGCGTAGACGCTCTGCGTCATGCCATCGAAAAGGCCCGTTCATTCGGTTTCGACCTCAACGGCGCCACAATGGCTTCTGACGCATTCTTCCCCTTTGCCGACTGCGTTGAAATCGCTCATCAGGCCGGCATTGACTCAGTAATACAACCCGGCGGATCTATCCGCGATACCGACTCGGTAGACTATTGCAAAGCCAACGGTATCACCATGGTAATGACAGGATTCCGCCACTTCCGTCACTAATTAATAAGATTCTAAAAAAACAATGGGACTGTTCTCACTCACCAAGGAAATCGCTATTGACCTTGGTACAGCCAACACGATAATAATCCACAACGATAAGATCGTTATCAATGAACCATCTATCGTTGCCCTTGACAACCGCACCGACAAGCTCATTGCCGTAGGTACCGAAGCTCACCTCATGGAGGGTAAAAACCCCCAGGGCATACGTACCGTACGCCCCCTGCGCAAAGGCGTTATCGCCGACTTCAACGCAGCCGAGCTCATGATTCGCGGTCTGGTAAAGAAGGCATCGAGCAAAAGCAACTGGTTCTCGCCCTCGCTCAGAATGGTTGTCGGCATTCCTTCAGGTTCTACCGAAGTTGAAATCCGTGCCGTACGCGACTCGTCGGAGCATGCCGGCGGACGCGATTCATACATGATTTACGAGCCCATGGCAGCCGCTCTTGGTATAGGACTTGATGTTGAAGCCCCCGAAGGCAACATGATAGTTGACATAGGTGGCGGTACAACAGAAATCGCCGTGATATCGCTTGGCGGTATCGTGTCAAACAAGAGCATACAGGTGGCCGGCGACGACCTCACCGAAGACATCCAAAGCCACATGCGCCGCGCTCACAACGTTAAAGTAGGTGTACGCACTGCCGAACAAATCAAGATTCACGTAGGCTCGGCTCTTACCGAACTCGAGACTCCGCCGGATGACTACATCGTGCATGGCCCCAACATGATGACAGCCCTGCCTATGGAAGTGCCCGTAAGCTATCAGGAAATCAGCCACTGCATAGAAAAGACAATCTCCAAGATTGAAGCTGCCGTGCTGAGCGCTCTTGAACAGACACCTCCCGAACTCTATGCCGACCTGGTGCGCAACGGTATATATCTGGCCGGCGGCGGTGCGCTGCTGCGTGGTCTTGACAAGCGTTTCACCGACAAGATCGGCATCCAGTTCCACATCGCCGAAGATCCCCTGCTCTCTGTGGCCAAAGGTACCGGCGTAGCGCTTAAGAACATCGACAAGTTCTCTTTCCTTATTCGATAAGTCCATACACAGGCCGGACTGAAAACGGATGAAAGAGTTTTTCGAGTTTTTCCGACGCTACTGCAAGTGGGTAGTGCTGCTGTTTTATGTAGCACTGAGTTGCATCATGCTCTTCCAGAGCGATCCTTACCGTCACCACTTGTTCCTCACCTCTGCATCTACTCTTTCGGGAGCTATATACAAGGTGGGGCACAATGTTGTGTCGTTTTTTTCGCTGCGCGAGGTCAACGCAGACCTCAACCACCGCAATGCCGTGCTTGAGGCCGAGGTGCTGAATCTGCGCGAGGAAATCAACCGCATGAAGCTGGCCGGGTTTACCGACACCATGCCTACACCCGACTCTGTGGCTCACTTCGACTTCATCGTGGCCAACGTAATCAACAACTCCATTCACCACGCCCAGAACTATGTGACTCTGGACAAGGGTGCCATCGACGGTGTAAAACCCGAGATGGGAGTAATTGACCACTCGGGCGTGGTAGGCACTGTGAGCGCCGTGGGGCCGCACTTCTCGCGCGTGATTTCGCTCTTGAATCCAAACTTCAGACTTTCGTGCAAAATCAAGAACAGCGAAAACTTCGGCTCGCTCGTGTGGGACGGCATAGACCCCTCGGAGGCTTTACTCGAAGAGCTCCCGCGCCATACCGTGTTTGAGGCCGGCGACACTGTAGTAACTTCAGGATTCTCGGCTGTATTCCCTCCGGGCCTGCCCGTAGGTGTGATTATGCCCGACAACCGCGAACATAAGGAAAACTTCTTCACCCTGCGCGTGAAACTCTTCGCCGACTTCTCGCGACTGAGCAACGTGCAGATTGTAGTGAACAACTTCCGCGATGAACTCGTTTCTGTAGAAACCAATAATGTAGTAAACTCCGACCCGGCATCAAAATGAGCAAGACGGCTATCACCCTTATCATACTTTTCCTGATACTGATTCCTGCACAGGCGGTGTTCTTCAACAACCTCGTCTTGTTCAATGTAGCGGTACCTCTGGTATTCATATACCTGATAATCACTCTCCCCATCACGCTTAACGATTCACTTTCCCTGACCATCGGATTTCTCACCGGCCTGGCCATAGATATATTGTCTGACACACCGGGAGTAAACGCACTTGCATCAACCATACTTACATTTGTAAGAAAACCGGTATTCCACCTTTATGTGTCGAGCGATATCGACCTTGCCGACCAACGCCCGCTGCCACGTACCATGGGTACTGCGGCATTCCTCAAATACGCCGGTACGATGACTGCCATTTACTGCGCGATGGTCTTTGCGATAGAGGCTTTTCAGATTTTCAACCTTGAACTGTTCCTGTTGCGGGTTGCGTGCAGCAGCGTGTTTACCTTCGTTATTATTTATGCAATTGCCTGCCTGACAAGTCCCGGACGTGAGAAAAGATTATAACCTTGAAAAAAGAAAATACGTAATCGCCGGATTTCTCGTTGTTATAGCTCTGATCTACGGCATCAGACTTTTTGACCTTCAGCTAAACGACGAACGATATAAGAAATCGGCCGATTCAAACGCTTTTCTGAAAAAAACAGTTTACCCCTCGCGTGGTCTCATGTACGACCGCAACGGCGAGCTGGTGGTGTATAACCAGCCGGCATACGACGTTATGCTCATCCCGCGCGACGTACAGCCATTTGACACCCTCGACTTCTGCGAGACCATACACATAACTCCCGAGCAGCTCAACAAGCGCTTTGCCGACATGCGCGACAAGCGTATAAATCCGGGTTACTCGTCATATACTCCTCAGCGACTCATTACCCAGCTGTCGTCGCAAGACTACGGACGATTGCAGGAAAAGCTGTACCGTTTCCCGGGATTTTTCATACAGAAACGTATACTGCGCCAGTACAACTATGCCACTGCGGCCAATGTGCTGGGCAACCTGCGCGAGGTAAATCAGCGCGACATCGAGAAAGATGAGTATTATGCTCCGGGCGACTATACAGGCGACCTGGGCGTGGAAAGCTCATACGAACCATACCTCAGAGGTGTCAAGGGCACGGAAATACTTATTCGCGATGCTCGAGGACGCATTCAAGGCCGATATGAAGGCGGCCGCCACGACGTGGAAGCCATATCGGGCCGCGACATCAAACTGAGCCTTGACGTAAAACTGCAGCAATATGCCGAATCACTGATGGTGGGCAAGCGCGGGGCTGTGGTGGCTATCGAGCCTAAGACGGGCGAGATTCTATGCCTGGTGACAGCGCCGAGCTACGATCCGCGTCTGCTTGTCGGTCGTCCGCGCGGACAGAACTACAAGATGCTCACCAACGATGAGTCGCTGCCCCTGTTTGACCGCGCCCTCGGCGGTGCCTACCCTCCCGGCTCTACTTTCAAGCCCACCCAGGGTTTGATTTTCCTGCAGGAAGGTATCATAAACACCTCAACCACATATCCATGCTATCACGGCTACATCAACGGAGGACTGCGCGTGGGTTGCCATGCTCACGGATCGCCGTTGCCGCTGAAACCCGCATTGCAGACTTCGTGCAACGCCTACTTCTGCTGGGGTTTCAAAAATATGATTGACCGCCGTTCCAAATACGGTTCGTCGGCCAAGGCTTTTGAGGTTTGGAAAAACCACCTTGTGTCTATGGGATACGGATATGCCCTTGGGGTAGACTTACCTCACGAAAGCCGGGGATTCTTGCCTAACGCCAAGTTTTACAGCAAATTCTACGGCGAAGGGCATTGGAGCGCCAACACTGTGATATCGGTAGCCATAGGTCAGGGTGAAATTTTGGCGACTCCGCTTCAGATAGCCAACCTGTCGGCCACAATCGCCAACCGCGGATGGTTTATAACACCTCATGCCGTTAAGGAGATTGCCGATACAGTAATACCCGCCGAATATACCGAGAAGAGGTTCCCGACCATCGACTCGCACTGGTACGCCGACATAGCCGAGGGCATGAGGATGGCCGTAACCGGCGGTACATGCCGACGCGCCGCCATTCCGGGCATTGATGTGGCAGGCAAAACCGGTACTGCACAGAACCCTCATGGCAAAGACCACTCGGCATTCATGGGCTTCGCACCATACGATGACCCAAAGATTGCTGTGGCGGTGTATGTGGAGAACGGTGGCTTCGGCGCGGTTTTCGGTGTGCCTATCGGATCATTGGTAATGGAAAAATATCTTACCGACTCCATAGCTCCGTCGCGCAAATATATGGAAGATCAAATGCTTAACACCTCTGTATTCTATGCTCCCAAATCAAAACGAAAGTAGCCCGTCGGTGTTTCGCTATGTCGACTGGACCACGGTTGTCATATATCTGCTCATGGTCATAGCCGGTGTGGTGAGCATATATGCCGCCTCATACGACTTTGACGAGGCCTCTATGTTCTCATTTGACGAATTTTCAGGAAAACAGATTCGCTGGATTGGTCTGGGACTGCTCTTGGGTTTCTTTATCCTGCTGATTGACTGGCGCGTATTCGACACTTACGCCTACCCTATATACATAGGTATGCTGCTGTTGCTGATAGTGACGCCGTTCCTGGCACACGATATCAAGGGCTCGAGGTCGTGGCTCACCGTAGGTCCAATGAGTCTGCAACCGGCAGAATTTGCCAAATTTGCCACTGCGCTGGCCTTAGCAAAGCTATTCAGCGGGTATAATTTCACGCTTAATGCCAAGGCGATAAACTATGTGAAAGCTCTGGCTATCATAATCCTGCCTATAGTCTTTATCCTGCTTCAGAACGAAACCGGCTCGGCTCTGGCCTACCTGGCGCTGTTTTTCGTGCTCTACCGCGAGGGCATGAGCGGACTCATATTGTTTGCCGCCCTGTTTGCAGTGGTGATATTTGTAGTGGCCGTGAAGTTCACCGATATCATGTTTCTTGGAATTCCATCAGGCGAGTTTGCTATAATGGTGATGGTGATGCTGATAATGATTGGCATGACATTCATATACTATCGCACCCTTGAGACACCGCGCAACCTGCTGTTCTGGTTTGGCGGCACACTGATACTTGGCTGGTTACTTGCCGGCCCGTGTGGCATAGCATTACCCGGCATGGGTTGGATGATAGGCAGCGTATGTGTTGGCTGCGTATATCTGTGCATCGAAGCACTCAAACGCCACCGTAAGGCTTTGTTCATACCGGTAGCAACGGCTCTGTTATCCATAGGATTCATGTTCTCGGTGAACTTTGCATTTCAAAAACTGCAACCTCACCAGCAACTGCGCATCCTTGTTGTGCTCGGTATAGAGGAAGACCTGCGCGGAGCCGGATATAACGTAAACCAGTCAAAAATAGCCATCGGCTCGGGCGGACTCACCGGAAAGGGCTTCCTAAACGGCACACAGACCAAGCTCAAATATGTACCCGAGCAGCATACCGACTTCATTTTCTGCACCATAGGCGAGGAGGAAGGCTTCCTTGGCGCAATCGTGGTGATAGGTCTTTACCTTGCATTAATAATAAAGGTCATAGCCATCGCCGAGCGACAGCCACGACCTTTCGGTAGAGTGTATGCTTACTGCGTGGCGTCTTATTTCATATTCCACTTCTGCATCAATATAGGCATGGTCATAGGCTTGTGTCCTGTGATAGGTATTCCGCTGCCGTTCTTCAGCTATGGAGGATCGTCGCTGTGGGGATTCACTATATTGCTGTTCATCCTGCTGCGCATCGACGCTGCACGCAAGGCTTACGCCTGATTATTTTTTCAAGAATTTGAGTACTTGATTTTTTATGGCGGTCATTCCTTTAACCGAGGGGTGACCCGACTGCTTTTCCACATCCTTGAGCTGAATGTACTCAATACCGAATTTCTCACATTCGGTAACGATAGATGATGTGATAGATTCCTTGAGCTCAGAGTTTATGATAAACACAATTCTGGTTCCCGGATAGCGGTTCTGAGCTTCTGTGAGCAGTTTGCCCAGCGCGGGACGGAATTCATAGAGATGTCCGCGGGTGAGCTTGCTGTAAACGAATTCGCCGAGTGGAGCACCGCACCAGCTGTCGTTTGTGCCGCCGAATATAAGCAGGATGTCGCACGGGCCCAGGCCGGGCAGACGTGTTATGAAACTGCGGTCGCTGTAATCCTCACCGCGATATCCGGTGTAAGACACAGTGGCTCCGCTGTAGCTGTCATTCTTACCAAGCACGTATCCGCCCTCGGTTATCAGCTGCCACCACCATGTCTGGCGTACGTCCTTCACATCGTTCTGCTTGGTGTTTGACGGGCCATACCAAGGCGCGTTTCCCTCAGGAATATGGCCCTCGAATGTAGAATACGAATCGCCGAGTATAGAAATAATCTGCTTGCCGCCATCAACGGCGCCGGCATTGAGTCCAAGGAAAAGCGCAAGGACAATGAATAAGATTTTTTTCATTACGGATTAAGGTTTATATATAAGGTATAATAAGATTATTATCTTGTCTTCACGCAAAGATAGTAAAAATCGTTGATTTAGCGTAATATTCGCTTAGGATTATAATGGCAGCCCAGAATAATAAAAGCACCGGCTCGAAAGCGAGACGGTGCTTTTAAACTATGGAATTTCAAAAAGCGGTTTAGTTCTGGAGCTTGAAGGTAACGGGGAGTGTGTAAGTTACCTTAACGGGCTGACCATTGTTACGTCCGGGCTGCCACTTGGGCATAGCCTTTACAAGACGAACAGCTTCTTTATCAAGAGCCTGATGACGACCACGAATAACTTTAACGTTTTCGATAGAACCGTCTTTGGCAACGTCAAACGATACGGTCACACGACCCTGAACGCCTTCTTCCACAGCAGCTGCGGGATAAACGATGTGGTCACCGAGCCATTTGTACATGGCTGCATCACCACCGGGGAATTCAGGCTTCTGTTCTACCATTGCCATGTTATAAACCTTTTCAGGTTCGGGCTGCTTAACTTCTTCTTGAATAACCTGGTCACGAACGATCTGTTTGTTAAGGTCGTTAGTACCTTCGGTGATATCAAGGGCACCGGCTTGAGCTTCGTTTTCCATCACTTCGCTCTTATCCTTCACTTCCTTATCCTTATCGAAGTTTTCGTCTTCGACAATCATAAGTTCAGTGACGCGCTGCTCGTTGGCAACTTCTTCGGGCTGAATGATTTCTTCGGGTTCCTCAAACTTAATCTGCTCTTCAATTTCTTCTTCTTCCTCGATCACTTCATCGGGAGCGAATGTAGCGAGTTCCTGTTCGGTAGCTGCATCCGGACCTTCTTCTTCAGCGCGTGAGAACACGCCGGTGATAGAAAGGATGAGAAGAGTAAGTATTACGGCCAGAGCTATGATTACAATAACTACTGCACGGGTGTGGCGTTTAGGAGAATTGGCACGCATTTCGTATGCGCCAAATTCTTTGTTTTTGCCGTCAAAAACTATGTCCAGCCACTGTTTCGATGAAAGATCTACGTCTTTTGCCATTTCTTAGTAACGGTTAAAGGTTAATAAATCAATTCTGTTTACCACGAATAGTGGGACGGATAATAGTTTCGCCATGCTGCTGTTCGTAACGCTTCAGAAGCAGAGTGTCAGCGTGGTGCGGAAGTTCGATTGAGTAACGAGAGATCTGGTTGATCTGCATCTCGTCGAGGGCGTTGATGAGTCCTTCGTAAGTAGTGTTGGGACCGGGCTTGATCACCACAACAGGACGGGTCTTGTTAGAGTCGGCCGAGTTTTCCTTAGCCAGCTTGTCAAATTCTTCCTTGGTGATTTCCTTGTTCTTCCACTGTGTCTTGAGTTCGTCATACTTAGCCATAACCTGTTCGTTCTTCGAACGGAGGATCTTGCGGATACCCTGGGGCTGATGATTCTGGTTACCGATAAACTGCTCTTTCATGAGATATTTACTGGTAGAGAATGTAGTATCAGCGATACCTTCATAATAGTAGATATTATGAATGGTCTTGCCGGTTTCCGCATCAATCTTGGGCTTGTCGCCTTCATACTCGGTATCGAGGATGAGGGTGATGGCTTCAGATTGCTTGGCCTGTGATTGCTGCTCCTTCTTTACATCTTCGTTTGTAGGCAGAATGATCTGCAGGGTCTGCGATTTGATCATTGTGGTACAAAGCATGAAGAATGTAATCAGAAGCATGTTCATGTCCACCATGGGGGTAAAGTCCACGTGGATCTGCATCTTCTTTTGGGCGCCTTTTTTCTTTTTGCCGCCGTCGGATTGTTCTATTTGAGCCATGTGTTATTACCTTTAATTAGTGGGTTCATCTTCAGATTTGAGGGCAGTCATGAGGCTGAATTTGTTGAGCTTCATGGTCTGGAGGTTGTCAAAGACTTGCTGTACGGTGGTGAAGGGGGTGTCCTTATCGGCCTTGACGGCGATACCTTCGCCCTGACGCATCAGTGCACCGTAGAGGTTCTGTACTGCCTTTGCTTCTTCGGGTGTCATACCTGCGGTCTGTTCAGAGTTGATCTGCTGGGCTACGTTGTAGATAGCCTTGAGCCAAACCTGGAAGTCGTTGAGACGACCGTCGCGGTTCTTGTTGCCGTCGATTGGAATTCCGACTTTCGGATTTTCCATCTCGCCCTGGAACTTATCGCGTTCGGTGATTGACATCGAGAGATAGTCGGGAAGATCACGGAATGCCACACCGAACATGTTGATTTTGCCAAATTCGGCGATCTGGGCGTTTGTGAGGTTCACCGGAGCGTTCTTATGCTGCTCGTTGTAGATGGTGATAGCTTCTTTCAGCATCATCTGGCGGATTTTTTCGCTCGAGAATGTTGAGTCGGCGTCACCGGTAAACGAAATGAAGAGTTTTCCTTCTACAGCTGATGGATCATCGAGTTTACCGCTCTTGTCGGCAGAAGATACGAGCACTGTCACAAGGTTGTTGGCAGGTACTTTTTCTTCAGACACCGACGAAGGTGTATATACGATGGTGGGTTCTTTCTGCAGGAAGGTCGAAGTCAACATGAAGAAAGTAAGCAAAAGAACAGTCACGTCACTCATCGCGGTCATGTCGATGAGCGTACTCTTTCTTTTAATTTTTACTTTTCCCATATTTACCTTTATTTATTTTGATTTAAACTCGGAAATGTGGGATTAGTGTGTAGCTGCAAATGTTTGCACAATTGAGAAGCCGATTTCGTCAATGGCGTAGGTGAGGTTGTCGATTTTGTTGGTGTAGAAGTTATACGAGATAACAGCGAAAGCACCGGTTGCGATACCGAAGGCGGTGTTGATAAGAGCCTCAGAGATACCAGTTGAAAGTTCGGTTGAGTCAGGAGCACCGGACTGAGCAAGAGCCTGGAATGATTTGATCATACCCATTACAGTACCGAGAAGACCTACGAGAGTACCGAGAGTGGTGAGGGTAGCAACGATGGGGAGGTTCTGCTGAAGAGCGGGCATTTCGAGAGCGGTGGCTTCTTCTACAGTCTTCTGAAGGTTTACGATCTTCTGTTCCTTGGTGAGGATGGTGTTGGCGTCCATTTCCTTGTAAGAAACGAGAGCGGCAGCTACAACGGCAGCTACTGAACCCTTCTGCTGCTTGCAGAGAGCTTCGGCACCGGCGATGTCGTTCTTGCGGAGGCAAGCCTTAACACCGGCTACGAACTTTTCGATAGAACCTTTACCTTTAGCTGAAGAGAGGGCGAACCAACGTTCAACTGAGATAACGATTACAGTGAGGAAGAGGGTCTGAAGGATAGGTACGATGAAACCACCTTTGTAGACTGTACCCCAGAGGTTCTGAGGATGGCCGTCTTCATCGAAGTGCATGTCGTTACCGAACCAGAAGATGAAGAGGCAAACGCATACGATAGCGCAAACGAGGATTACCCATGATGCGTTCTTGATACCGGGAACGTTCTTTGTTTCTTTCTTGTTCTTACCGGCGGGCTTTCCGGCTTGAACGGAGGGCTTTTGAGCTTCCATGATTAATTGTTACTTTTTTGTTGTTTAAATTGGTTTATGTTTATGTTTATGTTTATTAGAATGATATCTCTGATTTATAGTGCAGGTATAGATTAAAAGTGTTATTGATTAGTTATTTCATCAGGTTCAGATTTAAAGATATTTTTCGGGAATCTTTAAAAGATTACGCAAATTTAAGCTATAATTTTAAACTTGCAAAACAATTCTCGATTTTTTTTTGTTATAATCCTGCTTTTTCGACTTCTTTTTTCAATTGACGTGCGCTTTTTTGGAAAAAATTATAAAATGTCGAAAAGATATGCTAAATTTGTATCTTAATTTTTTTCTTTAAACGATATGCACAACGGTTTTTTCAGAGCCGCGAGTTGTTCGCCTGCACTTAGAGTGGCCGATGTCGACTTTAATGTCGGCAATATGCTCTCCATGCTCTCGATTTTGAAGGACGAAGCCCCCGACTTGGTCGTATTTCCTGAAATGTCTGTAACGGCATATACCTGTGCCGACCTTTTCCATAATTCCACTCTGCTCAACGCCGCCGTGCGCGGCCTGCGCCGTCTTGTCGACGAATGTCCGCCCGAGCTGCCGCTTGTATTCTGCGGTATGCCGGTGTTGGCCGCCGGACGCCTGTTCAACTGTGCGGTCGCTTTCTGCCGCGGGCATGTGCTGGGCGTGGTTCCAAAAACATACCTCCCTACATATAATGAATTTTACGAGCGCCGCTGGTTCGCTCCGGCATACGAAGCTCTCGAAATGACCACGGTTGAGATTTTTGACGGATGCCCGGTACCCTTCGGCACCCGGCTGGTTTTCGAAACCGCATCGGTGAAAGTTGGCGCCGAAATATGCGAGGACTTATGGGCTACAATACCGCCAAGCTGCGGGCTTGCACTCGGCGGCGCTGAAATCATAGCCAATCTGTCGGCCTCAGACGACATCACGGGCAAATTCCCCTATCTGCTGTCTCTCATCAAACAGCAGTCGGCCCGCTGCCTTTGCGGCTACGTATACGCCTCGGCCGGATTCGGCGAATCGTCCACCGACCTCGTATTCGACGGAAAAGACATAATCTGCGAGAACGGACACATCCTGGCTCAGAGCGACCGCTATGCACGCGGCAACAAATATGCCATAGCCGACATTGATATAGAGGCCATACGCCGCGACCGAATGCACCTGAGTACATTTGCCGACTGTGCCAACCTCAACCGCAATTACACATCAATTATAAAGACACCCGATGTAGCCGCACGCACCGAGCTGCAATTGCTGCGCGACGTAGACCCGCGGCCATTCGTACCCTCCGACAAAGCCAACCTGGCCGAACGTTGCGAGGAAATCATACACATACAACAGAGCGGCCTGGCCAAGCGGCTCAGTGCTACCGGATGCAAATGTATAGTGGTAGGCATATCGGGCGGACTCGACTCTACCCTGGCACTGCTCGTAGCCGTAAGGGCTTTCCAGTCGCTCAACCTCGACCCCAAGGGCATCATCGGAATCACCATGCCGGGATTCGGCACCACCGACCGCACCCATTCCAACGCGCTCACCCTGATGGAATCGCTTGGAGTGACCTCGCGCGAAATCCCCATAGCCGACGCCGTCAACCTGCACTTCCGCGACATTGGTCACGACCCCGCCAAGCACGATGTGACATACGAAAACTCGCAGGCGCGCGAGCGCACACAAATATTGATGGATGTGGCCAATCAGGCCGGCGGCATGGTACTGGGCACAGGCGACCTATCTGAGCTTGCCCTGGGTTGGGCAACCTACAACGGCGATCACATGTCGATGTACGGTGTTAACGCCGGCGTACCCAAGACCCTTGTAAGGCACCTCGTGCAATACTTTGCCGACGGTATGGCCGATGGCCCCGGACGCACCGCGCTTATTGACATCATAGGCACACCCATCTCGCCAGAGCTCATTCCGGCCGACGAACACGGCAACATAACACAAAAGACCGAAGACCTCGTTGGGCCATACGAACTCCACGACTTTTATTTATATTATATGTTGCGCTACGGATTCTCGCCACGCCGCATATACCTTCTGGCTCGCAAAGCCTTTGAGGGCAGCTTTGACGATGAAACTGTCAAGAAGTGGCTGCGCACCTTCATGCGACGCTTCTTCAACCAGCAGTTCAAGCGTTCGTGCCTGCCCGACGGCCCCAAGGTGGGCAGTGTCACCCTGTCGCCCCGCGGCGACTGGCGCATGCCCTCCGACGCATCGGCGGCACTGTGGCTCAAAGAATGCGACGAGCTTTAAAAGCTTGCAGGCAACAAAAAAATTGATTTTATCACGAAAAGCGACTTGCGATTTTTAGAAATTATTCGTAAATTTGCGAAAATTTTTTCAAATGAAACAAGTTAGCTATGAAGGGCTCACTTTTGAGCCATATATAACTCGAGATACCATAGATGCCCGCATCAAAGAGCTGGGCAAAGATATAACGCGCGATTGCGCCGGAAAAACGCCCTTGTTCGTATGTGTACTGAACGGGGCTTTTCCTTTTGCCTCCGACTTGTTCCGCGCATGCGAAAATCTTCCGGCTGAAATAGCGTTTATCCGTCTTAAAAGCTATGAAGGCACAGGTTCAACCGGTGTGGTAAAAGAAATGCTCGGCCTTACCGAGGATATCGAGGGTCGTACAGTGATTGTTGTGGAAGACATCGTCGACACAGGCCATACCATAGCCCGACTGATTGAAAATCTCAAAGAAAAGAATCCTGCTGAAATCAAGGTTGCCACTCTGCTTTTCAAGCCCGAAGCTCTTGAAGAAAAAGACGTACACCCCGACTATGTAGGCTTCAGCATACCCAAAAAGTTTATTATAGGATTTGGCCTTGACCTCAACGGCATGGCCCGCAACCTTAATGATATTTACATCTTAAAGGAAGACTAATCATGCTCAACCTTGTTATCTTTGGCGCCCCCGGCAGCGGCAAGGGCACCCAAAGCGAACGACTTATCTCGAAATACGGCCTTCATCACATCTCTACCGGCGAAGTCCTTCGCAAACATATAGCCGAGAAAACAGAGCTCGGCAAAATTGCCGACACTTACATTTCAAAGGGTCAACTCATACCCGACGACCTCATGGTGCGCGTACTTGAACACGTGCTCGATTCAGAACCTGAGCTGGTGAAGAAAGGTGTGATCTTCGACGGATTTCCACGCACCATAGAGCAAGCCAAGGCTCTCAAAAAAATGCTGGAATCGCGCAACACCAAAATCCACGCCGTTATCGGCCTTGAAGTGGATGACGACGAACTCGTGCGCCGTATGCTCAACCGCGGTAAGGAAACCGGTCGTGCCGACGACAATATCGACACCATCAAAAACCGCCTTGAAGTTTACCACACCCAGACATCGCCCCTGCGCGAATACTATCAGGGAGAAGGCAAGTACCACTCGATTGACGGAAGCGGCGACATTAACGGTATTTTCGAACGCATCCACAAATCACTCACAGAGCGTGTACCCGAATTGACTGAATACAATCCTGACAACGATTAAATTAATGGCATATCCTGAAGCCGCTTCATCGCCATGACACAAACAATGCGATGAAGCGGCTTCTGTTTTGTCCACCGGTTCTAAACAAAGATTAACATCTGTATGTTAATCAAATATGTATGTTAATCGAATATGAAAAAACCACATTGCTCAACACGAGGCTCAGACCTTCTGAATATTTATCAGGAAGCGTTTATCGACCACTTCCCGCTACCGGCCATATCTGATTTCACAACCGACAAGACCATGACATACGGCGAGCTTGCGCGCCGCATAGCCCGTCTGCATCTGTTTTTCGATGCCGCAGGCCTGCATACAGGCGACAAGATAGCGCTGCTTGGAAAAAACACACCTACATGGATATGCGTGTTCATGGCTTCAATCACCTACGGCACCACCATAGTGCCTATTCTCAACGACTTCAATCCGGCCGACGCCGCCAACATCATCCGCCACAGCGAGGCTCGGGTGCTGTTTGTAGCCAATTCTATCTGGGAGCATCTGTCGCTCGACGAGCTGCCGCAGATCGAGGCCGTGGTGTCGCTTGACACACGCAAGATTCTGGCTGAACGTACACGCCACCTCACAAGTTTCGTCAAAAACCTTACCCGTAAGTTCAACCGCATATATCCCCTGGGCTTCAGCCGTGAGGATATCATATACAACTCGCGCAACAACGACGATCTGGCTATAATAAACTATACCTCGGGCACCACCGGATTCTCGAAGGGTGTGATGCTCACATACGACAACCTTGCCGGCAACGTAGGTTTTGGCATCGAGAGCCGTCTGCACTACTCAGGGTCGCGTGCGCTGTCGTTCCTGCCGCTGGCCCACGCCTACGGCTGTGCGTTCGACATGCTCGTGCCACTGGCTGTTGGCTCACACATCACAGTACTCGGCAAGACCCCTACCCCCTCGGTGCTCACCAAGGCCATGGCCAAGGTTAAGCCAAACCTGGTGGTATGCGTGCCCTTGATTCTCGAGAAAATCTACAGCAAGATGATCGTGCCTATGATTACCAAGAAACAGATGCGCTGGATTCTTGCCGTACCCATGCTCGACCGAGCCGTTTATGGCCGTATAAGAGCCAAACTCGTAGAAGCATTCGGCGGACAGTTTGAGGAAGTTATCATAGGCGGTGCGCCCCTTAACCCTGAAGTTGAGGAATTCCTGCACACCATCAAATTCCCGTTTACCGTGGGGTACGGAATGACCGAATGTGGCCCGCTGATAAGCTACACACCCTGGCGCCACTTCATACCCGGCAGCGCAGGCCACCTGCTCAACGGCATTATGGAGGGCAAGATTCTTAAGGAAAACGGCGAGGGCGACCAGGGCGAGATTATGGTGTATGGCCAAAACCTCATGACCGGTTATTACAAGAATCCCGACGCCACCGAAAGCGCCCTGGAAGAAGACGGATGGCTGCACACAGGCGATATGGGCTATCTGGGCGGATCTGACGGAAAAACTATTTTTATCCGCGGACGATACAAGACCATGATTCTGTCGGCTAACGGCCAGAACATATATCCCGAAGAAATAGAAGCCAAGCTCAACAACATGCCCTTCGTGGCAGAGAGTCTGGTGATTGACCGCGGCGGACACCTTGTGGCTCTCGTATATCCCGACAGCGATGAGGTTAAAGAACGCAAAATGAACTCGCTCGACGTGGAGGCTGCCATGGAACAGAACCGCAAGGAGCTTAATAAACTCGTCGCACCATACGAGCAGGTTTCCGTAATCGAAACTGTGGTGGAAGAATTTGCCAAAACACCCAAACGATCTATCAAACGCTTCCTGTACTCATAAAAAGCTTATATACAGAAAAGTCCACGCAGACCATAGTAGGCTTGCGTGGACTTTTCTACGCTTAATATCTATCTAATAACCAAACATTTAAACTCCAAAACTCAAGGTAGTATAATAGTTCAGCGAACCATTCTGGGCGTAATTGCTCTCATACGAAAGACGCACAAACTGATTGTTGATGCCCCACCATGTGACTTCAACACCCGACGATGTGTTCTGTACGCTTGCAGGCATACCGTAGGTGTTTGACAACGACGCATACGCCATATTATAACGGTTCATATCGTAGTAGCCCGATGAGTACACGAAGCGCGAACCACACAGCCCGCCACCATTATTATAATATATTACTGTCCGCTAAACCATAAAAAGGCGAGTCCAACTTCCTGAACGGCAGAAGTTGGGCTTACTTTTTGTATTTG
>CAMTKF010000040.1 GCA_947072905.1 uncultured Bacteroidales bacterium
AAGAAAGCAGCCTGATTCTCTCAATATTAAATCTAAAAAAGAGACTGCCTAACTTTGATTGTTAGACAGCCTCTTTGTCAAATCAGTTGTGTGTATGTGTTGTTTATCGAACCATCACTTTGGCAGTGTTGTTGCCGGCTTTTACAATGTAAAGTCCGGGTTGCAGGCCGTTGAGCTGTACTTCTATACCGGCGAGGTTGAAAGCACGTACGTCTTCATATTCGCCTTCGACTATGATACAACCTTTTCCGCCGTAGATTACTGGTGCGGTCACTTCACCGGCTATATCTGTTGCCGAGGCTATATCTTGTGTGCCATACACGGCGTAGGCACCTGCGGGCACCCTCACTGCGCCGTTGGTGGGCTGGGGTGTGGTGTTATAGCTGGCAGAGAGAAGCTTGTATTTGGGATCTGACAAATCAACGGGCGAGGGTATGTTGGCCTGGGCCGATACGCTCGGATTCACAAAGAGATAGATGGCCTTGTCGCCCTTGGTAAGAGCAAGTGTGCGGTAGCTCCAGTCGTTGAAGTTGATGGTTATGTCGACGTCTTCGGCAAACATGTCGGCGTTGTCTTTGCGGATGTGGCAAAGTTCGGCATACGACTGCTTGAGTCCGGCACGGTCGGCATTATCAAGGTAGCTCCATACCACCTTCTTGGGGTCGGTGTTGTTGCCGCCGTTGCTGTTTTTGGTGGTCTGGTCGGCTCCGAATTCCTGGAATTGCCATATCATGTGTGCGCCGGGAGCCAGCAGCATCTGTGCGGCTACAGAGCCAAGGCGGCGAGTAGAGGCTGCTATGTTGCCTTTGACACCGGTGTTGCCATAGCGGGCCTGCTTGTAGGCCATGCGTTCTTCGTCGTGGCTCTCGGCATAGCTTACTGTCGAGCCCCATGTGCGCTTGTCGAGGGGAGCGTAGAAGCGGTTGAGCGATGCGTTGGAATTGAATCCCATGGCAAACTGGCATGATGCCTCGTTGATATTTGCCCAGTTGATTTCGCCGTCCTGAGCCATTTCGTTTTCTTCTTTCTCACCGGCGAGATTTTCGTTGATGAAGTAAGCCGAAGGATTCACGGCACGTATGGCGTCGTGGATTTCTTTCATACGGGCCACGCGCGATGCGTTGTAAGCGTTAGTTTTGGCATCGGTCACATTGGTCCAGGTGTTTGTGCTTGCATTGTAGGTGGCACCATACGACGAGTTGCTGCCAAGACCTTTCACAAGGTCGAAACGGAATCCGTCTACCTTGTATTCATTGATCCAGTATTGCACGGCGTCTTTCCATTGTTGCTGCACGGGCGCGTAATCCTGGTTCCAGTCGTTCAATACGCTGTAGGCGTGGGGTGCCGACCCGTTGTAGAACGGATTCTTGGCAATGTCGTACATCATGTACCAGGGATGCAGACCGTCGCTCTGGTTGAATACGATGTCGAGGATAACGGCAATGCCGCGTTTGTGAAGTTCGTCGATGAGCAGACGGTAGTCGTCGGGTGTACCGTAAGCCTTGTCGGGAGCGAAATAAAAGTTAGTGTTGTATCCCCATGAATTATTACCGTTGAATTCCATGATAGGCAGCAGTTCTACGGCATTCACGCCCAGCGACTGTATGTAGTCGAGTTTGCTGAGTACGCCGGCTATGGTGCCCGAGCCATCGGCCTTGCCTTCTGTACCGGTAAAGTCGCGGATAAGCAGTTCGTATATTATGAGGTCGCTCTGCGGTACGCCTTTGAAGTCGGTTACTTCCCAGTTGTATTCATTCATGTTTGAATTATACACGGCCACGGGTGTGTTTTGTACGTGTGCCGACGGATAGGGGAGCAGGTCGGGGAATACGGTAGAGGGTATATACTGGTCGTTATAAGGATCGAGAACGAGGCGGGCGTAGGGGTCGCCGACAGCTTTGTTGCCGTCGGTGATGAAGTAGTAGATGTAGTCCTTGCCGGCTTCGAGTCCGTTGACTGTTCCCCAGAAGTATTCCACGCCGTCTGCAGTGTGCTTGTTGAGAACTGAGGTTGTAGATACTTTGTAATCGTTCCACGAGCCTACGATCATTACGTTCTCTTTTGCGGGAGCAGCTATGCAGAATGTAACGCTGCCGTCAGCGTTTTGCACCGGACCCATCTTGGGCGTTCCGCCGGGGTAGGGAACCTCTGCCGAAGCGTTGATACGTGTAATCTGAATTGATTTGGTTTCGGTCACGTCACCGTGCTTGGCTACGGCATATACGGTGTAATCGCCTATTTCCTTGAACGAAGTGGTACCGCTTAGGGTAGTAACTCCGTTGCCCGAAGCTATGGTGTTGTCGGGTGTGCCTACATATATCTGCATGTCAGATGCCTGAGTTGCGGTGGCAGTAAACTTCACCTCGGCATCGGTTGTGATGATATTTGAACTGAGGTCTGATGAGAATTCGAGCTGGAACCCTGCTGCAAGTACATTTACAAAAATATCGCCGCCCGATGCGGTTTTTCCCTGCTTGTTGCCGGTGGCGTCGCGAAATACGAAGGCCAGCTTCTCTACAACTACCGATGGATCGGTGATGCCGTAGTAGGTGTTGATATCCGGAATTGTCAGAGTCCAGGTGTTGGTCGAAACCCAGGTAAGCTGATATTTGGCCGCATTATCGCCCCAAGTGGGTGCGTACTGCCAGTCGGTGTCGCTTTTTGAGGTATGGGTTATGACGCCGGTATGTGCATATACCTTGGTATTGGCGCCAACTCCCATAAGTCCTTTGTTGCCTTGGTCGGCATGGAAGGTTACAACTATGTTTTTGGAGTCGGTCTGAACCGGCGAAGGCTCAGTTGTCACCACCTGTGCCGAGGTTGCCATACCTGCGGCAAGAGTCATGGCAAAAGTAAATAGGTACAGTCTTTTCATGTGTATTTTTGTTAAATAAAATTTAACGCCCCTTATGGGCACTTTGAATGATAAGTAAGTATTTTGCAAAATTAGAATACTTCTTTGAAATATGGAAATAATAAATTAAATTTGTGCAAAAATTTTTTTAAATAAGTCACAAACGAGTCCTGATATATGCCATCTCCAAAAGAACAGATTGACGCTTTGCGCCGGCTGATCAATGATCATAATCATAAATACTATGTAGAGAACAATCCTGCGATTTCTGACTACGACTTCGATATGCTGATGAAGCAGCTTGAGGGTCTTGAAGCGCAATATCTTGAATTTGACGATCCCCTGTCGCCTACTCACCGCGTGGGCAGCGACCTCGCCAAGGGATTTGAACAGGTTCAGCATGCCTATCCCATGATATCGTTGAGCAATACATATTCTGTTGCCGATGTTGACTCGTGGATGGACCGTGTGCTGTCGGCATTGCCGGGCGAATGGGTTGACATTGTAGGTGAGATGAAATTTGACGGAGCCGGTATCTCACTTATTTACGAGCATGGACGCCTGGTGCGTGCCGTAACCCGCGGCGACGGCGAGAAAGGCGATGTTATTACTGAAAACATTAAGACCATACGCTCCATACCCTTGGAACTCACAGGCTCGGGCTGGCCCGAATACTTCGAGATACGCGGTGAGGTTGTTATGCCATGGGCATCATTTGAGCGACTCAATTCAGAGAGAGCTTTCAACGAAGAACCTCTGTTTGCCAATCCGCGCAACGCCTGCGCCGGCACGATGAAGTTGCTCAATCCGTCGGAGGTGGCACGCCGAGGGCTTGATGCATATTTTTATTATCTGCTTGGCGAGAATCTTCCGGCCGACAATCATTATGATTGCATGATGGCTGCCAAAAGCTGGGGCTTCAAGGTGTCGGATGTCATGAAACGCATGCACACAATTAATGAGGTCGACGAGTTCATACAGTACTGGGACGAAGCCCGCCGTCAGTTGCCGGTGGCAACCGATGGCCTTGTCTTTAAGGTTGACAGTCTGCGTCAGCAACTTAATCTGGGACTTACGGCAAAGTCGCCCCGCTGGGCTGTTGCGTATAAATTCCCTGCCGAGAGAGCGCTCACACGACTGCGCCATGTGAGCTTTGATGTGGGCCGAATGGGTATTATAACCCCCGTGGCCAATCTTGAACCGGTGTTGTTGTCGGGAACTGTAGTCAAGCGTGCGTCACTTCACAATGAGGATATAATGCGCACTCTCGACATTCACGACGGTGATATGCTCTATGTGGAGAAAGGCGGTGAAATCATTCCCAAGATTACCGGCGTTGATACTGCGCAGCGCATTCCCGGGTCTGAAGAAGTTGCTTTCGTAAGCCATTGTCCGGCATGCGGATCGGCCCTTGAGCGTGTTGAGGGTGAGGCTGCATGGGTATGTCCCAACAAGTATGGTTGTCCTCCGCAGATTATAGGCAGAATTGAACACTTCGTTGGTCGACGCATGATGAATATCGACGGTATAGGCGAAGAAACCGCCGCCGCTTTATATAACAAAAACTTAGTTACCAATTTTAGCGACTTATATACACTCACTGACGAACAGCTGCTTACTATCGACGGCTTCGGGCCACGCAGCGCCGAACGTGTACTCGATGGTATTGAGGCCAGCAAGCAGGTGCCCTTTGAACGTGTCATATATGCACTGTCAATCCCGTATGTTGGGGAGACTACGGCCAAGAAGATAGCCCGTGCGGTTAACAACATTGACGAACTTATGAGTTGGCCTGCCGAACGCCTTGAAGCTATTGAGGATGTGGGCCCGCGAATCGCCCGAAGCATTATCTCGTATTTCGAAGCTCCGGTAAATCGAGAGAATATAGAGAAACTGCGAGCCGCCGGGGTGCAGCTCGCTATGCCCGAGGAAGCCCCGGGCGAGCGAACAGATATACTTGCCGGCAAATCGTTCGTTATCAGCGGAGTATTCTCGCTGCACAGCCGCGATGAATACAAGGAGCTTATCGAGAAAAACGGTGGTAAAAACGTAGGCTCTATTTCCAAGAAAACCGATTATGTATTGGCCGGTGAAAATATGGGCCCCTCCAAACTCGAAAAAGCCAATAAACTGGGTATTCCAATAATATCGGAGCAGGATTTCCTGAAAATATTAGAAGCTTGATATAGGTTCTGAACGCAAAAAGCAAGTCGCCCATGATGGAACGGCTTGCTTTTTTGCTGTTTTTTCAATGATTACTTTTTATTTGAATTGCAGACTGACCTGTCGGGTTTTAATTCCCGGCGATGACACTTTTACGGTGGCTTTGCCTTTTTTACCGTTGCTGCGCACTACGGCTAAAGCCCGGCCTTTCCATGCTGTATGAGTATTGTCGAAATATGGGTCTTCATCCTTGATGTCGGCATTTCCCAAGGCTTGTAGAGCGGCATTACCCTCTACAGTGACTTTGAGTAGGTTATCGGCTACGGGTACCTGTCGGCCCTTGGAGTCCACCAATTCAATAATGATAAACGACATGTCGTTTTTATCTGCCTTAAGCTCTTTGCGGTCGGCCGACAAACGTATACCTACGGCTTTACCCGCGGTGGCAAGAGTTTTGGTTTCCATCACCTTTCCGTCGGCCATGCCTTCGGCACGTAGAGAACCTTCTTTATATGGCACGGTGAATACAGCCTTCATTTCTTCGGTTTTGTTTTCACCGATCAATTCGTCATTCAGAAAAAGGCGTACCTGGGGATAGTGCGAGTAAACCTCAACTTCTATGTTCTTGCCTTCATGTCCCGGCCAATTCCAACTCTCAAAAGTAGGCCAAGTACCCCATAGCGTGGTCTTTATTTCACCTATATAATTATCAGGCTCTTTTACAGCTATATATAAATGTTCTCCGTCTTCATTCCACAGCATCGAGCGGTAGTGACTGATGGGTTTGCGAAGTCCGGTCAAGTCGATATCTCCGCAATATGAAGCATGCCAAGGATATAGCGGACGGTGATAATGCTCGCCTTCCACATCTCCTTTATAATACCAGCGGCCTATGCCCGACTCGCCTATATAATCCATACCGGTCCAAACAAAGTCTCCTACGATATAAGGATTATCCTTCACCTTGCGGTAGTTGACCCATGCGTCGCGCGGATAGGATTCAGTCTGCCACATAACTCGCTCAGGCACACGTGCATGGTCTTTTTCCGATTCATGTATAGTATAATTATATCCGACTATATCATGTTGAGCGGCCAGAGGGTCGTATGTTTCCCATACTTTACCCCAGTTTGCCAAAGCCGATGTGACGGGACGCAAAGGGTCTTTGGCGCGACATTGTTCAGCCATCTTGCGGGCTGTGGTCACCACTTCTATCTTGTCGCGCTCAATCACTTCATTACCTATGCTCCAGCATATAATTGAGGGATGATTGAAATCGCGGTCGAGCATCACATCAAGGTCTTTGCTCCAGTTATCATCAAACAGTTCATGATAGTCGTGGCTGTTCTTGGCATCGCGCCAGCCGTCAAATGCTTCATCTATCACCATAAGCCCCACCTCATCGCAAGCGTCCAAGAACGCTTCCGAGGGTATGTTGTGAGAAGTTCTTACGGCATTGAATCCGGCATCTTTCAGCAGTTCGACGCATTTGCGCTCGGCTCTGTCGTATGCCGCCGCGCCCAGAATACCGTTGTCGTGGTGCACACAGCTGCCGTTGAGCAGGATAGGGCGACCATTCAGCTTGAAGCCATCGGCAGCCGACCATTCAATAGTGCGGAATCCGAATTTACGGGCGGTTTCGTCTATTATTTTGCCGTTTTCCTCAATTACGGTAGTGGCAGTATACAGATTGGGGCTTTCAGGGCTCCATGGTTTAGCGTCGTCAACTCTGAATGTGCTTTTTATTTCTTTTCTCTCGCCGGGGGCAAGGCTTAGTTCCTGCGATTTGGTCTCTCCGGCTATAGTTGTTTTGATTTTAAGATTGCGCTTTTCGCTGCTTTCGTTCACTATATTGGCTGCGACTACTGCCGTGCATGTATCGGGGGTGGATATCTTCAATCCCCAATCGGCTATGTGAGTTTTATCTTGTTCAATAAGCCATACATTGCGGTAGATTCCCGAACCGCTGTACCAACGGCAATTCTTCTGCATCGAATTATCGACGCGCACGGCTATGGTGTTTTCTCCTGTCTTGAGATAAGGCGTTATGTCAACGAAAAATGAAGAATAACCGTAGGGATTTGTACCTGCTTTCTCGCCGTTGACATATACATCGGTTTTCATGTACGCGCCTTCAAAATATAACTGACGTTTCTTATTATCATCAGGATTGAAAGTAAATGTCTTTCTGTACCATCCGGTTCCTGTTGGCAGGTAGCCGCCATCGTTGCCCGACGGATTATTTTTGTCGAAAGGGAAACTTATGCTCCAATCGTGCGGCAGGTCAACAACGAGCCATTTGCTGTCATCAAAAGCGGTCTCGTTGGCAGCCGTAATGTCATCAAGCGCAAAAGCCCAGCCATCGTTGACTGTATTCCTGTTTTCGGCATCGGCTTGCATAATGGCTAATGTAGACAGAAGGCATGGTATTATAATCTTTTTCATCGGATATCAGATTGGTTAGTGATTTGCAAAATTATTAAAAATATTCGTATTTTTGCGGTATGATTTACGAAACATATACCATTTGCGGTGAAAATGTAGCCATACCAAGGCCGCAGAGCTATGCCGACTGCGTTCGGCTAATCCGTTCTGATTCTTACCGCCACAACGGCAGGATGGACTCCTTGTGGCGAATATGGCTCAGCGGCCTTACCCGCACAAGCATAGGCTTCAGCTTCTGGTTCCGTCTGGCTCAGCACCGCCGGGGCATACTATATCCGTTGGCACGCATGATGGCCAAACGCTATAAACGGGGTTATGGCCTTTTCATTAATCCGCGTACACCTGTGGGCTACGGTCTATACATACAGCACTGTTGCGGACTAATAATCAACCGCACCGCAGTGATAGGCAACAATGTTAACTTCGGACAATTTACTACAGTCGGCGCTACCACCGAGCATGCGGCCCGCATTGGTAACAACCTGTATGTCGGGCCCTCAGTCTCCATAGTAGACGATATAGAGATTGGCTGCGGAGCCTGCATAGGAGCCGGAGCGGTAGTTACACGCAGCGTTGCTCCAGGAACTACGGTAGGCGGTGTACCTGCCCGCCCGATTGCCGTGCCGCCTCATCCCGAATTCATACGCAATCCTTATCCTTTAGAGTAAAACATACCCGCGCAACAAGCCTGTATTACATGCCGTTGCGCGGGTATAATATCTTATAATCCGAATTATTCAGGGGTATCGGCCGACCAGCCGCCACCAAGTACTTTGTAAAGATTTATTACTGCGAGGTATTCGTCGCGGTAGGCGTTGCTGACCGAAATCTGTGCGTCAAAATACCGGCGCTGGGCGTCGAGTACATCAATATAGTTAAGCGAGCCGGCCCGATATTGGATATGAGCCAATTGAACATACTTTGAACTGGCATCGCGCAGTTCGGCCTTCAAAGCTCTGTTTTCCTGTACGCGGCGGTATGCCTCAATAGCGGTATTCACTTCTGTGAAAGCTTTTATCACCGACTGTTCGTAGCTGTATTTAGCTTGGTCGTATACAGCGATGGCTGCCTTGTATTTACGTTTTTTCTTGCCGAAATCAAAAACAGTTCCGGTAATGTTTCCCAGGATATATGTAAACGGTGATTTGAAGAAATTAGCCAGTCCGTCGTTTTCCAATCCGCCGGTTAAGTTAAGCCTGAAGTTAGGGAAACGGTTTGCGTATGAAAGCCCCACATCGGCCATTGCAGCCGCAAGCCTGTGCTCGGCAGCCTTTATGTCGGGGCGGCGTTCAAGCAATGTCGACGTCAGGCCGGCAGGCAGCTTTTCGGGCAAGCCTATTGTTTGGATTGTCTTGTCTGAACCTATTATGTCATGGGGATATTCGCCAATCAACAAAGTAATTGCATTGCTTGCAGCCTTCACCTGTCGTTCAAGGTTAGGGACAAGGGCTGCGGTTGTGGCATATTCCACCTTGGCCTGCTGGTACACTGTTTCGGATGTTAGACCGCCCTCAAACCTCAGACGAGCCTGGTTAAGCGATTCCCAACGGGTAGCAAGGGTCTGCCGCACGATGTGAAGCTCGTTTTTCAGAGCCATAAGGCTGAAATATGCGCTTGCAGTCTCGGCTATCAACGATATTTTCATGGCATTGTAATCGTCGATAGTGGCTTCATACTTTGCCAGACTGCTTTTCTGCGCCCATGATAATGCGCCGAAAAGATTTATTTCCCAGTTTACAGATAATTTCAGATCATATTCGGGGTCTTTGGTAGTAGCGAGTCCGTCATATTTGTTAGTTTCATGATTCGCACCGACCAATCCGTTGATATCAGGAAGGTAATTCAATTTCTCAATGCCGTAAAGATTGCGGGCTTCCTCAATACGAGCGTATGCCTTGAGCAAGTCGCGATTGTTTTTCAGTGCCTTGTCTATGAGATTGTATAAGGTGGAATCGGTGTAGAATTCCCACCATTTCATCTCGGCTATGCATGTGGAGTCAGCCGACTGGCCGGGGTGAAAAACTTCGGGCATGGAAGTGTCGGGCTGCGAGAGATTTTTCACTCCCGAGCATGCCGACAGGCTTAAAATGATAATTATATATAGCAGGCGTTGATAGCTCATTTTTCAATGTTTTTGTCTTTACGACGGTTGGTAATTTTATTAATCATTACAAAGAAGAATGGAACAAAAACAATTCCGACGGTGATGGCTACAAACATTCCGAAGAATACACCGGTACCGATATCGCGTCGTGCCGCCGAGCCGGGGCCTGAGGCAATAAGCAGAGGAACCAGTCCAAGCATGAATGCGAGCGAGGTCATAACTATAGGACGGAATCGCAGACGGGCGGCAGTCAAAGCTGCATGCACGGCATCAACTCCTTTGTCAACTTCCTCTTTTGCAAACTCGACAATCAGAATCGCATTCTTTGCAACAAGACCCACAAGCATTACAAGGCCTATCTGGAAGTAGATGTTATTCTCAAGTCCGCAAACCCATATACCCAGATATGCGCCTACACCGGCAATGGGCAACGACAGAATTACGGCGAGCGGTACGCTCCAGCTCTCATATTGTGCGGCCAGGAACAGGAATACAAACAGGAATGCAAGTCCCAAGACTAAGCCGGTTTTGCCGCCTTCACGTTTCTGCTGATACGAAAGTCCGCTCCATTCAACACCGATGTTGTCGGGCAATTTTTCTTCCACGATTTCTTCGAGGTCAGACATAGCCTCGCTGATACTGTAGCCGCTTGAGGCCTCACCCGAGATAGTGGCTGAGTTGAACATATTGAATCGTCCTATAGTACCGGGGCCGGTGGTGTAGGATGTAGTTCCCAACGATGTGATAGGCACCATTACGTTGTTTGTACCTCTTACAAAGAACAGGTTGAGATTTCCCTTATGAGAGCGATATGGGGCATCGGCCTGTATGTAAACTCTGTATATGCGGTTGAACATGTTGAAGTCGTTGACATATATTGAGCCGGTAAAGGCTTTCATGGTTGAGAATATGTCGCTTACTGGTATGCCTTGCATTTTTGCCCTGTCTCTGTCAACATTGAAGTACAGCTGAGGTATATCAGACTGTATTGATGTGGATATGTTTGATATGGCAGAGCTCATGGCTGCATAGTGGCGCAGAGTGTCGACAGCATTCTGCAAGTCGGCGTAGGTAGCGTCATCTCGGGCTTCAAGTACCATTTCAAACCCGCCCGATTTACCAAGGCCCGGTATAATGGCCGGGGTGAAGATGTATACTTGGCTCTCGGGATATTTCGACAGTTCTTCCTGCACTCTCTCCCTGATTTTTTTGATGTCGGCGGTCGGACGGTCATCCCAGGGCTTAAGTATCACGGTCAGCTGAGCGTATGCCGGATTTGTGCCGACGCGGGTCGACGATCCGGTGACATTCAACACATATTCAACGTCAGGATCGTTCATGAGGAAGTCCATTGCACGCTCTGTCACCTCTCTGCTGCGCTCTATGGTAGAGCCTTCGGGCAGTTCAAGTTCTACGGTGAAGTAGCCTTGGTCTTCCTGCGACATGAAGCTTTGGGGCATGAATGTATTCATTATATAAATAAACACCAGAGCCAGAACAAAGGTGCTGAGCATGCGTTTTGGGTGGGCTATGGCTTTACGTATCAATTTGCAGTAATACTTGTTGCCCCTGTTAAGAATAAGGTTGATGCGTCTGAAAAACTTGGCTTTCTTTTTGCCCGAATCGGGCTTAAGCAATTTTGAGCACATCACTGGCGACAGTGTGAGCGCAACCACAGTTGAGATAATAACCGACACGGCAATTGTTACCGAGAACTGACGGTACAGCTGGCCTGTGATACCCGGCAGCAAGCTTACCGGGACAAATACCGCACACAAAACCAGCGACATGGCTATAAGCGCACTACCAAGGTTTTTCATAGCCTTGGCTGTGGCCTCGTATGCAGTTATGCGCTCGGTATTCATGATACGGTCGACGTTTTCAACCACTACGATGGCATCATCGACCACAATACCGATGGCAAGTATCATGCCCAGCAGAGTAAGCATGTTGAGCGAGAATCCGAACAACAGCATCACCCCGAAAGTACCCATCAGCGATATAGGCACAGCTACAATGGGGATTATGGTGGTGCGCCAGTTCTGCAGCGACAGGAATACTACCAGTATCACCAGAATCAGAGCTTCAAAGAAGGTGCGGTATACGTGATGTATAGACTCTGATATGTAGGTGGTCATATCAAAGGGAATGTCGTAGGAAATGCCTTCAGGGAAGTTCTTAGCTATGTTTGCAATCTCCTTTTTTACAGCTTCTGCCACTTCCATGGCGTTGGCACCGGGCAACATGTTTATGTTGAGTACGGCTGCGTTTCCGCCGTTGATACCGCTCTCGGTTGAATAGCTCGATGCTTCGAGCGACACCCTGGCCACATCGCGCAGGCGTATCAATGAGCCGTCTGGACGGGCACGCAGAACTATATCTTCAAATTCGGCGACTGACGAAAGTCGTCCGCGGGCTATGATGGGCAGTGTAACGTCTACTCCCGTGGCCGGAGCCTGACCTAAGGCACCGGCTGCCGATTCTCGGTTCTGGTCTTTGAGTGCGGTCTGAATATCCTGCACCGTAAGCCCGAGGTCGGCAAGTTTGTCGGGCGACACCCATATCTGCATGGCGTAGTAGCGGCTGCCCACATTGCTTACACTGCCTACACCGGGAATACGGCGTATGGGGTCCAATACATTCAAAGTGGTATAATTACTGAGGTAAACCTCATCAAACTTAGGATCGCTTGACTGCACCGTGATTGTCATCAGGCGGCTTGCGGTTTCCTTCGATACGGTGATACCGTTCTGTACCACTTCAGCCGGCAGGCGCGATTCGGCCATCTTCACACGGTTCTGAATATCAACGGCCGCAATTTCAGGATCAGTATCTATCTCAAATGTAACGTATGCCGAGAAGCTTCCCGAGTTTGAACTTGTCGATGACATGTAGATCATACCGGGAGTACCGTTCAATTCCTGCTCGATGGGAGTGGCGACAGCCTGTGTCACGGTTTTTGCATCGGCGCCGGGATAAGAGGCGCTGATTCTGATTACCGGAGGGACAATCTGCGGATATTGGTCTACGGGCAACAGAGCCAGACCGATACCTCCGATAATGAATATCACAATAGATATGACAATGGAAAATATCGGATGTTCAAGAAAAAAATTCTTCTTCATCTTGTTTGAATGTGTGTTTGGATTTCTTTCTCAATTAATTGTTTGACGGCTCGGTTTGATCATCTTCTTTTACAACGGCATCTATAGGATTGACTTTCATGCCGTGTGTGAGCTTATGGTAGCCTTCGACCACAAGTTTCTCTCCTTTTGCAAGACCTCTTTCAACTATGGTCTCATTGCCTATTTCCGGACCCAGTTCAACAAATCTACGTTCTACAACCGAATCAGGACGTACCACATATACATAAGCACCGCCTTTTTCAACCACAAGCGCTCTGTTGGGTATCTTTATGGCATTTTCGTGCACGTCGAGCAGAACCTTTACCTTGGTGAACTCGCCGGGGAGCAGGCTGTGGTCGGGATTGGGCATTTCCGCGCGTACAGAGAAAGTGCCGGTCTTGGGGTCGACCTGCGGGTCGGCAAAGTCAACATTGCCTTCGTATGGATATATGGAGCCGTCGGCAAGGGTAATGGTGACGAACGAATTGCGTTTGCGTGTAGAGTCTGAAGCTCCGATATTTACGTTTCTGTCTTTACTGCGCAGATAGTCGAGTGCTGTCATTGAGAAGTCAACACGTACCGAATCGCTCTTTACCACGGTAGCGAGCAATGACTTGCCTCCGCTCGGACCTACAAGAGTGCCTATATCTGCCACACGTTCTGAAATATAGCCGGAAATGGGTGAGTTAACGCGTGTGTAGCCCAGTGTAAGCTCAGCCTGTGTAAGGTCGGCTTCGGCTACCACAACCTCGGCCATAGCCGATTCGTAGGCGGCAACGGCGTTGTCAAGGTCGAGCTGCGATGCAGCATTCAGTTCAAACAACGGACGTATACGTTTCAGATCGCGTTCAGCTTTCTGAGCCTGCGCGCGGGCCTTGTTGAGCTGTGCGCGAGCCTTGTTGGCATGAGCCTTATACAAGCGAGGGTCGATGATAAACAGGGTCTGACCCTTCTGTATGTATGAGCCTTCCTTGAAGAGCATGGCTTCGAGATAGCCTTCCACTCGTGCGTGTATTTCCACGAATTGCTGGGCTCGGATACGGCCTACGTATTCTCCGTATATATTAACACTGCTTGTCTTGGTGGTTTCAACTTCTACCGTAGGCAGTTGGGCGGCCTGCTGCCTGGGACGCATGGTAAAATACACCACAGCTATTATTATCAGTATACCAAGGATGATCGCAGACCAAGCTATTTTACCTTTGGGACATATTTTTTTCATACCTCTTAAAATTGATGGTGCAAACGTCTTATTACCTGTAGATGTTTTGATTTTCGAGTATAATTGATTGGGTTTCATGTTAATTATTTGATAACAATCAGCAAAAGTACGATAAATTAGTTAAAAAGCAAAATGTGTTGTATTTAATAACAATAAAATTATTAAAATGTTTTTAACGCATGGCACCTTATATCAAAAGGATTCAGCCGGTTAGGTAGCTGAATCCTTTTGTCATAGAGTGTTATGGGATTTACGGTGTATGCTTAATCCCTGCCGGTAAGCTTTATCGTATTGGTCAATACACTGCGCTCATTCAACGGTATCTGATCGCATAGTTCAAGAGACTTCACCATATGGAGAGTCCCCTGTTTATATTTCTGAAAATGATCAGAAGCTATATGTTTCTTATAAGCGTCTTGCGAGGCGTATATTTCAAGGATTGTGATTTTACACGAATCCTCTTTTTCCTGCATCGAGTACATAGCCAATACGCCCGGATCGGTAAGCAGAGAGCTTTGCCCCACTTCAACTGCATATTTGAGATATTCGTTTAGATATTCAGGATATACCTCAATTTTTGACAGCCGTATTATACCGTCTTCTTCCATAGCCTGTTTGCTGTAGTTCTGTGTCATATCATCGTGTTCCGGATTGAGAATATCGTTGTTGGATTTACTCACACATGAAACCATGAGGAAGCATATTAATGAAAAAAGTATGTATCTCATATTTGCAAATTGAATACAAAATTACGGAATAATGCTCATTTGCGGTATTTTTTCTCGAAGAGATACATGTGCTCCTCTCCCCATTTCAGCATGGAATCAATAATGGGAAGAAGCGATTTGCCCAATTCGGTAATAATGTATTCCGAACGCGGTGGCAATTCAGGATAGATGGTTTTGTCTACAAGTCCGTCCTCCACCATTTCTTTCAACTGTATGTCAAGTACACGTGGAGCAGCTTCGGGCAGACATTTGTGTATCTCGCTCGGTCGCATGGGGAGGCCCGGTCGTAATTCGTCGAGTATGCATGACTTCCATTTGGATTCTATAAGACTCATGGTGAGTCTGAGCGGACAATCGAGGTCAACAGGTATTTTCTTTTCGTATGCCATTATTTTTCTAATAATTTTTTCACTGCAAAGTTAGTCAATATTGCTGAAAATCAGAATACCGAAAAATTTTTCCATATACGAAAATTTTTTCGGTACTTGATTTTAACTTGATATGATTGTAACTTTGCAGTCAGAAAATAATAACTATAAAATCAACCAATTATGAGAGACGAAATAAAAGAATATGAAGCCGTTGCCAAGGCTGCCGAAAAGTTTGTGAAAAGTGTTGCCGAGGGAAACAGCACATACGCCAAGCAGCTGTTTACAGATGATGCTGTACTCTTTGGCATGCTCGACGGAGTATTGGAACATGGCTCTATCGAGCAGTTCTACCGTAATGTAGATACCGTAGGCGCCGGTGACAACTTCAAGGCTCGCATTGATGTCCTTGCCGTAGAAGAAACCGTGGCTGTGGTACGTGTACTCGAAGAGGGGTGGGGCGGCCGCATCGACTTCACCGACTTCCTGCTTCTGCTCAAACTCAACGGCGAATGGAAATGTGTGGCCAAGGCTTACAACCAAAACTCAAACACAATAAAGAAATAAGGTTTTATGGAAAAACCGACGGTTGCGCACAGGCAGCCGCTATTGCTGAAAAATTCTGAATATGAAAGTACTACTTGTAAACGGCAGTCCTAATGAGCACGGCTGCACATATACGGCTCTCTCTGAAGTGGCCGACACACTGCACAAGCACGATATCAAGACAGAGCTTGTATATCTCGGCAAAAAGCCCGTAGCCGGTTGTATAGCATGTATGAAGTGCTTTGAGACAGGACACTGTTTCCGCGACGATATAGTACGCCAATTGCAGGCTCGACTTGACGAGTTTGATGCCATAATCCTCGGTTCACCCGTATATTACAGCAATCCCACAGGGCAGATATTATCGTTTGCGCAGCGTCTGTTCTTTTGCAAGCAGGATGAAATGGCCGGCAAATTGGGCGCGTCAGTGGTGTCATGTCGCCGTGGAGGTGCTTCAGCCACATTTGAGTCGCTCAATCAGTTCTTTACCATCTGCAATATGCCTGTGGTTTCATCGCAATATTGGAACTCGGTGCACGGCTTCACTCCCGATGATGTCCGCAAGGATGAGGAAGGACTCCAGACAATGCGCACCCTCGGTCAAAATATGGCCTGGATGCTGCGTTGTATTAAGAACGGAGAGCAAAACAACATCAACAAGCCCACATACGAACCGACCCTGCGCACCCACTTCATTCAGTCGAAATAAGATAAAAAGATATTGTTAAAAACGGAGGATGCCGATTGACATTCTCCGTTTTTATTTCTTTTATATCAAAACGTGTCAAGTCCGGCTTTTCTTGCCTGGTCGTGTTGGTGTTGGCGGGGTATGTGGTATTGTCGGCCGTCTTTTATGAGGTATGAGCCGGTTTGATGAAAACTGAAGGGTATTTGTGCTTCGATACATTGCGAGTGAACATCAAGCACCCAATCATAATTCAATGGCCGGGCGTATTTGCCTGATTCGCCGCCTACGGCCACGCTTTCTATCAATGCAGGGTTGAGGTATTGGCGCAGGTTTACCTGTGTGAGCATCGGTTCTATCATTATCATTCGGTGTTTGATGGGCAACGAAAGAAAAATTGGCAAGCGATAGTCGGCGCGGTCCTGATTCTCTGCAGTGCATCCTATGTTGACATTGTCGTATCCGTCGCCCCAGTCGGGCGGCAGGCATTTTTCAAGCCTGTCGATGCGCTTGGTAAGGAAAGTGAACGTGCAATCGCTGCGCAGCTTTATAATCCTCCAAATTTCAGCGCGCCACGGGTCGGCTTCCTCAATAAGAAGATCTGAAGTGAAGCATAGCCAGAAGTGAGTGCCCGAAGGGTATTTAAAGTTTTTATAGCGGTCGCGTCGCATCGGAAGATTGAATGATGACGTCTTGCGGACTTCTGACGAAGGAATCTCGGTACCTCTGGCGGCGTCTTCACGATATACGTAGCAATTCTTGCATCCGGCGCTGATCTTGTGGCAGCCATGCCACGGATTCCACATTGGCATACTCTGACGCTCAGTTTACTGATTTACCGAAGGGGAGCAGTGCCAGTTTCATAAGCTTGAAGTGCTGAAGCCCAAAGGGTATACCGACAATTGTGATGCAGAACAGCAGTCCCCAGCCAAGGTGAGTAAGAGCTATGGCAAAGCCGCCTACAAACCACCATATAACATTCATCGCACCTGCAAGGCAGCCCGATGGCCAGCTGTCGTCTGTAATATCAGAGCCGAAAGGCCACAGAGCCAATACAGCCAATTTCATGGTCTGAAGCCCGAAGGGTATGCCTACGATGGTAAGCATCATCAACACACTTGATATGGCATATTCAATGGCTATCATCAGCCCACCGAAAACCACCCATATTATATTTAGAATAATATTCATAGCCTGTTTATCGTTTAATATTTACAAAGGTAATAAAAAACTTAATAAAATGACCGTCGTTGCAAAAAATAGCGAACGACGGTCATCATAGAGTAATTTTTAAGTGTGTCTAACTTTTCAGAAAAACAGATTCTAACTGTTCAGGCCTTATTTAAGCTTGAAGCTGACGGGCAGGGTGTAGGTGCAGGTTACGGCTTTGCCGTTTTCGTAGGCCGGAATCCACATCTTGTCCATGCTTTTTACCACACGGATTGCTTCTTCATCAAGTCCGGGAACTGATTTCATGACTTCCACGTCTGTCACACTTCCATCGGGAGTGATTTTGAAATTGACAGTCACACGGCCTTGGATCTTGGCCTTTTCGGCTTCTTTGGGATAATGGATGTTTTCCATAAGGAAATTCATCATCGCCTTGTCACCACCCTTGAATTCGGGCAGTTTGTCGGGTAATTTGTTCTCTGCTTTTTGTTCGGGTGCAGAATTTTGAGTACCTTTGCTGTCGTCAGTTGTGCTGACACTGACAGTTGTTGCCGAAACACCGTTTATTGCAGTGCTTACCACAGGCACGTTGATAAACGCGAGAGCCAAAACGGCTGCCGGTACCAGAGTCAGTACGCGGGCTTTGCGAGCTGTGCTCGTCTTTTTACTGTACATCATAGTCATACGTTTTTTTAGTTTACTGTGATTTAGGCTGTTGGCAAGCGACGGGAATCTCTGGCCGACAGCTTTTTTTATTAACAAAAATTGGTAATCGCGCGGATTGCAGCCTGATGAGAGCACCTGTTGATCCGCTTCGTACTCGTGTACAGCCTTAAGTTCTGACTGCATAAGCCAAGCTATGGGGTTGTACCGCAATATTATGTTCACGAATTGCGACAGGACAAGGTCGTAGAAATGACGGTTTTCTATATGTGCCCTCTCGTGAATTTCGATAATTCTTAAATCGTCTTCTTTGTCTTCTTTAGTCATGAAAATATTCTTCCACCAGCTGAATGGAGCGAAGCGCGTATCATCAAGCCACACTATAGTGTAGTCATCGTGTTTCTCGGCATTGCCCGAGCGTGCAAGAATGTAGAAACGCGATATGGTAAACGCTGTCCATAGAACCGATACAATCAAGCCGGCGATATAGATCCACAGCAATATCGACGTAATGGAGATTTCGCTGCCTGCTTGGGTGGTGAATGTCATGGCTTCAATTTTTCCGATGTTGATGTTGCCGGTTGCGTATGTCGCCTCGGGTGCAAACTTTTTATAAAGCATCAGGACAGGGGGCATGAGCAGGCTTATGCCATATATCGCAAGCAAAGTAATGCGATTGAAACGCGGTTGGTTTTCTGAGGACAGAAAGCACTTGTATGTCATGTACAGCAATGCAAGCATTATCCCCGATATTATGGAGTAAGAAAATAATGTGCCCATGGTCAGTCCTCCTTCTTTTCTATCATGTTGATAATTTCTTTTAGTTCTTCTACCGAAATCTGTTCCTGTTCGACCAATGCAGATACGGCTGCACTTGCCGACCCCATGAAAAATGTCTTGATCATCCGTGCAAATGATTTACCGGCAAAGGCTGAGGCCGGCAGCAGTGCATGGTAGCGGTATGAACCGCCCACCTGCTCGTGGGCTACATATCCTTTTTCCTCGAGGATTCTAACGGTTGTCGATACCGTATTCACGTGAGGCTTGGGTTCGGGGTATCGTTCGAGCATCTCGCGCACAAACATGCCGCCCGTTTCCCAGAGCATCGACATTATCTCGCTTTCTTTCTCGGTTAACTTCAGGTTATCTTTATGCTTTTTCATAAGGTGTAACTAAATTTTTAGTTTTTGCAAAGGTACAACTAATTTTTTAGTTTGCAAATAAAAAATGAAAAAAATGTGTGTAAAATTCAAACACACTCTCGGTTTAACAATATTTGTTTATAAGGTTGACGATAATAGCCATTAAATTTTGTAATTTTGCATCATAAAAATGCCCTTTCTTATGAATTCGAAGATAAAAGGTTATGCTCTCGGGGTATTGGCGTCAGTGGCATACGGTACTAATCCCGCGCTGGCACTGCCCCTGTATAACGAAGGACTCGATGTGATGTCGGTCCTTTTGTTGCGATATATGATGGCTCTGCCTGTGGTATTGCTGCTGTGGCGGCTTACGCATGGCCGGAGTCAATTGGCCGAGTCGCCCCGTCAGGCGGCCGGAGCCTTGGTCTTGGGGGTGTTGATGGTATTGTCGTCAATCACCCTGTTTGCCTCATATCTGTATATGGATGTGGGTGTGGCTTCGTCATTGCTTTTTGTCTATCCCCTGTTGGTAGCCATTATTATGGCGATGTTTTTCGGTGAGCAATTAGGCATTATAACGCTTGTATGCCTTGTGGGGGCATGCTGTGGCGTGGCCATGCTGTGCGAGACCTCGGGTTCGTCGGTTGTGACTGCTACCGGAATATTGCTGGTGCTTCTGTCGGCACTCAGCTATGCGCTCTATCTTGTAGGCGTAAGGCTGAAGCCGGTCAACAGCATGGACAGTATCAGCCTTACGGTCTGGGTGGTCAGCGCGGGTGTAATCGTACTGGCCGTGTGGTGCGCTGTAAATGGTTGTCTTATTCTGCCCAAATCACTGTTGGGATGGATGTGCGCGTTCGGGCTTGGCTTGCTTCCCACGCTCATCTCGCTGCTATGTACCAATGCCGCCATCGACAAGATAGGCAGTACGGCGACAGCCTCGCTCGGAGCGTTTGAGCCTGTTACCGCCGTATTTCTCGGAGCAGTGCTTTTTGATGAAAGGATGTCATTGATGCAGTACACAGGTCTGATTATTGTCATAGTCTGTGTTACTATGGTAATAATGCGCAACCGCAAGCGGGTCGGATTGCAGACAGCGCAATAATCCGGCGATATTCGCGTTATATATAAGTAATCAATGAAAAATAGTTTATATCATCAGCTTGCCTTATGAACGCATCTTCAACCATCTTCATCGGTCACGTAGCTACGGCTACGCTCCCTCTTCATCGTATTGAATCTGTTGTCCATAAGTCGGAGCATATAATATAAACTATTTTCCTCTGCTTACTTATCATGACTCAATTTAGCCTTTATATTAAAAGACTGTCAATGGTTTTTGTGCTTGCCGCGCTGTGTGGCGCAGGTATTTCGGCACAGGAGAACCACAGCGCATACTCATGGCTTGATATCACTTCATCAAGCCATATATACGGTTTGGGCGGCCTTAATATCAGTCTTGTAGACGATGATATAAGTACGGTGGACCAGAATCCGTCGTTGCTTGGCGCGGAAATGAGCGGACAGATAGGGCTGAATTACATGCACTATGTGGGCGGCAGCAACTTTGCCGGCATAAGGTATGCCCACAGTGCGGGTGAGCGCGGTGCTTGGATGGCATCTCTGCGATATTTCGGATACGGCTCCATGAAAGAGACCCTGCCCGACGGTACGGTCGTAGGCGACTTCTCTCCCAAGGATGTTGCTTTCGGCGGAGCCTACAGCCATGATATCACCGACAGACTGCGCGGCGGTATAGCCGTGAATATGCTCTACAGCGGATATGCCGACTATACGGCTTTTGCCATGTCGGCCGATGTGGGTATCAATTATTATGATCCCGACCGGGAGCTTTCGCTGTCAGCAGTGTTTGCAAATATGGGCGGACAGCTCAAGCGTTTCGACCACTCGTATGACCGCTTGCCGTTCGACATACGTCTTGGCTTGTCAAAGATATTCGGGAACTTCCCCGTCCGTTTTTCTGTGACGGCATGGAACCTCACCAAGTGGCATCTGCCATATCTCGACTCCGGTGATGGTTCTGAAAGCGCGCAACCGCAGGTCAAGGACAAATTCATGTCCAACCTTATGCGTCACCTTGTCTTTGGCGCCGATCTCGTTTCCAGTCCCAATTTCTATCTCGGACTTGGCTATAATTACAAGACGCGTACCGATATGGCCACATACTCGCGCAGCTTCCTTTCGGGCTGGTCGCTTGGCGGCGGTTTCAAAGGGCGCGCGTTCTCAGCCGGAATAGCCTTTGCCCAGCCGCACACCGGCGCTACTACAATTATGCTTAACTTAACTTTGAGCCTTAACGATTTATTGAACAGATAATGCAAAACTCGGATAAAAAGATAATAGTCGCTATTGATGGTTTTTCATCATCGGGTAAAAGTACCATGGCACGCCGCCTGGCTGCCGCAGTGGGTTACCGTTATGTTGATTCAGGTGCCATGTACCGTGCCGTAGCTCTGTACGGACTTGAGCACGGCCTTGTAACTCCCGAGGGTAATGTAGATGCCGCAGCGCTTGTAGCGGCTCTGCCCCTGATAAACATAGACTTTGAGATTCAGCCCGACGGCTCGCAGCACACAATGCTCAATGGCCGCGATGTAGAGCAGGATATACGCCATCTGCGAGTGTCAAACGTGGTTTCGCCCGTGGCAGCTATTCCCGAGGTACGCCACCGGCTTGTTGCGCTTCAGCAAAACTTCGGTGCGCAGAAGGGGATTGTAATGGATGGCCGTGATATAGGCACTACCGTATTTCCTGATGCCGAGCTTAAGATTTATGTAAATGCGTCGGCTGAGACCCGCGCGCAGCGCAGGTTCAAGGAACTTGTTGAAAAAGGCAGTCAGGTGACATATCAGGAGGTGCTGGCCAACGTTGTGAACCGCGACCACATAGACCGTACACGCGAGGAAAGCCCTCTGCGCCGTGCCGACGATGCCATAGACCTGGATAATTCTGCGATGACACTCGACGAACAGGACCGCTGGTTGCTCAGCCAATTTGAGAAAGCCGTGAAATCGGCCGGCGAGGTATGAAACCTGTAGTTGAGATAGACGAAAAATCGGGCTTCTGCTTTGGCGTGGTCACTGCCATTAATAAAGCGGAGTCAGAACTCGCATCATCAGGCAGTCTGTATTGTCTGGGCGACATAGTGCATAATTCCAATGAGGTGGAGCGTCTTCAGCAAAAAGGCCTGAAGACCATCACCCATGCCGGTATGGAGTCGTTGCGGGGCGTGAAAGTGCTGCTGCGTGCGCATGGCGAGCCGCCCTCCACATACTCGCTGGCTGCGAGAAACGAAATAGAAATCATAGATGCCACATGCCCGGTGGTGCTTGCGTTGCAAAAACGCATCAAGGAGATGTATGTTTCAACCCGTGGCAATGCAGATGCGCCGCAGATTGTAATCTATGGACAGGCAGGACATGCCGAGGTCAACGGCCTTGTAGGTCAGACCGAGGGCCATGCCATAGTTGTGGAGAATAAGAATGATCTCGATCGGATAAACTTCTCGCGCGATATAGCCCTGTATTCACAGACCACCAAGAGCGTAGAAGGTTTCAACGAACTGATATCGGAAATTAGCAATCGCCTTGCCGACGGAGTGAAGCTTATGTCGTTTGATACCATCTGCCGACAGGTTGCCGGCAGGGTGGGGCACTTGCGCGAATTTGCAGCTTCGCATGAAGTGGTGATATTCGTGGCCGGCACTAAGAGCAGTAACGGCAAAATCCTCTACAACCATTGCAAGGAGGTCAATCCCAGGACATATATGATAGCCGATGCTTCGCAACTGCAGGCATCGTGGCTGATGAACGCATCATCCATAGGTATATGCGGTGCCACATCCACCCCGCGCCGGCTTATGGAGGAAGTCCGTCATCAGGTTTTCGAATATATGAAGATATAGACTTATGGCAGACAAAACTAAAGCTAAAAAAAAGAGGAAATCACCGAAACGTCGCCTGCATCGTGGCCGATTTTCGGCTTTGGTCGGTATTTTTTTGATTTTCATTTTTTTGATAATTGTATTGCTTTCGAGGTGCAGCGATGATGCCGGAACAGAATTCCGTCCCGACGAGAATGTTACCCAACATATACCCACGGCAGTGGAAGCCGGCAGAAACGATGCAAAAGCTGTGGTTTCAACTTCGCCCGGTTCCATGGAGCGTGAAAAGGCCCTGCTGATCATCAAGTCGCACGAATCGCGTCTTCGTATGGCCGGCTATACCCACGCTGCCAATGACTATATCAACGCGGCGACAGAGCTTCTGCAAAAACACAAAATCATCAACAAAAGAATTATCAGGAAATGAATAAATACGAATTTAAGTTAATACCGGCCCGTCGTGGCGATGCCAAGGCTATAGCCGATGCTGTGATAGCTGCAATAGGCGAAGAAATAGCGGTGAATCTTGCCGGATCTAAAGAAAGACTGCCGCTGGTGTACAAGACTTTTGAACGTCTTGCAGCCCGCGACGACTCACAATACAGCTATCGCAACAGTATTGTGGCGCTTGATGAAGAGGGCAACGTTGCCGGTGTAGTGGTGAGCTATGACGGCGAGGAATTGCATTTCCTGCGCAGGGCTTTTATCACCGTGGCCAATGAAGTCCTGTATTTGGGCATCAAGGAAGAGAATATGCATGACGAAACCTCGCCCGATGAGATTTATCTTGATTCACTATGCGTTTTTCCTGCTTACCGCGGCCAAGGTCTTGCTTCAAAACTAATCGAAGCGGCCTCTGCTGCGCATGTCGACAGCGGGAAGCCGCTCGGATTGCTTGTTGATTATGACAATCCTAAAGCCCGAAAGCTGTATGATCGCTTAGGCTTTAAGAAAGTGGGTGAACGTCCGTTTGCCGGAACTGTGATGGAACATTTGCAACGCTAATTCAAGCTTTTAAGAACTTGGGCTATACGGGGCAGGACATCTGCGAGTACAGGACGCGGGCATGCGAGATTAACACGCAGGAATTCATCACCTCCGTCGCCATACATCGAGCCTTCGTTCAATCTAACAGCGGCCCTGGATATCAGCAGTTCCTCGATTTCGGCGGCCTTCATTCCGGGATGGCTGCAATTAACCCAAGCGAGATAAGTGCCCTCGAGTGGCGTGACCTTGAAATCAGGTAGATTTTTATTGAAAAAGTCGCTGAAATAAAGGTAGTTGTTATACAGATATCCGCGCAGTTCGTCAAGCCAGTCCGCGCCATTGGTATACGCTTCGATTGTAGCTATAACTCCGAATGGGTTTACATCGCATACCTCATTATCGTTGATGGCGCGGTCTATTTTGCGAAGCATATCGGCATCAGGGCATACGATATTGGCTATCTGCAAGCCGGCTATGTTGAAAGCCTTGGACGGTGATACACAGCTTACATATCTGCAACCGGCTGTTTCGGCCACGGTGGCAAATGGTGTGTATTTATAATCTTTGTAGGTGAGTTCGCAATGTATCTCATCCGACAATACGGTTACGTCATGTCGTTTGCATATATCGGCTATTGCAGTCAGCTCGTCTTTGGTCCATACCCGTCCGGCAGGATTGTGCGGGTTGCACAACAGCAGGATTTTTGCCGATTCGTCTGAAGCCAATTTTTCCAGATTATCGAAATCTATCGAATACCTGCCCGACTCATTATTATATATAAGCCGGTTTGACGACAATATGCACTTGTTGTTTCTTATTGAGGAGAAAAAGCAGTTGTAGGCAGGAGTCTGTACAATCACCTTGTCGCCGGGCGATGTAAGAGCCTTGATTATGGCTGAGATTGCAGGTACTACTCCCGATGTATAGATTATGTTTTCGGGCCTGAATGACCAGCCGTGGCGCTTGTTGAACCAATTCACCGTGGCATCATAATATTCGTCGGGTACTTTGGTATATCCGAAAACACCTTGCTGCACACGTTGGAGCAGAGCGTCGATTATGCATGGAGCTGTCTTGAAGTCCATGTCCGCCACCCACATGGGGATTACGCCCTCGGGCGTAGTGTCCCACTTGTAGGAGTTGGTATTACGGCGGTCGATAATTTCATCAAATCTTGAAGCCATCATTCAGCGGTAATTATTTGACAGTCGGCCGGAGCCTTCACATTTTTGTCAATGATTATTTCGTCTATGCTGTCAGCTTCTATACGTCCGGTAGTGGGATTCTTTACGCTTGTGATATTACCCTTGATCTTGGCCTGCAGAGATGATTCCTCGAATGCGAGATCGCAGTCGGCAGCCATCTCGCAGTCTTCCATCACCAGCCCCTCGCAGTAGCACAGCGGCTGAGTGCCCGAGATTTGGCAACGTACAAGATGCAGATTTTTTGAATGCCATCCCAGATATTCGCCTGTGAGCTTGCAGTCTATCAGGGTTACGTTATCGGTCATCCAGAAAGCATCCTTTGAATCAATTTCGGCATTTCTGATTACCACATTTGTGCAATATTGGAATGAATAGTTGCCCTGCTGGCGGTAATTGTCGATATCTATGTCAGACGAGTGCATGAAAAGATAGTCGGCGTGAGCCACCTCCACGTTTCTCAACACAACATCGCTTACGTGCCACATGGTTTCCTGGGCGTCGGGAATGCGTACGTTGGTGAGTTTGAGGTGCTTCATTTCGCGGAACATTTTGGGAGCGTCAACCTGAGTGTCAGACATTTCAAGATTTGAACTGTACCACAGGGCAGCGCGGGCACCCTCTGTGAAAAGGCAATTTTTAATTACAAAACCGTCAACATGCCAGAACGGGTATTTTCCTTCAAATCTGCAATTGACGGCGTGGATATTGCTGCATTCTTTCAGTGCCGATTCGCCGGCATGGATTGTGACATTTTCTAAAGTGAGGTTATGAGATGCGAACAACGGACGTTCGCCTCCGAATTCGGTGTCTTTGATTGTTTCCATAATTGTTTTGATATAATTATTACAAAATTACGAATTATTTCGGTAGCTTGGTAGTGAGGAAAAGTTATGTCAACTAAATTTTACCTTTTTTAATAGTGCAGGGGAGCCACTGCGTATTTAGAAACTGTTTAAAATTTATTTTATCTTGTCTTTGAGAGTCTTGTCAATGTATTTTAGATATTGATTCAGTCAT
>CAMTKF010000041.1 GCA_947072905.1 uncultured Bacteroidales bacterium
ACCCTTACAAAAATAGCCGCCCAAAATCCGGACGGCTATTTTTTTAAGCTATACCTGCTATCGCGGACGGTTGTACCTTGATTCAACAACTCAGGCAATGCTTGTCGCTCAGATGGAGGCCATGACCGACTATATCCAGGCTCTTGCACTTCGATTCACTCGCATGGAATCCGGAGACGGTGGTTATAACTCGTTTGGCTTCGGTGTCGCAATCACACTCTTGAAGAAAGGCTTCTCAGTCCGTCGCGAGGGTTGGAACGGCAAAGGACTGATGGTGTTCAAGCAAGTGCCGGCTCACATCGACGGCACAATCATACCCAAGATGCAGTCGCTTCCTCAGTCTGCCATAGAGCAAGTGATGAAGCACACCGGATTCATCGACTATACCTCACAGTGCCTAATCTACAACTCACAAACAGGACGAGCCGACTCATGGGTGCCGTCAATCTCAGACGTATTCGCAAATGACTGGGAACTCGTAACTGAATAAATTGTAAACTCATACCGATGAAAATAACGGCCAGATTTATAGAAAGCAAACCAAGATACCTGTACTGGCTTTACAGCCTTGTGTTCGGTATATGTCTGCTTATAGTCACACCTCTTGTAGCGATGGCGCTGATAAGCGAGATTTGTGTATGGGCAGGCAATGCAATAGTCAAGTTTGCGAGTGACAAGCTTGATATAGACTTCACAATATGACACCCCAATAATCAACCACCAAATAATACAATATGGAACAAGTACAGATGACCGCAGAAGAGCGGAAGCGTTACGAGGCATGGAAAGCCGAGGACGAAAAGAAACAGGCAGCCGAGCAGCGCAAACGTCAGCGCGAGGAATACGCTGCAATGGTAGATGACGAGATTAACACAGCCATACCCCAGCTGAAGGAATTGAGTGCCTCTATCAAGGCTGTGAAGGATACTATATTCGGCAACTTCGATGCCATACTCAAGATGAAGTCAGAGATCCTGGGCCTCACCAAGGATGATCAGCGCAGCCACACCTTCACGAACAGCGACAGCACCCAGCGCATAACCCTTGGAGTCAACTGCATCGACGGCTACCGGGATACAGTTGAAGACGGCATAGCCATGGTAAAGCAATACATAGAGAGCCTTGCCCGTGACGAAACCACAAAGTCGCTTGTGAACGCCGTACTCCGACTGCTCAGTCGAGACGGCCAGGGCAACATAAAGGCCAGCAAGGTACTCCAACTGCGCAAAATGGCCGAGGACAGCGGCAATGACCGCTTTATCGAGGGCGTGCGCATCATCGAGGAAAGCTATCAGCCCACAGTGACCAAACGCTACATAAGGGCGGAATACAAGGACAGCAAGGGCGCTTGGCACTATGTTCCGCTGGATATGACAGCAGTAGATCAATTGACTCCTGAGACCGAGAACACTAATCAGATGGAATAACGATGGAAAAACCGCGCGGCATGTCATACAGGAAGCGCGTCGCAGATATAAACCGGATATATGACCGGCACGCCCGGAGCGGCTTGTCAAACCGCGAGATATGGCGCAGGTACATATATCCGGTATATGGAATAAGCGAGCGCACTTTTTACAACATAATGAACGCCACGGCAGGGCTTGAAAGCCCGGTCGTGGCGTCCGACATGCCAAGCCTGTTTGATTCCATCGAGGACTGACCGGTTAAATCATACGCTAATGGGCAATAATATAGACAAACAGGTGAAGCAAGTGCTCAGGCTGATCCTTAAAGACATCAAGGTAGAACTTGGGGATGAGTTTGATCAGAATTTTGAGCGTCAGGCATTCTTCTCACAGGCCTGGGAGCGGCGAAGGAGTCCCACGCGCCCGGGCGGACATATCCTGGTGGACAGCGGCAGCCTTCGCCGGAGCATCAAAAGCAAAACCACAGACAACAGCATAACATTCTACTCAGAGCTGCCATACGCAGCGATACATAACGAGGGGGGCGAGATAGTTGTGACCAAACGGATGAAGCGTTATTTCTGGTACAAATACTATTCAGCCACCGGGTCGTTCGGCCGCAAGAAAGACGGCTCGTTGCGCAACACCAAGCGGAACCGGCAGCTGCGTGATGAAGCAGACTTCTGGAAAATAATGGCTCTGATGAAGGAGGGTTCCAAGATCAGTATACCCAAACGCCAGTTCCTGGGCAAGTCGCCTGAAGTAGAGGCAGCAGTGCGTGAAATCATCGAGGAAAACCTTAACGAATATATCAACGACATAGACTTTAACATCCAGTGAAAAGAGTACTGCCATTACTTAGCCTGTTGATATTTACAGGATGCGAAACAACGAGTAGACATGAATACCATTCAAAATATGAAGGGCATGATATGATTGTACTGCAGAATTGGCAAAGGACCACCACAAGAGTGCTTCACGATCCGGAGTGTACGAAATGCAAAGAGAGCAAAAGCAAAACAAAAAAACATTAAAGATAATGGAACTAAGAGAAGAATTATATCGCAAGATCAAGGCACAGCTTGAGCTTATAGGCATAAACGGCGCCGATGAACTGTTTATCTTCGACAACAAGACAGATGCCGAGGTAATTAACCGGGCAATAGAACATGTGGATCTGTGGAACCACAATGTTGAATTCATCGAGCAGGAAACGGCATGGGAGCGCCCGGCGGTGTTCATTGAATTCCAGCCTATAAAATGGAATGTAATTGTTACGGGGGTTGAATACCGTGCCGACATATATGTCAACCTGCATGTGGTGACAGACTGGAAAGGAGGTGACGGCATAGGAGAATTCAGACTATTGGAAAAGATTCATGAAGTGCTTGCCGGACTTAGCGGAAATACATTTATGGATTTTGACATCGACACCTCAAGCACCAACCACAATCATGAGGAAATAGTAGAGAATATCGAGACATTTCATTGTATAGGGTTCAGACATCTGAATCCGGCCCGATAAAAGCGCTGTGTCGCATCAAAAGCAGAGAGCCGTTACCGAGTAAAGGTAGCGGCTCTCTTTCGTGACACAGGCGCCGTGTGTGCCTTAATTGGCCTTGTGTCGGGCAGTCGGGTCGGTATAGAGCATTATGTCGGTGTATTTGGCTGCATAATTCAATGAAGCGTTGTACTCCCGGCGGATGCATCTCTCAAACGGATTGCCAACGGTTGGGTTTTTACCCATCCACTCACAAAGCTCCAGAAGCGAAGATTTGTTTGAGGTAAAGTAAATAAAATCGTGACCGGGAAGAACAGACAACACGCTAAGGTAGTCAGCGAGGCGCCAACACATGTGATAAGTCTTTACGTCAGTACTGAGGTATGGAGGATCAACAAGAAATACCACCCCGGGCACATCCTTAAATCGCTCGAACAGGACACGGTAGTCGCATGATTCAATTTCGAGTCCTTCAAGGTAATCATGGCATGGATCATAATCAGTCTTGCGGACTTTGCTATACATGTTCTCGCGTCGCAGCTCGTCCAAGGAACGCGCGTACTTACCTGAAAACAGTAGCGATGTCGACAGAGTTATGACATCAAGAAATCCGGCTTCCCGCTCTTCGTTTTCGAGAATGGTTAATATTTGCCGGCGTGCCTCACCCTTGATGATGGTGCCCCGCGGGAATTCAGATGCTATAGGCCGTATACGGTCGAGCAGCACGTTAGTCCGTTCTATATTCCGGAGCCGGAGCCTGTAGTTGTCATAATCATTGTAAACAACTCTCGAACCGGGCCGTACGTGCTTGGCGATATGTGATAAAAGGCCACTGCCGCCGAACAGATCCACAAAGACAGAGCCTTCAGGGTATTGGCTGACCACCTCGGCAAAGTGGCGGGCAAACATGCGCTTCTGCCCCACAAAGGGGAGAGGCGCCGAGAGATACATTTGGCTCATACGTTCAATTCAAATTTAATACTGTCGTCCCCGGCGAGCAATGCGCGGGTACTTTCAATGTTGTTGGAATATATGTGGACGTTGCCAAGGTAGAGCGTGATTGAGCGTAGGGGCAAGTCTATCTGCCGGGCAATCAGATAGAGATGGTATATGTCGGCGGGCAGTCCGAGATTGGCATCGGAACTGCGCTGGTAGGCAGTCAGCACCAGTTCGCCATTGTCGATTTGGAACTGAATAAGCGAGAGGCATGGCTGCTGATTGGACTCTGCCCCGGTTGCACCTAAGAAGAGAACGTAATTTTTAGAAGAGCGTTTCTCGCGGTTTATACGCTCGATGAGCGGCGGCAGTTTTTCAAAGTAAGTAGGATAAGAGTTAACCAGTACCGGGCCGCAGTAGTCCCACCAGTTTATACCCGCATCGCGGTACTTTTCTGTCTGCCGTTCGCCGCTCATGAAGAGCGACAGCTCACTGCGGAGTTTACGGCGGGCAATGCCGTGGCTCTCGAAAATATCGAGCAGATCTGACGGGGTGAGAGTCAGCTGCTGATTGAGCAGGGAGATAATGTCACCCTTTCGGTTGGCTTGCCGTCGGCCGTCAGTAAGAATGTGAGAAAGGATAGAATGATATTTGTTCATAACGAAAAATGAAAGGTTATGAAGCAAAATTACTATCGATATTAAGGCTCAAGCGTTAACAAAGGCCCGATTAACGTGAGTTAAAGTTGCAGCGGATTTTTAAAACGCTTTATCACAGAGTATATGGTGCGTTGTGAAATATTATATTTACTTGAGAGAGTAGATACAATATAGGAAACTTTCAAGCCGGAAGAAGCCATTTTATTGTAATCTAAAAACAGGTCGATATAATCAATATCATTAATTGAGCCACCTGCGCTGCGCAGACGCGCGATGAATTCACGATTAAGAATTAATATGTCAAATAGTGTCATGTCAAAGAAAATTATTAACTTTGTGGAGTCTCACTTATAAGAATATCCCGAAAGGAACTAAAAAGCAACCATAGATGGAGCTGGACAGGCATACTGCCCCCGGCTGCTCCATCTATGGTTGCTATATGTTAAAAAGTAAGTGAGACGACTATTTTGACAAGCCGGGGGCATTTTTTTATGCTCCGGATAAATTTATTTCACTAAATTGTATGAAATTGAAAATAAAGTATTAACTTTGCATTGGATCTCAGCCGAAAGGCTTTGAACCCCGCCTCCGGAAGATTTCATTTGAAGTCTTCCGGTTGTATTTTAAAATATGGAGAGATAATATCTTCTCTTGAGAAAGTAACATCCAAATTATTTCGAACCAACATTACTTCTCTCAATTTTTTGCATCTCAATACTCTGCTTGATAATGCATCTCTCAAATCACCAAAAGATATATCAGAATCTATACGTAGAACAATACTATCAGCTTGTTTTGCCCCTTTTCTGATTAAATTATCAATAGAAGTAACTGACTCAGTTCCATTAACCTTATATTCTTGCTTGTAACCTAATGTTTTGTTAAAACTGTCTGCATTTTTCCCTTTATCATCTTTCGGAAGCAAATCAATAGACCATCCGTGTTTTTTTGCTAAATAACTTGCCACACTTACGTTTTCTTTTTTTTCAGGTTTGCCATGCTTATTTGAAATACGGACTTTGCCATTTGTATCCGGGACTATACTATATGACGCATCCATAGCTCTCACTACCAAGCAGCCAGCACATAAGTTATTGTTAGGAATATTCGCAACAAGATTTAATTTGCCTTTTGGCACATTACAACTGCGACACTTTGAGGTAGTATAAGGGTTATAATCGGGGACAGTTTTGCCCTCTTTACCGGGGTTGAATCGGAACATGCCTTTTTTATCGCGTTGCAGAGCCTCGTCGCCTAATCTCATAGCTTCATCGTGGTCAGTAGCCGGGAACTTGGATTTACGCACCTGAGTAACTGTACAGCGGCAGTTCCAACCGTTAGGCGGATAGAACTCCTCCCAGAACGAATCGGTAGGCGGCAGGGTAACGCGGTCGAGGGCGGCATGTTCCGGTCGCACCTTGTCATCGCGTTGCGTGCGATACTGGAGATTATAACGGTCGCCATCCTCCATGAACGACTCCCACCGCGCAGCCATCTCGGCAGAGCCGGCAACAAAATTGTACTCGGCCCTTAGATAGTTTGAGTTATATGTTTTGTCTATTGTTTGAACATCATTTAAAAAGCGTTCAAACGACTTTCGATTACCATTCTCATCGAGCAGCGAAGGGAAAGCCTCGTTGAGCTCATGGAAAGCCTTCATGCCGGAGAAAATATAATTAGAGCCGGTGAGACGGCGGCGCATTAAATCGGACATCTCAACTTTCTCAAAAGTCGAATCCAGGATAGACGCATGAGTGTTGATAAAATCCTGTACAGCCGGATTAGCAATAAGCTCGACGCGGAACTGAGAGCCATCCTCTTTATAGAGAGATTGCATCATGCCCTCGAACATAGACGACAGTTTGCGCCGCATTTCATCATCGGGCTTGGCGAGTTGCTCAAGATCCGGGAAATCGGCCAACAGCGAGGCATAGCGTCGGTGCAGCCCCTCATAATCAGAGGGGCCTAATCGAAAAAAGAGTGTTGGCGTTTATCATCCTGCCCGGGGTCATCCTCCTTTTGATTATCGGTGTCGGGTTGAGCGGGTTGCATCCGGTTAATCCGTTCGCCCACGGGCATGCCGTATTTATCGGCAAAATAAGACGGATCCACCTCATATCGGTCGGCAATCATGGTCTCGTAAGCCACCTGCTGCTCGGGTGTATAGTCAACGGCATCATTCCACTCGAAGCGCAGCCCTTTAACCGGGAAACCGTGGAGAACCATGACCGGGAGCAACTGATTGTTGACCATATCGCGGAGCTTGTCGCGGTCAGACTCGACAAGGTTCTCAAAGACCTGAAGGTGAGTTTGAGACTGAGAAAGCGAGCTGCCGTCCTCAATGGTCATAGTCTGGCCGATGACGAGCTTTGAGATCTCAGAATTTGCGCGGTCGATGCGTTTGTCATAAACGTTGAAAGCATCGCCCTTGCCCGACTCAACAAACTGAATTTCCGTTTCCATACCTGTAACTGCACCCATACCGCGGCCGCCGTTGAATACAATGTCCTGAAGACGTTGGTACTCATTAGGGTCGCGAGTAGAAGTACGGGCAATGCGCCAGGGCATGCCGAAAATTTCGGCGAAATTATCCCAGAACACCAGGGCATGCTTTTTGGGAATAGTGTGCATGGCAGCTTTGAGCAGCAGCCCGAGATCGTAAGGCTGCCCGGCCTCGATAAGCTTATCGGCCCAGGGACGCTCCCGGTAGTCGATACCACTCTGCCAAGTATATCCTACATGAGTGACCACACGATGATACTCCGGGATTACATGCCGGCGCGGTATCAGTTTAACTCCGCTGAAAGAGGGGCAGCCGTCACCATCCTTAATGACATCGCCCAGCTCGATAAGAGAGTGCCCATACCAATTAGCCTCAAGGCAATAACGGCAGAGATCCTTAAACCAGGCCTGATCGAGCAGGTGCAGAGCATCATCGTCGGCATCGCCGTTTTTGTCAACCAGTTTGAAAGAACGGGACATGACGAAGCCGACGCGCTGCTGAATACAGCCCGAGAGATGAGAATCGACCATAGCGTCGCGGTATATATCAAGCAAACGGAGTCGGTTGGGATTGCGCACATCAATGGCAGACTGCCAGGCAGAGCGCCATTTCTCGATGTCGCTTTGTGTGAGCCGCTCAGAAGTGCGGAACAGTTCCATTATCAAGGCAGAGCGTTTCTCTGCCTCCACCTTTCGATGTTTGGATAATTTTCGGTTATTCTTTTTGCTCATACTTACCAGTCATGATTGAGTTTAGGCGCCGAGTGCCAGGAAGTACCGATAGTGGCGCCGTTACCATCGGAGTCTTTGGCCAAAGGCAGATCCGGGACAATACGCCCGGCCTGTATTCCCTCAAGCCAACGGATAGCCCGGTCATAACGCTCCTTACGGATTTCCGAGCCCATCTTCTGCGGGAGGCAGGCCGAAAGATTATACAGCACAATATCGGCCGTATACATGACAATGAGCCTGTTGCGCCTGTTACCGACGGCAGAAAAAATAGCCTCGGTATCATACACCGGGCGCAGATAGCCTGACACCTCCTCCACAGCCTCAAACTCGGCATTGAAGACCGTATCGGGGTCGGCCTGAGAAATAATCTTGAAGGCGGCATCACCGATGACCACCTTGTAATCTTCAGCTTCAACAAACATTACCATAAATTTTTGGGGCGCGGTCTGGGGACCAGCACCGGTTTAAACGTAGCTTGGCGTGTGTCGCGTTGCAGATACCAAATGGCACCCTCGTCGGCATCGGGCGCATCATCATGGACTCTTGAGCCGCGCTCAAGAGCAAGAGTCTGCTCAATACCCACTTGCATATCCGGCGAATCCTTGAGAGCCTCATTGTAGAAAACGTAGCCACGCTCCCAAAGCGGAGATACCGCCTCGATACGTTGAATCTTCTCGGGCTTCTTTCGTTTGTCAGGCAACAGGGGGAGCTGATAACCGCGCAGATTTCCCTCGGCAGCAAACTCATCGAGAATAATATCCTGCATGAAGTTGGCCTCCATAAAGAAAGATATGGCGACACGGTCGCGAGTACGCTCATACAAGTCATAAAGCCAGCGCACCATACCGGAGACGGTATCTTGGCGTACATAGCAGTCTATAAGATGCAGTTCCGTACCGATTTTGCCCCACAGGCGCGAAGCCTTGTAGTCATTTGCGGAAGAAGATTTGAACGAAGGGTCGGTGTAGCACACGAGCATCTCGTATTTCTCCAGACGGGGCAGTCGTTTGAACCGGATCCAGTCATGCCGGAAGATAGAGCCGGCGTTGATGGGGTTGTGCATCATTTCTTTCTGCCATACCCTGTAACCAACAGTCTCGGCATAGTCCTGCGCCTCCTCCTTGGTCCATTTATCAGGCCATACGGGGTTGCCCTCTTTGTCAACGGCCTTGATAATAGAGACGTGCATTTTTTTATTGGCTGCAAGATTAGCGAGGACAGAACATTTAGATATTAGATTGCCTACAATTATGAAACGGCCACGGCCGGCATCCATAGTGCCGAACAAAGCAGACCAGACCCATTCGACATCCTGGCGAATAAGCGACTCATTGAGGCAACGGCGGTCTTCATCAATATCGTCGATATGGATATAGTCAGGGCGGTTTTCGCGCTCCCTCAAACCACGTGGAGACTGTCCGCGACCTACAGCGAGAAACTTGATGCCTTTTTGAGTCTTGAACTCGCCGTCGGTCCAAGAACCTAAATTTTTGAATTTGCCGAAATCGGCAATAAGGCGCTGATTGAATTCCAGCTCAGCCTGAAGGTCACCGAGCAGTTTTTTAGCACCATCCTCAGAAGCATTTACGGTGACCATAAAATGAATGAGGGGCTCGGGCATAACCATCAACCATATAGGAATAAATACGCCTATGTGAGTAGATTTAGCGTGAAAACGCGGCCACTGGAACACGGCTTTGAGATTGGCATTTTCGCGTATCAACTTGGCCGCCTTGGAATGAAAAGGCGCATTATGTGCAATGCGAACCACTGCCCCGGTAACCTTATCCTTGATTGTGAGATAATGCGGGAAGTAATATTCGCAGAACGCATCATAGTGCGAGAGCAGATATTTTATGCGCTTGTCTTTTTGGACAGGGGTTTCCTTAGACGTCTTTAAAGACAGCTGAGTCATGGACTGGACATTCTTGCAATGTTCTTTCCATTCCTCATAAGCTTTTTTCAAATCAGCAGCTGAAGCCATATCATTTGAGCGCGTTGGAGCCCATAGACTCAATGATATACTTATCCTGATACTTGTTGATGGCCTTTATAAGCTCCGGAGTTACATCGGGGTCTGTTGCAGCGCGGTATTCAAGCCAACGCGAGAAAGCCATGAAAACCTCAATGGCATCAATGACATTAGCCTTTTTATCAAGTTTCTCAACGACGGCTGCAAGTTTTGAAAGCTTGTCGGCGAGGCCGGCGGCATTAATGTCGTCTTTATCATCGATCTGCTCAAGCAGTTTATAAATAACGCCAAGAAGTTTGTTGGTAAGCTCCTGGCGAGTGATATTTTTGGCAGCCCGAGCTTCCTTCCATGCGTCGGCATTGCACCATTTAGATACAGTAACGCGCGAGACGCCAACCTTGTCGGCGATCTCAGTCATTTCCATGCCGGACATGAACAGCGCCCGGGCCAAAGATTTCTTATTTTCGATTTCCTGCTTAGTAGCCATATATGAAGATCTATGCGATAATCCGGTTAAATACGGTGCAAAGGTGGGAGTAAAAGCGGATGAGTCAAAGGAAGTATGCAATGGTTGCACAGAAGTGTGCAACCATTGCATACTTTTTTGGAACATAGGCAATTATCGGCGTAAACTTGCACTGACAAATCGCAAGCGCACTGTTGGCGGCTCATCCACATGAGCAAGCTGCGCGACATTCGGCTTGCACAACAAATCAATTATCGCACATAGATGGGCAAAAGAGTAAGACTTACAAACGACAGCCTCAACAGCTACGGATACCGAGTGCTGACCACAGGGGTTGATGTATCACAATATGAGCGCAATCCGCTGCTGCTGTATATGCACGAGCGCGGCAAAGTAATAGGCTACATGAAAGACATCCGCGTAGAGGACGGCGAGATAACCGGAGAGCCGTGCTTTGACGAGGCCACAGAACTGTCAAAGCAATGCAAGAAACAGTGGGAATTTGGCTCGCTGCGGATGGTAAGCATAGGGTTTGATGTACTGGAGACAAGCGGAGATCCCAAGCATCTGCTTGAGGGGCAAACGAGGCCTACAGTAACAAAGAGCCGCATATATGAGGTGTCGGTGGTTGACATCGGTGCCAACGATGATGCCATAGTGCTGCGCAAGGACGGAACACAAATAACGCTGGGTGACGGGAGCGACTGCCCCCTGCCCCTGCTAAGCAATAACCACAAAAACAACCAAGCACAAATGGAACTTAAGCAACTCGCCCGAACACTGGGCTTGCCGGAGACGGCAGACGAGGCAGCAGTGAATGCCAAACTTGCAGAGCTCAATGCCTCGAAAGAAGAGGCAGAGAATATGCGAAAGGAAAACGAAGCACTGAAACTGGCACAGATCACCGCCGCCGTCGATGCAGCAGTGGCCGCGAAGAAGATCAGAGCTGATCAGAAAGACCATTTTCTCAACCTCGGGAAAAAGGTAGGTATAGAAGACCTCAACAAGACCCTCTCGGCCATGTATCCGGCAGTAAAGCTCAGCGAGACACTGAGCACAGAACCAGCACCGGGCAAGACCCCGGCCAAGAGCCCGTGGGAAGAGCGCATGGATGAGATCCGAGCCAATCTCAAGAAATAATAACCACAAAAACCCATTATCAGCAATGGCAATAAAAGTAGAAAATACCAATTACAACGGGGAGGTACTTGAACGCATCCTGACCGTGGCCGCCACGGGTAATGAACTCGTAAGCAAAGGACTTATCATGGTCATCCCCGGTGTGGAGAAGAGCATGAGCATCCCGCGCCTGAAGACAGGCAAGATGTTGCAGAAGCGCAAGGAAAATCCGACGGTAGAAGATTCCAAGGGCGACTTCAACTGGAGTGAGAAAACACTGAATCCACACGACTTCATGGCATTTACCGTATTCAACCCCCGCCAGTTCGAGTATGTATGGCGCAAGTGGCAGCCCACAGGCAATCTTGTGTTCCGTGAACTTCCGCCCGAAGGACAGAACGCTCTGCTTGATGCACTTTCAAAACAGGTGCAGTTTGAGCTCGGCCATCACTATGTCAACGGGGAGTATGCCGAGGGCTACGATGACGACAAACTCATGAACGGCGTACTGACCCAGGCAGCCAAGGATCCGGATTATGTCCTTGTAGACGGCTCCAAGGCCACAAGCATGCTGGACAAGCTGAAGGCAGTACGCAAAGCGATACCCAAGGCGATGCGCGAGAGCCCCAATCTGCGCATCATAATGAGCGGGGAAGATTTCGACATCTACGATGACGAGCTGACCGAGCGCGAAAGCAAGAACTCCAGCGAGACAGAGATCAACCGCAAGCGCTATAAGGGAATAACCATCGAGACGATAGCATCATGGCCCGAGGGAGTGATTGTAGCCACGATCTGTTCGCCGGATGCCGATGGCAACTTCTTTGCCGCAGTGAACCTGCAAAACGACGAGAACGTGATACAGATTGACAAGTATGCCAACGCCTCGGAACTCTATTTCTTCAAGCTGCTGATGACTGCTGACACCAACATTGCATTCGGCGAAGAGCTTGTAGTGATGGATACCCGCGCCACACCGAAGTTCTCGGCCGCTCTGAAGGCTGCCAATGCCAAGAAACCGGAATCAGGAACTGAGTAATGGCAAAGCTGAAATATCTGGTACTACACTGCACTGCTACACCGGAAGGGCGCGAGGTGACATCGGCCGACATACGGCGGATGCACCTGAGCCCGGTGAGTGCCGGAGGCCGTGGGTGGAAACAGGTTGGCTACACCGACCTTATCCACCTTGACGGCACTGTAGAGCGCATGGTCGACAACAACGAGGATGCCAACGTGGATCCATGGGAAATCACCAATGGCGCCAAAGGGTACAACTCGGTCAGCCGACATGTGGTATATGCCGGCGGCTGCGACAGGGCGATGAAACCCAAGGATACCCGAACCGCGGCGCAGCTCAAGGCTATGGAGGCCTATGTGAAGGACTTCCACCGGCGCTTCCCGGATGTGCGCATCATAGGCCACAACGAGGTGGCAGCCAAGGCGTGCCCGAGTTTTGATGTGCAGAAGTGGCTCAAAACGATAGGTATAAACCAGTAACTATATAAAAACGAGTGGCAATGACATACAGCGAAATCCTTAACATACTACTGGGCGGAGGCTTGCTGGCGACACTGCTTGGAGTGATCACCCTAAAGGCCGCGGTACGCAAAGCCAATGCCGAAGCGGTAAAGGCCCAGGCGGAGGCAGCACAAGCCCAGGCAGAGGCAAAGAAGGCCGAGGCTGATGCAGAGACGGTGCGAATAACGAACACCGAAAATGCCACCCGTATCCTTGTAGAAAATATAGTAAGACCGCTAAAAGATGAACTCAATGCAACGCGAGAGGAACTACAGGCGACAAAAAAAGAGATGGCCTCTACCAAGAGGACGATGTCGAGACTTGCCAAAGCTGTTGAAGCAGTTAATGATTGCAGGCATGTTGATGATTGCCCTGTCAGACGCAAGCTGCGTCTCAACCAGGAAATCGGCACAGGAGACAATCTCGACAGCGCAGATAACCGCAACCGGGGACACGACAACAGCCGTGATCAAGGAAATCCGATGGGAGAGTGTGCCCCGGAGCGAAGTGACGCTAAGACTGAGCGTGGACAGCCTGCATAAGTTGCCGGCCGAAGCGAGCTACAGCAAACGCAGCGGCCGGGCGCAAGTAGAGGTGAGAGCACGAGGCGACACGGTATACATCACCGGGAGCTGTGACAGCCTGCAAAGGTGGGTTGAGTATTATGCAGCACTCTACCACAGCGCCCGGGATGCACTGGAGGAGCAAGAGGCACACTATGAACAAGAGAGCAAGGAGCGCGGAATGCCGATAAAAGCCGCCATTGCAATATTTGCCGCCGGCATAGTGGCCGGCACAACAATAACAATAATAATAAAAAACAGATAAGAAGGATGAACAAAAATTTTCTGTACGGCATAGGCCGATTTACCTTTAAGGGCAAAGAATTGGGCTACATAGAGAAGGGGTCGTTTGACTTTGGTGGCAAAGAGCCCGAGAGCGTGGATGTAGAGGCCGAGCAGGTTCCGGATGCGCCGGTACTGAGCCTGGCACAAAAGAACGGGACGATAGAGCCTACCTTCAACCTGATACAGCTCAACTACGAGAATATGGTGGCAGTGCTTGGCGGCACAGCAACAGCGACAGGCTGGAGTGCCCCGGCCAAACTACAGAATGTAGAAGGCGAGGCCGTGATAGACCTTGTGAGCGGACAGACCATAAGCATACCGAATGCGAAGATGATAGCCTACCTGAGCGGCAAGCTGACCCTGACAGAGGTAGCCAAGATAAGCTGCAAGGTAAAGGTACAGAAACCGGAAGACGGCGGAGCGCCCTACAGCATCACAGACACGGCGACAGGCGCCAATGCCTAAACACCGGGTTAAGGGATGGAAAGCCTGAACATAAAAGAGATAGAAAGAGAGAGCGCGGATGTGCTGCTTGATGCGGGGGTCAGCGTTCCTCTCTTTGAATTGAAGTTGCCACTGATCAAGCGGCGCATCATAGTGAGGGCAACGATGCGAAGGCCGACATTTGCGGGCTTGCTGCGAGTATCGCGACTATATAACGATATGGGCGTGAGCAGTGAGCAGATGTGGGGCTTTGACAAAGAGCAACAGATGCAGTTTCGCGGGCTTGCTGCGAGTATCGCGACTATATAACGATATGGGCGTGAGCAGTGAGCAGATGTGGGGCTTTGACAAAGAGCAACAGATGCAGTTTCTGGCCGAGCATGGCAAGAGTATATCGAGGATGATAGCGGTGACAATGTGCAGAGGTTGGTGGACGCAGCGGCTGCTGGAGGGGCCAATGGCATGGATTGTACGCAAATGTATGACACCGGAATATATGCTGGGGTGCATGCTGCGATTTGTGACGCTGCTTGGGACTGACCCTTTTATACCTATTATCAGATTGGCCGAGCGGACGAATCCGATGAAGCCAAGGCTGAGCCGGAAAGCGGAGGGGAGTTAAAGAGCCGGCATGAAGGCTCCCATAGCCCTTTCGGATTTGTGTGGCAGATAGCAGATGCCACCGGATGGAGTGTAAGACACATATTGTATGGAGTAAATTACCAAACCCTGATAATGATGATAAGCGATGCGCCGCGGTATGTGGGGCGAAAGGAAGGCAAGTCATCAAAAACAGCCGAGGAAGAAGCCACGGATGTAGCAAATTTTTTCAGAAGTAAGCTAAAAGCATGAATCCTGTCCAAATAGAAATATTGCTTGGAGGCAACCTGCCCCAACGCCTTAGCGAAGCCGAACGCAACATAGATCGACTGCGCCGAGGGGCTAAGCGTGCAGGCAAGGAGCTGGATGGCACCGATAAGATGGCACGCAAGCTTAAGGACACGGCAGGCAAGCTTGCCTCGGCGTTTGCGGCAAAGCAGCTTGTATCGGAGATAGTGAAGACGCGCGGAGAGTTTCAGCAACTTGAAGTGGCGTTCACGACGATGCTGGGCAGCGCGCAGAAGTCCAATGCTCTGATGTCGCAGCTAACAAAGACAGCGGCGACAACACCGTTCGGCCTTGAGGAAGTGTCGAAGGGAGCGAAGCAACTGCTTGCCTATGGATTCGAGGCCGAGAAGGTTAACGAGACGCTTATAAGACTCGGGGACATCTCAGCCGGTCTGTCAGTACCGCTGAATGATCTCGTGTACCTTTATGGTACTACAATGGCTCAAGGTCGTCTGTACACTCAAGATCTGAACCAGTTCACCGGGCGAGGCATACCTATGCTGGGCGAACTGGCCAAGCAGTTTGGAGTGGCAGAAAGCCAGGTTAAGGACCTTGTGGAAGCCGGCAAAGTAGGGTTCCCGGAGGTGCAGAAAGTAATCGAGGGCCTTACGAACAAGGGTGGCAAATTCGGCGCCCTGATGGAAGAACAGTCAAAGACGATCACGGGTCAGATTTCCAACATCGAGGACGCCTTCTCGATGATGTTCAACGAGCTTGGACAGCAGAATGAAGGTCTTATAAACAAGAGCTTGAGCGGGGTATCGTATCTGGTTGAGAATTACGAGCGCGTGGGCCGCGTGCTGCTGGGTCTTGTAGGCACATACGGGGTTTACAGGACAGCCTTGATGGCGGCAGTAGCGATGAAGGGCTGGGCTACGGCAGCGGAGGCATTACACTACAACCGTCTGCTGCTTACTGAGAAGGCTCAGAAATTGCTTAATGCGACCATGCTTAATAATCCTTATGTCCTGCTTGCCACCGCGCTTGCAGGTTTATGCGTTGCCTATCTCTCACTGAAGACCGAAACTGAACGCATGAAAGAGGCTGAAGAGGACTATGAGAACCAGAAACAGAAAACCATTGAGGCAGAGGAGGAACACCGCCGTAGGATAGAGGAATTATGTACCATCGCCGGTAATGAAGCTCTGTCGACTGATGCACGCCGTGAAGCTCTGAATAAATTGGAGCAAAAATATCCGGATATATTCGCCAAATACAAAACCGAATATGAGGCTCTTCAGAACATCAAGAAAGCTAAAGAGGAAATTGCTATCCTTGACGGACAGAGATCAATCACTAAAACCAAAAACGAATTAGAAAAAGTAGAAGAGCGTATTGCCGAACTTGAGACCAAGAGCGCAAATGTATCTTATATCACCCGTGCAGGTAATTATGGCAACACATATACTCAAGTTGTAGGTGGTTTGTCGGCCAAGGAGGAATCGGAACTGAAATTACTCCGTGAAAAGCGTCAGTCTCTTAAAGGCCGGATGCGGAAGGATGAGGTAAATACTTATTTTGAGAATCTGACCGGTGTTGACAACGATACACTGGATGCGGAAATAAAGCGTCGTCAGAACTTGATGGCGAGGATGGATGTGATGGAAGCGTCGCATGGAAAACTTACCCATGCAGGCGATAATCTTAATGGTACATATACCAGAGATGAACTGAAGTTCCAGCTCGATAAACTCACAAAAGAGCAAAACCGTCGTAATCTTAAAACAGACAGTCCAGCAGACTGGGCCAAAGATGCACAAAAGAAATATCAGGATGCGCTAAAGACTTATAACGATTTTGTAGCAAATACCTCACAAAACATCAATAAAGAGGAATTTGAGAAAAAAGCCAAAGAATATAAAGATGCTGTCGATATAGCAAAAAAAGAGTACGATAAAACTAAGCCAATTACCGACAGTGACTCTGAAAAAGAATCAAAGGCAGCCCAGAAAGCTCAACGTGAAGCTGATAAGATTGCTGAAATCACGCGCAAGCTCGGCCAGGAACTTATTGTCGTAGAGCAGGAGAATGATGAGGTTAGAACCGAGCTCATGGAGGACGGTATAGCCAAACGTCTCAAACAGATCAATGATGAGTATGAGAAAAAGAAACAGGCATTAGCCAAGCAAAAAAGCGACTGGCAGGCTGAAAATAAAAAAGCCGGCCTTGGGAGCGAACTTACCTCTGAGCAGTCGGCTGCCATTGATGATGCTAACGCCCTTAACGAGCAGAAGCGTAAAAAAGATACTGAGCGTCTGTATAGAGAACTTACGGATGAGTATCAGTCGTATACGGATAAAAGGCTTGAGATAGAGCGGAAGCATAACGAAGATATAGCCGCGCTTGAGCAAGCGCGTGCGAGAGCCACAAAAGACGGGGACAGCAAAGCGGCAGCGAGGATAGAGCGGTCGATAGCCGAAGCTATAAAGAGCAAAGGCCGGGCGCTGATGAGCCATGATCTGGAAGTGCTGCGTCAGTCGCCGGAATATGTGCGAGCCTACGAGGACCTGGGAAACAGCTCGAATGAGACCTTGCAGGGGCTGCTGGGGCAGCTTGAGCGCCTGAAGGGAACGGCAGCGAGTGTACTGGATCCGCAGGATATGCGCGAATATACGAGCACGATACAGGGGATAATGGATGAGCTTGACAGCCGAGATACCCTGGGCGCGCTAAGCCGTAGAGTGGAAGAACTGGCGGCAGCGCAGCGGGAGCTCTTGGAGGCAAAGAAGCAGCTGGACATCGTAAACAACGGGGGCAAGATCTTGAAGGGGCTAAAGGTAGAGGGTATGGATGCTAATGGCAAGCCGATAGTGGCTGCGAGCTACCTGAGTGCCGGAGAAGCGATGGCAAAATACACCGAAGCCAAGGACAAGCATACCAAGGCAAGCAACCGCTATATAAAGGCGGAGAAAGAGGCCAGGGATAATGTGGCCCGGTTGACAGATGCGATAAAAGAACTTGGCAATGCCATAGGAGGCGAGGCCGGGGAGGTAGTGGAGCTGGTGATGGATGTAGGAGTGTTTATCAGTGACACGATAGAAGGCATAAAGACGGTGCAGAAGGTGGGAGTGGAAGCTGTATCGGCGGTGGAGAAAGCGTCGATAATACTGACAATCATCTCAACGGCTGTGCGCCTGCTGCAAAAGATAAGCGAGCTTGGCAATAACAAAGCCTTCAAGGAGTATGAGGCCTACGCCGAAAAGATAAAAGAGATAAACGCCCTGACGGACTCGGTAAACGAGTACCGGCTTGCGGTGATGGAGGCTCGCCATGAAGAGAATACATGGTTTGCGGAAGACAGTCTCAAGAACCTGAAACAGTGGCGAGATTACCATGACGAGGTTTATAAGGCCTACGTAGACAAGGCGATGGAAGCACAGGCTGTATACCGCAACGAAAGCGGTGGCGGCTGGTTGACGGGAGCACTTAACTGGGTAATGGCAAATCTGTCGATCCTGGGGTGGTGGGACGAGTGGCGCGACCTGTGGGGCCAAGGGGGCTATGAGAAAGGCATGACAGCCGCCATAGCCAATCTGCGTATAGAGACCCGAAAAAAGAGCAGTGGTTTCCTGGGGACCGGTATAGGCGGTCATTCGCAAAAGACTGAAGACCTTGAGAGCTGGGCGCGCAGGAACGGCCTTGGGGAGTTGTTTGATGACAAGGGACTTATAAACAAGGAGCTTGCCCAAATCATACTTGATGAGTATGGTGGAAAACTTGTGGGCCAGACAAAGGAGACACTTGAGGCACTGATAGAGCTGCGAGAGAAGTATGATGAATACATAGAGCAGCTGCATGAGTATGTGAGCAGCATGTATGAGCCGATAGTGGACAACTTTGTGGACAGTCTGTGGGATTGGTTTGACAACGGGAAGGATGCTCTGGACTCGTTCAAGGCCTATGCCTCAGACACGTTCAGGGCGATAGTCTCGGACATGCTGCGGACAATAGTCCTGGACAAGGTGGTTGGCTCGTTCAGCGAAGATGTATCGGCGCTGTATGAGAAATATGCCGAGGGCAAACTGAATGAGGAGAGCCTGATGGCCGAGGTTGCCAATCTAACCGAGGAGCTGATAGGTCGCTACGGCAGCAATATCCCGACCCTTGAGGGGATACTGACGTCGGTAGCCGGGATGCTGGATAATGCCGGGATAGATCTGCGGCAGCCGGAGAGCAGTGCCAGCGGCCAGACGGGCCGAGGCGGAGCCTTCGCGGCCATGAGTCAGGACCAGGGCACGAAACTTGAGGGCCTGATGGTGAGTGTGCAAGGACATGTGGCAAACATAGACAGGGTAGCCGAGGACACCGGGGCTAAAATGAGCCGGGCGGAATCGCTGCTGCAAAAGATAGAAGAGAACACCGGAGTGAGCGCCGGGACATTAAAAGAACTGAAGACCATGGTGGAGAAGATGCTGCGCGATGGTATAAAGACGAGATAAAATGGGAACGCTTGACGGACAGGTATTGATAAACGGTACAGATATATGGAGAGAATACGGAGCCTTTTTGACCGAGGAGAAGAAGGGCGGCCGTGAGAATCTTACAGCCATATTGGCACCGGCAAAAGCCAAGAGCCATATAGGAGTAAATTTCCGGGAGCATGACGGGACGAAGTACTCGGAGGATTTGAAGCCGAAGAGCGAGGAGCGCGATGTGACGCTGCACTTTGCCATATTCGCACCAACGAGAGAGGCGTGGCTGAGCCGATACCGTGCATTTATAAAGATGCTGAAGGAAGGCGAGAAGGGCTGGCTTGCGGTAACGCTGCCGAGCCTGGGGCTGACAATGACCATGTTCTACTTAGACAGCACGAGCTTCAAGCCCCTGACATACCTGTGGACAGAGGGAGTGCATGCCAGCAGTTTTAAAGTCAAGTTCCGCGAGCCGGAGCCATCATTCTAAGGGCGGTATAATGCCTTTATAACAAGGTTCAAACGCTATTAATATGGAAATATATAACCGTGCAGGAGAGCTTAAAATGGCCGTAGAGCCGGAAAGCAGCTCTACACAATCAGAGGAGATACAGGGCGATAAAGTACTGAGCCTCGGTTTTTCGAATCACAGCTGCGTAAATATCGACGTGGACGACTATTGCGAGTTTTTGGGCGAGCGCTATACCGCGTTTGAGGCTTATGAGCCGGCGCAGAAATCGACAATGGAGTGGAGGTATGAGCTCAAACTGTATGGTAAGGAGAGCAAGTTAAAGCGACTGCTTGTGCTCAAGCGTGTAGACGGGGAGAATGAACCGGTATTTACGCTTACAGCGCCACCTTATGAACATGCCCGGATGATAGTAAACTGCCTGAACGAAGGGCTCGCCGGCGAGGACGAGTGGAAAGTAGGCATAGTGTCCGGGACCGAGAATATCACCATTGATTATTTTGGCAAGTACTGTGACGAAGGTTTGCTGGAACTGGCCGAAAAGACCGAAGCCGAGTGGTGGACTGACGGTAACACGATAAATATAAGCCGATGTGTACGAGGTGAGGAAATTGTGCTGGGTTATGACAAAGGTCTGACACAGATAGAGCCGTCGCGTGCAGATAATGTTAAGTTTTATACCCGCCTGTATCCGTCCGGAAGTACACGCAATATAGATGTGGAGAAATACGGGCACAAACGGCTACAGCTGCCCGGCGGGGTGAAATACGTGGAAGTAAATGCAGAAAAATATGGCAGAGTAGACCATTATGAAGCAGCCGCATTTGCCCATATCTATCCGCGCAGGACAGGCAAGGTGAGCAGAGTGAGATCCGAGGAAAGAAAAGGAGATGATGGCAAGCTGTTTACAATATACTATTTTGCAGATGATACATTAACTTTCGACCCCAACGATTATGAAATCCCTCACCTTGTAAAAAGAATATCGTTCCAGGAGGGAAGTGAACTTGGCGGTCTTGGTAATGAGGATAACGGTACATATTATTTTGAGGCTTATTATAACAGCGAAACAAAGGAGTTTGAGCTGATTACAATATGGCCTTATGATGATGACACCCAATTGCCGGGCGGAGTTTTGATACCCAAAGTTGGAGATGAATACATCCTTTGGAATATCCGTATGCCTGATGAATATTACAGCATGGCTGAGCAGGAGTTCCTGGAAGCGGTAAATCAGTATAATACCGAACATGCCCTTGATGTGGCGGTATACAAGTGCTCCATGGATCATGTATGGGTAGAGGAGCAAGAGGCAGATATATTCCTGGGCCGCAGGGTGCGCCTTGAGAGCGAGTATTATTTCCCGGAAACCGGATACAGGGACAGCAGGATCACGAAAATCACGCGCAATGTAAATTTGCCATCGCAAATTGATATTGAGATTGGTGATGCCCTGAGCCGCACATCAATGCAAAAGCTATCGGACAGCGTGAATGATGCGAGAGCCTATGCACTGTCTCTTGCCATGGGCGCAGCTCTGCTTGAGATTATACGTACCGGAGACAAGACACAGCCGACAGATTATAATTTGTTTTCTGCCAAAAGGACTTTGGCCGAATTCCTCTCCAAAACCCGTCCTGATGTGGCCCGGGAGGTCATTGACTTCTTAGAGGGCTGGGAGGTTGGCGAGTGGGAGCCGGATGCTGCCGGGGCTAAGGCGTGGATTGATGCCAATGGTGATGCAAATATCGAGGCTGACATTCTGCGTGTCCGCAAGAAGGCGTTTTTTAAGTCGCTTGTAGTGGCTGAGACTGAGTATATTGGCGGCGAGCTGGCTATTACGCCGGGTTGCGGCATTGAGTGTACTGAGGTGTCGGCCGTGGACGATGGTTGGCGCTGTTGGTATATGTGCAAGGACACCGACGGCAAGCGCATACATTGTAAGTTCAAGGCAGGCGACTTTGCCAAGTGTCAGACCTTCAACCTCGGCACGCCCGAGGCCGACGGCTCTTACAGCGACGTGGCCAACACCTACTATTGGCGCGAGGTTGTGGCGGTGGGCAATCCGTCCTCTCCCGACGAGGTGCGCACCGACGAGCAGGGGCGCGAGTACAGCTACATCGTGCTGAGCAACGCCCCGGGGCATTACGACCCTGCAAGCGTCAGCGAGCCGCACGCCGGCGACCACATAGTGCATCTTGGAAATGCCGACGACCCTTTGCGCCAGACGGCCATTATAATATCGACCACGGCCACCACCGCGCCCTCGATAGTGATGTACACGGGTATCGACACCTTTGCGCTGGCCAACCGAGCCATCATCACCCTTGGGCGCGATGAGCAGGGCAATGCGTGGCTGCGTCTTGGCTCCAAGGGTGCCAAGCATTATCTCAACTACAATCAGGCTACGGGGTTAGACGTGTGCGGCAATCTGCATGTAAGCTCGGGCGAGAGCATTGAGGAGCTATTAGGCGACAAGGAGGGTAATTACCGACTCGACCTCAGCCCCGCGGCTTTGGCCGTGCAGTGCGATGCCGAGGGCAACATAACCGCCGACTTCAAGGATATGCCCGTGCTGACGGTGCAGGCGTATCTGGGCAACAAGGAGATAGCCGCATACGACGTCAAGACCAAAAAGGGCGTGACGTACTATTTGGCAGCCACCGCCGGAGTGGAGTTTTACACAGGTGAAGAATTGCAGCACAATGAGTTCCGCGTGCGAAAATCATCGGGCATGAGTGCCGATACAGCCTTGGTGACAGTCACCGCCAAGGTGTACAACGGCGGCGACGACCCTGTAACCATACTGACCAACCGCGCCACCGTCTACAAGGTGCGCCCCGGTGTGGGCGGTGCGCCGGGCGACCCGGGCCTGCGGCTGGTGCTGAGTCAGTCGGCTATGGCCGTACCGTGCGATGCCGCAGGTACTCCCCTTGCCGGCACCCTGCCCATAGAGATTACAGCCACCCTGTATCGCGGCAACGAAGCTGTTGCGCCCTCCGGGATTAAGCTCACCGGCATTAACGGTTTTGGCACAGACGGTCTGACGGTAGACGGCAACACGATACGTATATCAAAGATATTAAACCAAGTAAACAAAGCGACCATAAGCGCCACATACGGCGAGTACTCGGCGCAGGCAACGTTATCGGTCACCAAGGTACTCAACGGCGCCCCGGGCGATGCCGGGCAGGCCGCAGTGGTCTACACCCTTGAGCCGACGGCAGCCATAGTTAAGCGCGGTGCCTTGGGCTTGGCCGACCCTGCGCGTGTGGGAGTGCATGTGTATCGCACCACCGGCAACAGCCCGCGCCAAGAGCTTGCCGATTGGAGCAATGTGGGGCTTAAAGTATCTTATACACAAGTCAGAAGTAAAGATGATGAAAACAGCTCCGTTGGCTACTTGGCATACGGCCAAACCGTAACCGTAGCCAAGGACGACAAGGAGCTGATTTTCGGCCTGTATAAAGACACCGCCCTGCTGGCCGAGGTGCGCGTGCCGGTGGTGGAGGACATGACCGACTACGAGGTGGGCGGCGTCAACCTCATACACAACACAAATCAGGGCGCAAAGGGCTGGGACAAATCAGTGTACTCATATTACCGCAATTCGGGCGGCAGCATCGTAGGTTGGAATAATGCCGACCTGTTTGCGCTGACCACCGACGGCAAGGACGTGGTAGCCACCAACGGCTACAAATATCCCTACAAATCAAAGCTCGACGACAATAAGCAGACCCACAGCTACGAGCCTGAGGAGGTAACCTATCAGCTCAAATACTCCACCGGCCTTGCATCGTTTGAGTCGGGGAAGTATTACACTCTGTCGCTCGACCTGCCGCTGCGCTACAAGTGCGCCGTAAAGGACGCGATGGAGCTGCGCATAGGCTTCGGCAACGACTATGACAGCGTAAAGACCTACCACTCTGAGACGCTGCCCATGCAGGCCACGCTTGGCGACGCCACCATACACGTATCGGCCACATTCAAGCCCTCCCTTGACGACAGCGCGGCAAATCTGTATATCTACCTTGTAATCAAGAACCCTGCCGCCGTAGTGGGCGGTGTGGCTCAGAGCATACTCGACTACATACGTGTGCGCAACGTGATGCTTGAGCGCGGCACAGTGGCCACGCTGTGGACTCCGGCACCTACCGATATTGATTACCTCACCAAGGCATTTGCCGAGGACACCGACATCAACGGCGGCGTGGTAATGACAACCCGCGTGCGCGTGGGCTGCACCGTAAATGGCAAGTGGACCGAGTACGGCGGCCTCAACGGCGCGGTAACAGATGTATCGGGTGCCGAATACTCACGCGCTCCAATACTCTATTGCGGCGGTGAGATGGTAGACCGAGCCACAAATACCACCTCCATACGTGCGGCCAAGGCCATGATAAGACAGGACGGTACGGCATATTTTGCCAACAACACCGTGCGCTTCGAGCATGAGAGCATGCAGGTGGGTGATGATGTTGTACTCGACAGCGCCGGATTGCACATGTATGACAGTACGACCAACGAGGAGCGACTGTTGATAACCAACGACACCGTAGGCGCACTTGACACACTGAGCGGCGCAACGGCCAAGACTATCAACTACAACAACGGCAATGCTGAGCTTAATTTTTACAACCCGGGCAAAGACCCCTCAACCGGCATTAAGCCCCTCCCCGGATTTTATCTACATAGTATTGGCTCACTCTCAACCAATATACTTAATGTGACCAAAGGCACATCGCTCAATGTGGATGTGCGGTTATCGGCCACTATCAACGGGTGGGACAGCCAAATGATAATGCAGGCCAATATAGTAGCCCGTCTCAGAAAGGGTTCTATCGTGGTAGCAACATATCCGCTGACTATGACACGCAGCGGTAGCGAGTTTACTTTTGCCACCAAAATAACAACAATACTCGACGAGGGCAACTATACGCTCGAAATCGCTGTACCGTCCTCATCTACCGGAGGTAAAAGCCCTAATCAAACAGTACACGGCAATGCCACGATGAAAGGCTCGGCGACACCCACGGCCAACAAAACCAAGCTCGGTAATGACGGCCTTGTATCTGTCTGGGGCAAAACTGCATTGCTTGTTAAGGAGGACGAGGTTACGCTTGTGGATGGCAACGCTAAGCTCAAGGTTTCGGGTTCCGAGATTCATGCCGATATAAACAACGGCGAGGATGAACTGTTTGTCCGACTTGCTCCGGATGGAATTTGGATTCGTTCCAACCGCTTAGAACCGGGCGTACTCCGTTGGCTGAATTTCAAGAAAATGCTAAGTGCCGACTTATTCTCATGGGACGGTTACAATTAATCTTAACAATATGTCAAAAGTAAACTGCAAATCAGATTTTGTCCGCTACTTGCGGATTAAAGACCTCTCAGGCAAGGATATTGGCTGGCCCGATTTTGATTGGACCGCTACGTTCTGGACGTTCAGCAAGTCGCAAGCCTTCACCGCATCCGTCACCGCCGGAGTGAGCCACAACTGCCACCGCACTGCCGACGGGCGCATACGTGTGGTTTTCAACGACCACCGCCTGCTGTCGGGCACTCTTAAGGTGGAGCTTATCGCCCAGATACCCGATGAGCAATATCCCGACCGCCTAAAACAGATAGCACAGACCGCCGTACTCAAAACCGAGCTTACATGTGCCGAGGTGCAGTATGTGGGCGACGACGAGGAGGTGATTGTGCTGCCCATACTACAATCTACCGGCTCAGACGGCTCGGGCGGATGCTCATGCGTCACCGCTACCGAGGACGAGGTTATGCAGGTGATTGACGATTTATTCTCAGACCCCGACAAGGATTAACTACATATTATTAACCAATTAAAACCACAAACAACTATGGCAGAAACCCAACAGGAAAAGTGTGTCACCCTCGACACCTACACCAAGGCCATGCAGGCCTACCACGCCAAGGCTCAGGCCGCTTGGCAACAGGACATCACCAACGCCGGCGGCTCTAACTTCGTGGCCGCCACCGAGGAAGAAGTCCTCAAGGTAATCGAAGACATCTTCGCGCCCGTCACCGAACCTTAACCCTTTTATCAACCAACCAATTATTAACAACTTAAACATCAAAAAACTATGGCAAACAAAATCGCAGTTGTAACTCTTGCTGCTCTTCAGGCAGCCCTCACCTACATCAAGTCAAAGGTCTACACCAAGACCGAGACCGACACCAAAATCGCCACCGAAATCGGCAAAATCAAGCCCTACGAGCTGCCCGTTGCCGACGCCAACAACCTCGGTGGTGTCAAGGCCGGCGGTACCGGTATCTCTATCGACGAGAACGGCGTAATCAGCGCCACCGGCGACGCGTCGCCCAACAGCGTTGAGTGGGGCGTAATTAAAAACGTGCCCGACGCCGCTGCCACCGTCAAGGGTGTAATCACCGA
>CAMTKF010000042.1 GCA_947072905.1 uncultured Bacteroidales bacterium
ATGCAATATGTCAATTTCGTTAATCATCGTCCGATTGGGCGGATAAAATATTCTCTAATTTAATTCAACCAACAGGTCATATTTAATATGCAAATTTAGAAAAAAAACGTGATTAAACCAAATTGGCACGCAGTTTGTTGACTTTTTAAATACACGCATAAAAAACAACCCAAATATTAAATCCTACATGAACTTTAATAATTTCACAATTAAGTCGCAGGAAGCCATCCAGAAGGCTGTTGAGATTACACGCGGCGCCGCAACTCAAGCCATAGAGCCTGTAGCGCTTCTTAAGGGCGTCATCGACGAGGGCGACTCGCTGGTGAAGTTCATCTTCCAGAAAATAGGAGCTAACATAGGGTCGGTAACCAATGCCATCGACCGCGAGATATCCTCGTTGCCCAAGGTGAGCGGCGGCGAACCCTACCTGAGCCGCACTGCCAACGATGTGCTGCAGAAGGCACTCGACATCGCCAAGAAACAAGGCGACGAGTATGTGGCCCTCGAAGCTATGTTGCTGGCTCTGTTTGAAGTAAATTCGCCGGCCTCGGCCATTCTGAAGGATGCCGGACTGAACAAGAAGGAGCTTGAAGCCGCTATCGAAGAATTGAGAAAGGGCAAGAAGGCCACCGACCAGAATTCGGAAGAAACCTACAACGCCCTGTCCAAGTACGCCATAAACCTCAATGAACGTGCCCGCAGCGGCAAACTCGACCCCGTTATCGGACGTGACGAGGAAATACGCCGTGTGCTGCAGATTTTGAGCCGACGCACCAAAAACAATCCCATGCTCATAGGCGAACCCGGTACAGGTAAGACCGCAATTGCCGAGGGTCTGGCTCACAGGATTGTGCGCGGCGACGTGCCCGAAAACCTGCGCACCAAGCAGATTTACTCCCTCGATATGGGTGCCCTGGTGGCCGGTGCAAAGTACAAAGGCGAATTTGAAGAACGCCTTAAGGCCATCGTGAACGAGGTGCAGTCGAGCGACGGCGAGATTATCCTCTTTATAGATGAGATACATACACTGGTGGGTGCCGGCAAGGGCGAAGGTGCCATGGATGCCGCAAACATCCTGAAGCCTGCCCTGGCGCGTGGCGAACTGCGTAGCATCGGTGCCACCACTCTCGATGAATATCAGAAATATTTTGAAAAAGACAAGGCACTCGAACGCCGATTCCAGAAGGTGATGGTCAACGAGCCTGATGAGCTCAGCGCGATTGCCATTTTGCGTGGCCTTAAGGAACGCTATGAGAATCACCACCACGTGCGTATCCGCGATGAAGCCATTGTGGCAGCAGTACAGCTGTCTGAACGCTATATCACCGACCGTTTCCTGCCCGACAAGGCTATCGACCTTGTGGACGAGGCCGCTGCCAAGCTCAAACTTGAAATCGACTCTGTGCCCCAGGCTCTCGACGACATCACCCGTCGCATAGCCCAGAAGGAAATAGAACGCGAGGCCATCAAGCGCGAGAACATGCCCGAGCGTGTCAAGGAAATCGAAAAAGAAATCTCAGACCTGCGCGACGAAGAAAAGGAATTTTCGGCAAAATGGCAGGCTGAGAAAGAGCTTATCAACCGCATTCAGCAGAACAAGGTAGACCTTGAACAGCTGAACTTCGACGCCGAACGCGCCGAGCGCGAAGGCGACTATGCCAAGGTGGCCGAAATAAGATATTCGAGCATCCAGGCCAAGGAGACCGAGAACCAACAGCTGCAGGAACAGCTCCGTATGATGCAGGGCGACAAGGCCATGATCAAGGAAGAGGTGGACGCAGAAGATATAGCCGACGTAGTATCGCGCTGGACGGGTATTCCGGTCAACAAGATGGTGCAGAGCGAAAAAGAGAAGCTGCTGCACCTCGAAGAAGAGTTGCACTCGCGCGTAGTGGGCCAGGAAGAGGCCATCCGCGCCATAGCCGATGCCGTGCGCCGCTCGCGTGCCGGCCTGGCCGACCCCAAGCGTCCTATCGGTTCGTTTATCTTCCTCGGTACCACGGGTGTGGGTAAGACCGAGCTTGCCAAGGCACTGGCCGAATACCTCTTTGACGATGAGAACATGATGACGCGTATCGACATGAGCGAATATCAGGAGAAGCACAGCGTGTCGCGCCTGGTAGGAGCGCCTCCGGGATACGTAGGCTACGATGAGGGCGGACAGCTCACCGAGGCTGTAAGGCGCAAGCCCTACTCGGTAGTGCTCTTCGATGAAATCGAGAAAGCTCACCCCGATGTGTTCAATATCCTGCTGCAGGTACTCGACGACGGACGCCTTACCGACAACAAGGGCCGAAATGTAAACTTCAAGAACACTATCATAATCATGACCTCAAACATGGGCGCACACCTCATCCGCGACAACTTCGCCAAGATGACCGATGAGACCAAGCCCAAGGTTGTGGAAGAAACCAAGGAGGCCGTGCTTGAGATGCTCAAGCAGACCATAAGGCCCGAATTCCTCAACCGTATTGACGAGATCATAATGTTCACCCCGCTCAACCGCAACGAGATTGAAGAAATCGTGGGCCTGCAGATCAACAGCATACGCAAGATGCTCAAGGCATCGAGCGGCATAGAGCTTACAATCACGCCCAAGGCACTGAGCTTCCTGGCCGACGAAGGCTATGATCCCGAATTCGGCGCCCGACCCGTCAAGAGAGCTATCCACAGGCTGGTGCTCAATCAGCTCTCAAAGGACATCCTCGCCCAGAAGGTAGACCGCGAACATCCCATTGTGATTGATGTGGACGCCGAGGGACAAGACCTTGTTTTTCATAATTGAAAAAGTTTAAAGTTTAAAGTTTAGAATTTTGACCTTTTTGACAATTTAGAATTATATGCAGTGTACGTTTTACCGCGTACGCTGCTTTTTTTGTGGGTTTTCAGAACTTTAGCTCGGGTAAGTTGGTTATAGATAATGAACTCATACTTATGTGGGTAAGACATTAACTAACAAAACAAACTAAAATTCACTGAAACTGTTATGAAAAGACTCTTCTATTTATTTGTGTGCGCCCTCCCGCTATTCTTTGTTGCATCTTGTGACGACGAGAAGGATTTACCTAACGTAGACTTCGCAATACAGATATCAGGCGGACAATTTGTGGACGGAGAGATTTATGTCACTACCGACACCGTATTGACCGTTGACTCTGTTGATGTGATCAACAACGAGCCGGGCAAGAAGGCTATCATCACACAGGCTTCCTACTTCTGGAACTCACGTTTCATAGGCCAGAGCGTGATAGCTCCATACGGAATCAACATAGAGATTCCCGCCGACATGAAGCCCGGTCGCTATAACCTCCAGATCAATGCTCCCATCTACGCTGTAGACAAGACTCCGGCATACGCATGTGTGCTTTATAAAGTAAACATCGTGGAATCGGCTGACCAGATACCTACAGGCGGTAATGTAACTCACCGCACATCTCCTGATATTCAGGAAAATGAACCCTCAATCAAATAATTATGAAATACGACACTAAAAAAATAGTTGACCATGTGGTCGACAGCTACCGACAGGCCGGCAAGGCCCTCGAAAAAGCAGAACGCCATAATGGCGGTGTAATGGCTTCATGGATGAACGAAGACACCTTTGATGAAGATGCCGATGCCATCCTCGATGCCTATAACCAAGGCAAGTTTGACGATGTGGACGCATCGCAGCTCGACTCGCTTATGGATAAGTACGGCGCTCAGGACGTATATCACCTGATGGCCTCATACTTCAACGCAACAGGAAAAATTATAAATATCAAAGAATAAACACTTTTTCCACTGCTTACTTAATTTGAAATCTGTACGAATACTGTATACTTAACTTTCACGGCGGAACTTTGCCACACATCGTATCAAAGTTCCGCCGTTTCTTGCTGTTTGTTTTCAAAATTATTTTGACCGCTGACAAGGAATTTGTAATTTTGCATAAAATTATATAATAATGAAAATCTTAAGAAACGCTATATTGGGTATAGCTGCCGCCACATTATGCGCACCGGCATTTGAAGCCCACGCTGTCATTGACAATCCAATTACTATCGCTGTAATCAAGGTATACGATAAAGAACTGCAATCAAACCCCAAGAACTACATGGTGTGGTTTCGCAGGGCAAATGAATATTACCGCCACAATGAGTATGACAAGGCGCTCAACGATGTGAACAATGCCTTGAAATATGTGCCGACAAGCGACTCCGACCTGCGCTTTCAGGCATACATGCTGCGTGCTTCGATCTACGAGCGCACCCACAAGCTGCACGAGGCCCTGAGCGATCTTAATTCAGCCGTTACGCTCGACCCCGATTCATACGCAGCCGTGTATCTGAGAGCAAATATAGAATTTGAGCTTGGCGACTATGCAGCCGCCCGCACTGACTACTCGCGCCTGCAGCGTTTCAATTCGCGCTCCCTGGAAGCTGTTCTCGGTCTTGCACGATGTGCCGTTAAGGAAAATAATCTTTCAGCAGCAAACGACTACTTGCAGCAGGCTGTTGAATTTGCGCCCACCAATCCCAAGGTTTATGTGCGCCGCGCGTCAGTGCGCAAGATGATAGGCGACGACAACGGCGCTGTCGATGACCTTATCCTGGCTCTGAGCCTGCAATCTGACGACAAGGACGCTGTAGCCGCCCTCGTTGAGTATGGTAACACCAATTATGCCGCCACTATCACCGCGCTCACCAATGCCATGCAGCTCGCTCCCGACAACGCTCTCTACCGCTATCTGCGCGCCATGATTGCCGAGGCTCACTATAATTACCGTGCCGCTGCCGACGACTTCAGCTATATACTCGACAACAAACTTTATAATTATCATGGTATCAATGCCTCGCTGGCCCGCTGTCTGTACGGGCTCGGACGCTATGACGAAGCACTGGCTCAGATAGACAATGCCCTGGGGCAGGTAGACAACGTGGCCGAATACTATGTGCTGCGCAGCCGCATACTGCGCGCATTGGGCCGTGGTGATGACGCCATCAACTCCGCAGCCAAGGCTCTGGCCGTTGACCGCGCTTCGGTGGCCGCCCTTCAGGAAATGGCCATGAACTATGTGGATAAGAAAAGCTACCGCCAGGCCTCTGACTTGCTCGCCGAGGCTTCGATGGACGATGTGAATAACCCCGAGGTGTATCTGCTGCGCGCATGGCTTCAGGGCAGCAAGCAGGGCAACGCTTCAAACGCGCAGACCCTCAACAGCCGGGCTCTCGATGTTGAAGGCTACACGGCTGCCGATGTACGCTCGCTGCGCGGATTTGCACTGCTCAATCTCGGCCGCGAACCCGAGGCCGACCTGTGGATGGAAAACCTCACCGACAATGTGGCCGACAACGACGGACTCATCAACTACTACGCCGCCTGCTACTACACACTGCGCGGCAATACCGCCAAGGCTCTGGAATGTGCATCAAAGTCGATGGAAAAGGGCTACAGCAACAAGCACAATTGGCTGCACAACAACGACGGCCAGATAAACGTGTCGGCTCTGCGCAGCAATCCCGAATTCATCAAGCTTGTGGAGAAGTATTAAACAAGCTTCAAACAGCGCAGGTGAATGGCGCTGTTGCCTATGCCGCATCCTGGCCGGATGCCAATATCTTGTATGGGCCTTTCCGGGCATGCCCTCCCTGCGGTCGTGCATACCCGGTTACGGTTGGACAGACATCCTCAACCGGATGTCATATTCTTGGAGCGCAGGTTTTCGGATAGCGATAAAATTCGTAATAAGTTGCACCTAACACCTTCGTTATCGGGAGTATGGCTTCCTCCAAGGAAGCCTGTTTCATCGTAACCCGGTATGCACGACCGCAGGGAGGGCATGCCGGGCAGGTAGCCGGTCATGAGGTGGCATCCGGCAGGATGCGGTATATACCACCCGGGCACACAGTGTATAAACTACGCTTCATCCCCTCCCCCCCCTAAATGTAATAATGTCAAATTGAAGAAAATACGCATTGTTAACGCGCAAATTTCCAATAATTTACCATAACTCAAAAAAATGCACTAAAAACGAGATAAACAGTTGCAAAAGTCATTGCTATTGATTATTTTTGCGATTGTGAGCGTTTCACGATTCAGTGCAAAGAGTCTTTTTGGTTCTTTTCTTTGCCCTGACAATCAATAGAACCAATAATACCATGAAACATTTTAATAATCTAAGATTACTCGTAATCTTAGCCATCGCCGGGATATTCAGCGGATGTTCCGGCTCGGGTTCATCGGGTCAGGAGCCGCAAGTGGATCTGATTCCTGCACGCTATGGATCCGTCGCTGTTGATCAAAAACTTGAAGATGCGCTTAAAAACCTTTTAAGCGAAAACAAGTTCACAGGGATGACTCCATGTGTTAACAACTATGCAGCCTTATCATCTACCGATCTTAGCCGAGAGGTGAAAACTGTGTATAAGTTTGACGGAACCAACTTTGTGAAAGTGGGTGACACCAACTATCTCAAAGTAGGCTATCTGAACGAAGGACGTATACCGGTGCGTGATCTTGACGGAAACCTTAGCGTACTCGATGCCGACCTCAAAGAGATTTTCAACGCTTCGGAAGTAGACGGTGTGAAAGTTGCTTCGTTATCATGCGTATATAGCGAGGGGCTGTTGGGTTTCATCCTTAAGGACAACCGCTCGGGTTGCTTCGACCGCGACGGTAAAGTAGCTTTCATAATAGAAACTACAGAAATCAGCCCAAGCTTCAGGGGTATATACTTCACCGACGGTTTCATAGACCTTTACTATCAGGGAGGATATGCCACATTCAACCGCAAGGGTGAATTGATGCACCAATTCAGTGAAAAAATCACTCGTAACGGCGACTCATTATATAAATATGAAAAGGATGGGGACGCTTTTGTAAAAATCCAATATGCGCCTGATGGCAAGGAACTGAGTCGCACTCCCGACAGTGGTGTAGGTGTGTTGTCTGACGAAGAAGCAATGCAGAGCGCTATCATCTCTGCCAAACCTTTTGACATCACTGCTCTCGCAAACAAATACAAAGGCCAGCGCGAAGCTATGACGGTGATTCAATCCGCTAACCTTAAATTCAAAATCTGATATTTTATGAAAAATCTGAAAAAATTATTCATTTCCGCAGCTGTTCTTGCAGCTGTGTTCGGAGGTATTTCATGTACTTCAAAATCCGCATCCGCCGAAAACGAAGGTGCAAATGCCGATTCAGTAACCGCCGCAGAACAGGAACAGGCTGAAGAGGCTATAGCCGACTCCATCGCCGCCGAGGCTGCCAAAGCGTTGGTCCTCAACGCCGAGGGTCTGCCTTCCGTGACTATAGGTATGGCCGAAAAGGACATTCCTGCATCGGTTGAGGGAGTTTACGACTCAACAAAGTCAAGATCCTTATCACAGGAATATGACATGACTAATCCCGGACTTACAAAAGAAATAACTTGCATGAAAGATGGTCAGGATGTCTTGTTTGTGTATCTCAACGCCAAAGGTGAAGTATGCGGTATGTATGTGTCATCGCCTGAACTCTCCACTACCGACGGCCTGCACGTAGGAAGCCCCGTTTCTGATGTAAAGAAAGTAAACGGTCTGAAGTATGAATTAAACGAAATGGAAGACACTCAGAGCTACTACGGCAATGGTTTTGTATACCGGCTCGACGATGCAGGCAACAATGTATGCCTTATCGGCGTAGGTACAACGCTCTGAATGGGTGTTGCAAAACACTCCCGAAATATGGCTTCCGCAGGAAGCCTGTAAACTCGTAGCCGGGTATGCACGCGCGTAGGTATTACCGAAGCGCGGGCATGCCCGGTAAATGTATAAAAAAGAGATAAGGCATTTGTAGAAAGCCGTCTATTAAAGTTAGCCGGCCTGTATCGTCGGCTTTCTCCGGATGCCTTTTCGTTGTGGGATGCCGTCCGGGTATGCACGACCGCAGGGAGGGCATACCTCTTCCCGATAACCAAGGCATTATACCATTATACGGTTCTGCAACACCCGCTAATAAGTGTATTTCACCGTAAGCAGCAGCTCGAAGGGGCGCAGAGCGAAGGAGTAGTAGTACAGGTCGGAATCGAGCATGTACGAGTAGCTGTACTCGCGGGTGTTGGTAAGGTTCTTGGCCGACAGCTCCAGATCGAAGCGTTTTAGAGAGCTTCTCACGTAGCAGTCTGTAAAAAAGCTGTTCTTTACCACGCCGGTGCCCGTAAGGCTGCGGCTGTAGTGGCCGCCCGCTCCCAGTTCAAGCCACGACAAGGGCCGGGTTGCCAGGGTGAGCTTGCTCAATAGGGCGTCGGTGTGGCTGCCCGATGATGCACCCTGCACTTTCTGCGATGTGCGTGAATATTTTAGCGTAAAGTCAGCTATCAGATAATTATTTATCGGGTTGCTGTTTACGTTCAGGCGCACATTATATCCGTCGATGCGCATGTTCATCTTCACATTGCGGCGCATGATGTCGCGTTTCATCAATTCATATCCGCCGTCTATGCCAAACGAGGTGCCCCAGCCGTACACTTTCTTTGAGAACGAGCCGTTGGCCGAGAAGATATTGCTGCGGTTGTCGATACTTTTATAATCCGACTCCAGATTGCCGTCTGACACATTGAGGTTGCCAAGGCGGTTGGCCAGGGTGTGGCGGTAGGTGATTGATGCCGACGAGAACAGCCCTTCTACCGTATTGCGGTAACTGAGGTTTGAGGTGGCGAAGTACGATGTGCGCTGTCCCAGCAGGGCGTTGCCCAGAGTGCTTTGTTGGCGGAATGTGAGATATACAGGTTCGGTGATATAGTCGGATATGGAGCCGAGATGGTTGAGACGGCCTGCCGAGAGGGATGTGCGCAGATTGAACGGAGTGTTGTAGCGTATGGTGGCGCGCAGATCCACATCAAGGCGGTTGGTGGGATAATGTCGGCCTGTCGGCAAATTGTCAAACTTCAGGTTGTGCAGCCGTATGGGAGCTTTGAGGGTGAATGTCACTCCCCTGTTGAATTTGTACTGATATGACGGCTCTATGGTGGTGGCTATGTCGTAGCCGCGTATGTCGTTGGACGGAGAGCCGGGCGGAGTGTCGATTATGGAGCGGTAACGTTCGTGTGCAAGCTGAAAGATAAGATTGGCCGCAATGTACGACCTGCTGTTTATGTTCCACGAATATCCCAATTCTTCGCGTGTGCTGAACAGGCTTCCTTTCACATTCTGCATTATTATGGGGGTGCCTCCGGCCTCGCAGGCATGAAGACTGCTTACGGGAGTTGTGCTGAACTGTATGTTTGACTTGAAATTTAGCATGTAGCGCGATATGCTCAGTATGCCGTTGAACCGGTTGCTTATGTTGTAGTCGCGTGTGGAATTGGTCTGCGATATGCTGCGGTCGCTGAATATTGAATATCGGTCGGAGTTGAAGTGTCCGGTGAACGAAAGTTCGTCTTTAAGATAGCGTTTGGGGTTGTTGTTCTCGAATTTCAGTTTCAATTTGGCTTCGCGCGAGTGCGGCCGGTTAGCCACACTCTCGCTTATGGTTGTACCCATGGCATTGTCGGTGGTATAGGTCACGGCCGAGCTGTTGTCGTAGTTGTTAAGTTCGTCGGTGTAGTCGGCCGTGATGTTGAATGTGCTGAATTCGCTCAGGCGGTTGATGGCGTTGACCGATGCCGACACCGAGCGGTTGTCATAATATCGGGCGGAGGGTATGTCGGCCTTGCCGAATGGTATATCCGGATAGATGCCGAAAGCCTGTGTGGGCGAGTCCTCAAGGTCAGAAATCAGATTTTTGGTTTCGTTTATGTACGACACCCCGGCGCGGTTAGCCTTGGCGCTGAGCAGCATCTGACGCGTGGGAGTGATCAGAAGCGAGAAAGCCTCGCCCAGCCACAACACATCGTCGGCATCGTTCAGTCCTATGCCGCCCTTCACATAGCCTATGGGCTTGAGCATGCTCTTCTTCTTAAGCTTGAGGTTCAAGGCCGCATTTTCGCTGAAAACCACATCTTTCAGTACCCGCGTGGGCTGGTGATTCTCATAGATGTTTACCGCGGTTACATCGTCGGGCGAAATGTTGCGGCTGGCCAGGGCATAGCGACCCGCGAGCAGGTCGAGCCCTTCGATATAGAATTTGTTGATAGGCTCGCCGTTGTAGTATATGCGGCCGTTGTCCTCCACGCGTATGCCGGGCAGCTTGCGTATTATGTCTTCTATAGAGCGGTCAGATGCGCTCTTGAATGAGGCCACGTTATAGGTAAGGGTATCGCCTACCGACGAAATCGGGGCATTGCGCACCGTCACCTCCTTCAATACAATGTCGGTTTCTTCCATCACAAACGCCGCATTGTCGCGCAGTTGCCGCAGCGGCATTGAAATGGTCTTGAATCCAAGGCACGAAAGCGTTAACCGCAGTTTTGAGGCATCCTCATCCTGATATGATATTGAGAATGCCCCGTTGCGGTCGGTTATGGCGTATGCCACATTGTTGTCGTCGGCATCTTTTATCAGCACCATTATTCCCGGCAGGCCTTCGCCGGCGGCATCCTTCACCGTACCGCGTTTCTCAACCTCCTTGGCCGCGATTGACAAAGGAAATACAATCAAAAGGAATAATGTCAATAAAAGATGCTTCATATTATTCAAGCTCTATGGGGTTGAAGAACATCGGTTTAATGTCTGTACAGGGTGAACCGTCAGGATTCTGTACCATTCCTGCAACCATCACTCCGGGGTTATTTTTGTATTCTGCCAAAGCTTCGTTAAACTTCTTGCGTGTGGTTTTGGAATAGTCGAAATCATGATAGCCGAATTCTTGGGATTTTTTTCGCAATGATATTGCTTCAAAAACATGCTCTCCTTTAGAATCCTCAACACGGAGAATCAGACCGGGCAGATTACCGAATTTCCAAGGGCCGTTGTTCAAAGGGATGTCGCAATACCATGCCGTCCATTCACGACCGCGAAAATTGGCGGTAGCCTTTTTACAGGTATATCCGCAAATTTCCCGAGTACCTTTTTCAAGATGCCATTTGATATTAGGGGTCGGTTCTGAGTAGTAATAGTGGTCAATGAAGACCCTGTCGTAGGTTGTTGCGGTATTATTATGAAGGTCTTTTACCGTGCAGTGATAAGAAGGTTGGTATTGTATGCTGAGACGTCTTAAGTCGATGCTTTTCAATCCGTTTGGATATATTCCCTTTATTACAGAGTCTTGTCTGTAACCTCCATAATCATTATATGCACTGAAATTATTACCTATTTGCAAAATATAGTGCATTTCTTTTGTTTCGTCTTTTTTAGGGTCAAAAGTTTTGTGGGAGTAAATACACTCCATATTGCTTTTGTCAATAGTGACAATACCTTCAGGATGTACAATTTTATCTCCCCCCGAACCGTGATTAATCTGAGCCGATACTGAAAGGCAGAAGAAAGAAAGTATGGTTAAGAATAGATTTTTCATAAGCTTAAAGTTATTCAAGTTCTATGGGGTTGAAAAATTTGGGTTTATTATGCGGTTTAACAATATTCCCATTCATATCTTTTATAGCTAAATCTGATTGAGCTAAAAAAACACTCGGATTTGTTTTGTATTCTGCAAGTGCTTCATTATATTTTTTACGTGTAGTATGTACGTATTTAAAGTGTTTAGGCCCAAAACTTTTTGAACCTTTTCTGATTGATATAGCTTCGAAAATATGTTCTTTTTTGTCATCTTCCGCTCTTAAAATCAATCCGGGAAGATTTCCAAATTTCCATGGACCGTTTTTAAGGGGGATGTCACTATACCACACAGTCCAATTTCTGCCTCTAAATGTTGCTGTTGCTTTATGACATATATGCCCGCATATTTTCATCGCTTCGTTATGCAGAGACCATTTGATGTCCGGCTTTTTTTCTTTATAAACGTACCGATCGATCAATACTCTGTCGTATACACTTATGGAATCTGAATTTAAGTTTTTAATAATACATTCCCAACTGGCGTCATATTCATGGCTAATTCGATAAAAATCGTTGCGCGTTAATTTGACGGCGTATGTTGTTTCTACAAGAGAATCAACTTTATATGCTCCGTAATTTGAATAGGAACTATATTTTTTGCCGATTTCAAGAATATCGAAAGATTCGCGTGTTTCATCTCTTTTAGGGTCAAAAACAGAATGAGAATAAATACACTCGATATAGCTCTTGTCAAGCAAATCTCTTTTGGTAAGAGTAATCGGTTCGAGACCTTTACTACCAACTATTATCTGTCCGCTTGTTGTGAATATAGACAGAATAAAAAACATAAGAATTACTTGTTTCATATAATTATGAATTTAAAGAGATTGGCTATAAAGAGTGATACGCCATATTATTCAAGCTCTATGGGGTTGAAGAACATCGGTTTAAAGTCTGTTTTTGGTGTTCCGTCCGGATTCTGTACCATTCCTGCGACCATCACTCCGGGGTTATTTTTGTATTCTGCCAAAGCTTCGTTATACTTCTCGCGTGTGGTTTTGAAATAGTCGAATTTTTTATAGCCAAAATCTCGCTTGCTTTTTCGCAAAGAAATTGCTTCAAAAACATGCTCGCCTTTGGAATCCTCAACACGGAGAATCAGTCCGGGCAGATTCCCGAATTTCCAAGGGCCGTTGTTCAAAGGGATATCGCAATACCAAGCAGTCCAGTTACGACCGCGAAAATTAGCGGTAGCCTTTTTGCAGTTATATCCGCAAATCTCCCGAGTGCCTTTTTCAAGATGCCATTTGATATTAGGGGACGGTTCTGTGTAGTAATACCGATCCATGAAAACTTTATCGTAAGTTGTAATTGAATTATTGTGCAGGTCTTTTACCACACATTCAAAAGAAGGTTGATATTGTTTAAACAGTCGGCTATAGTCGTTACGAGTCAATCCATTTGGATATATTTCTTTGATAACAGAGTCCACTCTAAAAGCCCCATAATTTGAATATGCACTGTAATTATTACCAATTTGCAATAGATGATATTTTTCTATTGTCATATCTTTTTTAGGATCAAAAGTTTTGTGTGAATATATACATTCCAAAGTACTTTTGTCAATTTGAATATTAGCCGGTAGCCGGGCCGGTTTATTTCCACCAGGTGTAAGGTTGACTTGAGCCGATAGGGTGAGGCTTAAGAATGTGAGTATGGTTAAGAATAGATTTTTCATAAGGTTAAGTTGTTATGATTTACGGTTATTCAGACAGATGGCGCCTTTCTGTCTGAATAGGTGTGATTTAAGGAATAATGGTATAATCAGAACTACCAGGACCGCAAAGGATGTCATTAAGTTCAAGATAGTACTCTTCCATATCGGTAGCGCTTTCGAAGTATTCTTCGGAAACTGTGCAGACTTGTACGCCGCAGGAGCTTATGAAGCCGACTGATGCAGATGCACCGATGGCGGCAGTGAGCAAGATTGCTCCAAGCATGATTTTCTTTCTCATGTTTCGTTGTTTTTAAGTTAATAAATTGGGTTAGTTTATCTGAATCCAGCCTTTGAGACTGAATTCGTTTGTATCAATATTGATTTCAAAAGTACCGGAAAGAGAGAACAGCATTTCAATGAAAAGGCTTTCTTCTGAAGTTGAGCAGGCACACTGGCCGTCCTCATTATATATAGAATATTGTACTATATCTTCCTTATCTGTGCCGGGAATATCTATACCCAGTTCTTGACTTACAGTTATAAATACAGGTCGAGACGGGCTTCTATTACCTATGGGATCTGATTCAGGTTCCTGGGTGACAAGTTCATCTGTAATACTACAGCGTACAGTGTACACATTATCGCCATTTTGGCCTGTAGCATAAACAAAGATGTTTGTAAATATAAAAAGAATTACAAAAAGCAATTGTTTCATGGCTGTTTTGGTTAAAATTGTTTTTTGCAAAGGTAAGCTGAAAAATATGTAATTTGCAAATAAAAAAGTGCGGAAAAAGTGCGGTTTTTGAATTTCCGCACTTTTTCCGCACTTTTTAGTGAAAAAACGGGCTAAATTATTCGGATAATTCTGTCGATGGTCTTTAAATTGAGTTTTTCATCGAATAATTTTTTACCAAGATTCTCGCGACGTGACGAGACTGCACCTTTGGTTCGGATGAATAATTTGGCTATCTTCGATGGCGAAACTCCATATTTGATAAGAATGGCAGTCTGTATGTCGTTCGTATTAAGAGGAACGGCTGACAGCAGATGAAGCTTATTCAAGAAGTCGGGGTAATGAGTGTTTAAGCTGCTGTAAATTTCCGACCAGATATCAGAGTCGTTTTTCAACTCGGTTCCGGCAGCTATCATTGCCATAAGTTTATTGTAAGCTTCGGTCTGCATTAAAAGATTCGGTGCAGGCTTTTTGCCTGAGTTATAAAGATTCAACAGTTCTTCTCTCAGTCGCTCGCGAGCATCGGCTTTATTATCATCAATGACACTAAGCGCAGGCTCAATACAATTGGTTTCCTTGTCATAGTTATATTGAGATACATTATTATGCTTTTTCCTTATATACAAAAGTATGAGCGCAAATATAATAATGATTATAGCTGCTATTATAAGGCAATAGGTCAGAATACCGGTGCGTCGTTCGGCAATGGCACGCTTGCGGTCGTGGTCGTCATAGTTGAAAGCCGCCTGCTGGATAATAGAGAGTTGATTTTCGTTATTATCATAGAGTCCCATTATGGTTTTTGTATAATTGGCGGCATATTTATATAAGGAATCAGGATTGTTGAGCGAACTCAATTCCTGCGAAAGCAGTATTTGGTATGCGATTTCTTTCTGACTCGGGTTGTCGCTGTCAATGATTTCTTTGGCATAAATATATGCGGTATCTAAAATTCCGGCGGTGAAATATATTATTGAAGCATGGATCAAAGCTGTGTTGCGTGATAAGGCAGGTACTTGGTCGGGAGTATCGCGTATCAATTGCAGCGCGCGGTCGTTGTCTCCTTTTTGGTGGTATGTTGCGGCTTGGCTCATCCTTGTACGGGCATTGACATCCTGTGGTACTCCCGGGCTGAGCTTTTCGGCTTCATTAAGACATTCTTCGGCAAGGTCGGGCTCGGACTTGCGTAGATATATGTTGCTCAGCAATTGCATATCGTACACCGCATTGACGCTGTCTTTGCACAGAGTGTTGATTTCGATTGCCGATTTTAGGTTTGGTACGGCTTCGTTATATAGATTCAAGTGATTGAGCAGTCGGCCGTTCTGACTGAGTATGCGGCTCCTGAGTCCGAGAGATTCATCTGACTCGGGGCAAGTATTCAGGGCTTTTTTGAAGAATTGCAATGCGGCCTTATATTGCTTGAGGTCGGCATTGACCCTGCCACCGTAGTACAGGGCTTCGGCGTAGAGGGCTTCATCCCAATTATCGGCTGCATAATCTATTACGCGGTTGATAAGGCTGTCGGAGTGGTGGGTGCCGTAGGTCTTGTCTGTGAGCTTCACTGAAAGGAAGTCATACAGATAACGATCATCTACAGGCAATGATGACGGATTGATACTGCGCAAAGAATCCAAGGCGACTGCGGGGATGGAGTCGGATAATTCTTGAATGTAGACCAAGCGTGAATTTGGCGAGTGGGTGCAAGCCGCACAGAGAAGTATTACGCCAAAACAAATTAATTGATAAACTTTGTATGGGTACATATTAAAAATGGCCTGAAGCGTATTTGATTATGTCACACGAAAATTGGTTATAACTCAGAATTGAAGATTATGAGAGTTAAACAAAAGACCGCGCATAAGTGTATATAGCGCGGTCTTGGTATCGGTTATAATCGTGTTGTGTGCGGGGAGGATTATTGTGCGGTGTCGTCAACGCCGGCAAGGGTGGGGTCGATCATTATACGACCGCAGTATTCGCATACGATGATTTTTTTGTGCATGCGTATTTCCATTTGTTTTTGCGGGGGAATACGGTTGAAGCAACCGCCGCAGGCATTGCGCTGCACGTACACGATGCCGAGGCCGTTGCGTGCGTTCTTGCGTATGCGCTTGAAAGCGGTGAGTGTGCGCTCGTCGATTTTGGGCTCGAGGTTCTTGGCCTTGGCGCGCAGAGCTTCTTCTTCCTGGCGGGTCTCGCTTACGATTTCGTCGAGCTCGCTCTGCTTTTCGCTGAGGATGTGTTCGAGGTCGGCAAGGCGTTCGCGTGTGGCCTGAATGTCGGCCTGGCGGTTGTCCATAGCGCGTGAGTGGTCGTTGATGTGCTTCTGAGCCAGCTCAATTTCGAGGGTCTGGAATTCAACTTCCTTGTGGAGCAGGTCGTACTCGCGGTTGTTGCGCACGTTGTCCATCTGCTCGTTGTACTTGGAGATGAGAGCCTGGCAGTTTTTGATTTTTTCTTTTTCAGCTGCCACCGAGCGCGAGAGGTCTTCAATTTCGTGAGAGAAATTGTCGATACGGGTGTGCAGGCCTGCGATTTGGTCTTCGAGGTCTTTAACTTCAAGGGGCAATTCGCCGCGGATCGTCTTTATACGGTCGATTTCAGAGAGAATGGTCTGGAGCTCGTAGAGAGATTTAAGACGCGATTCTACTGTAAGAGTGTCATTTTTCTTTTCTGCAGCCATGGCTGTTATAGATAGTTTATGGAATTTCTTTCTGACTCTGATTTATAGACTGCAAAGTTAGGAAAAAATTCTGATATTATGTTATAAAAAATCTGTTTTGCGCACTCTTCGCTCTCAAAGTGGCCGATGTCAGTCAGGAAGATGCGTTTTCCGTAGTCAACGAAGTCGTGGTAGCGAGTATCGGAGCACAGGTATGCTTGGCACCCTGCGCTGATGGCCGCGGGTATGAATTCGCCGCCCGAGCCGCCGCATATTCCTATGCGCGATATGGGCCGGGGGCCGGGTGCTGAGCAGCGCACTACGGGCGAGCCGAATGTGTCTTTGATGCGCGCTGCAAGCTCGGTGCAGCTCAGCGGCTGTGTGAATCGTGCCACCACGCCAAGGCCGGTGCCCTCGGTGTGGCCGGGGCTGAGCACGCTCTCTACCTCGGCGCCGAGCATCGAGGCTATATGCCATGATATGCCGCCACGGGCGCTGTCGAGGGCGGTGTGGCTGGCAAAGACCGATATGCCGGCGGTGATGGCGCGGATAACGGTGTCTTCCACAAGGCTGTTGCCGGGGCAGATGTGTTTGAGCCCGCGGAAGAGCAGCGGGTGGTGCGAGATTACCAGATTGCAACCCCGGGCTATGGCTTCGTCGATGATTACAGGTGTGCAGTCTACACAGAGCAGTACACCGGTGCATGCAGAGTCGATGTCGCCGACCTGCACCCCCGAGTTGTCCCAGGATTCCTGGAGCGACAGGGGTGCGAAGCCGTTGACAGCGTCAATTATTTGCCGTTTGGTAATGGCTTGCAGGCTCATTCCTTGGGCAGATTGATTTCGAGGTTAAGCTCGTCGAGCTGCTTTTGGTCGAGTGCGGCGGGAGCGTCGAGCATCACGTCGCGGCCCGAGTTGTTCTTGGGGAATGCGATGCAGTCGCGTATAGAGTCGAGTCCGGCGAAGAGCGAAACCCAGCGGTCGAGACCGTAGGCCAGACCACCGTGGGGCGGTGCGCCAAACTTGAAGGCGTTCATCAGGAAGCCGAATTGCTCCTGAGCCTTTTCGGGTGTGAATCCGAGAATCTCAAACATCTTGGCCTGCAGTGCGGCATCGTGTATACGTATTGAACCGCCGCCAACTTCCACACCGTTGATCACCATGTCGTAGGCATCGGCCCTCACGGCAGCGGGGTCGGTGTCGAGCATGGGTATATCCTCGTCTTTGGGGTGGGTGAAGGGGTGGTGCATGGCCATAAGGCGCTGCTCTTCGTCGCTCCATTCAAACATGGGGAAGTCAACTACCCACAGGCAGGCAAACTTGTCCTTGTCGCGCAGGCCCAGCTGGCGGCCCATCTCAAGGCGGAGTTCGCACAGCTGCTTGCGGGTGCGCATGGTGTCGTCGCCGCTGAGGATGAGGATGAGGTCGCCGGGAGCGGCGTCCATCTTGCGGGCCATCTGTTGCAGCACTTCCTGCGAGTAGAATTTGTCAACCGACGACTTCACGGTACCGTCTTCGGCAACGCGGGCATATACCATGCCCTTGGCGCCGATCTGCGGACGCTTAACGTACTCGGTGAGGGCATCGAGCTGCTTGCGTGTGTAGTGGGCTGCGCCCTTGGCGTTGATACCGCCTATGTATTCGGCGTTGTCAAATACGCTGAAGCCGTGGCCTTTGAGCACATCCATCAGCTCTACAAAGGTCATGCCGAAGCGCAGGTCGGGTTTATCGGAACCATAGTACTTCATTGCATCGGCCCAGGGCATGCGCAGGAAGGGCTCGGTGAGCTCTATGCCGCGTATTTCCTTGAAAAGGTGCTTGGCCATGCCTTCAAAGAGTTCGATAACATCGTTCTGCTCTATGAAGCTCATTTCGCAGTCGATCTGAGTGAACTCGGGCTGACGGTCGGCGCGGAGGTCTTCGTCGCGGAAGCATTTCACAATCTGGAAGTAACGGTCCATGCCGCTCACCATCAGCAGCTGCTTCAGGGTCTGGGGCGACTGGGGCAGTGCGTAGAACTGACCGGGATTCATGCGCGAGGGCACCACAAAGTCGCGGGCGCCTTCGGGGGTTGAGCCTACCAGCATGGGTGTCTCTATTTCGAGGAATCCCTTTGAGTCGAGGTAACGGCGCACTTCCATGGTCATGCGGTGGCGCAGCTCGAGGTTGCGGCGCACGGGATTGCGACGGAGGTCGAGGTAGCGGTAACGCATGCGCAGGTCGTCGCCGCCATCAGTATCATCTTCGATGGTGAAGGGGGGTACTTCACTGGTGTTGAGTATGCGGAGTGAGTCGGCGAGAATCTCGATATCGCCGGTGGGGAGGTGGGGGTTCTTTGACGAACGTTCGGCCACGGTGCCTGTGATCTGTACCACGAATTCGCGGCCAAGGTGGTTGGCTGCTTCGTTGAGTTCTGAGTCGGAGGCATTATTGAACACTACTTGGGTAAGGCCGTATCGGTCGCGCAGGTCGACAAATGTCATGCCGCCCATCTTGCGCACTCGCTGGACCCAGCCGGACAGAGTCACTTTCTTGCCGGCATCGGAAAGACGAAGCTCTCCGCAGGTATTGGTTCTGAACATTTTATATCAGGGATATTTTAAGATTTAACAAGCAAAGTTACAAAAAAAATCTTTATGGCACCGTGGCAACAGGGCATTTGTTGCTAAATTGTTAAAATTTGATTATATTTTTCGGACTATAATGCCGTTTTTACCAATGATTCGTACTATCACCGGCGACTTGGGCAGGGCATCGGCCCGGCATAAGCGTCCGGTGAGGTCGTAGACTTCAATACGTGCATCTTCAGCGCCGGCAACCTCAAGCTGATTGCCACAGCGGCGCACCACTGTAAGCTCGTCAATCAGCTCGCGGTCGGTAATGCTTTGAGAGCCGAGTATCAACCGCAGTCCGGCCTCTGCGTCGATCAATCCGGCTCCGGTGCGCAGCTGCTCGGGGTCGTGTAGCGGCGATGCGCTTGCAATGGCTATCTCGCGCAGCTCCGGGCCGGTAAGGGTAGGGTCGGCCTGAAGCCACAGGGCAAATATTCCGGCGGCATGGGGTGTGGCCATCGAGGTGCCGGCCTCGGCATAGTACAGATGCTCTGCCGCTGCATTGCTCGCAGCAGCCACACGGCTTTCAATCTCGGGATGCATGGCGTGGTAATGCCGGCTGAGCGACGACACTATCATTGCTCCCGGAGCGCAGAAGTGGGGCAGAGTACGGCCATCGGGCAGCGTACCCCACGATGAGAAATAGCTCACGGTACCCGGGGCGAGGTTGTTCCATGCCATGATGTTACCGTCGATAACGGGAGTCTCGGCCCGGGTGGTGGCCGCTCCTACGCAGATGGTATTGTGTCCGCAGGCTATGGAGCTTACCGAGCATCGCGCATCGGGTGCCGAAACTTCGTTTGGAGGGCCGAATGTGAATTCACATTCGCCCTCGATGAATGCGTCGGCCCGGGCACCGTCGGCCCCGGCTATGTCAATGATCATGGAATACCGGCTCCAGGGATGGTCGGGCAGCATCTCGCGGCAGTGTATCCCGAATGATATGGAAATGTTATATCGGCTGTTGGCCGGATTAACCTCGGCGGCTGCCTTGATTTCGCCGTCGTAGAAGCGTGAGAATTCAGGGTTGGATTCCGATGAAATCTGCCATATTTCATTATCAGTAAAATCAATCCACGTGGTGGCGAATGCAGTCTCCTCATTTATTTTGTCCCATGCGCGCAGACGCATCCTCAAAGGGCGTGAATCGCTGCTCCATACATCGGTGAACGCATTGTAGACGGTTACATCGTCCCAGAATGTGGAGCGCAGTCTCATCGACAATACAGAGTCGGAATCGCTAAAAGATTTTGACACGGATACGTGCATGTCGCCATCATTTCCGGCCGCCAAAAGTATAGCGGCATCCTCGGCCGCGCAAAGGTCGAGGTAGCGGCAGAAGGCATCGGTGCCGTCGTGCGGACCTATTTTGCTGCCCAGCGACAGGTTTATGACGGCCGGACACCCACGTTGACGCAAATATGCTATAATGTCTTCAACGCCGGCCAGTATGCCCACGTCGTGCAGTATCGAAGTTGAGGCGTATATGTCGGCCTCGGGAGCCACACCATAATATGGGGTGGAGCGGTCGCCGCCGGCCATTATGCCGGCCACGTGGGTGGCGTGGGTGCGGTGGGGATTGTCGGAAATATCATTATACACACTGTCGAAGTGCTGCGACAATGCCAACGTATCCACATAGTGGCTCATGCCTTTTATACGCCCGCTGAAGTTGATGTGTCCGGGGTCGAAGCCAACATCTGACAGTCCCACGACCACGCCCTTGCCGGTAAAAGCCGACGGCAGCCCGGCTGCGGTGTGTGCGCGGTCGACCATAGTGGCTCCGCGGGCTTTGTCGAGATTTACATTGAGGCGTCTCGACATGGTGGCTCTCATGAGCGACGGCCACGAGTCGAGTCCCGAAATCATGTGCTCGGGCACGCATGCCAGGGCCATGTTGCCACGGGTATTGTATATGACTATGCCGCTGTCGCGCAGTTGCTCAAAGCCCTCGGGCGATGAACACTCAATAATCATGGAACGGAAAATGCCGCTGTCGGCCGATCGCGATTTACCAACATGCCGCGAACTTGATTCTATGCGTGCCAACGGGTCGAGAACTCCGGCAAAGGCCACTGCCGATGTCAACAGTAATGTTGTTAAACAAGCTATAAATGATTGCATATCGCGAATTTAAGAAAAAAAGCGATATGATGCAAAAAATCCCCGATTCTTCTCGAGTCGGGGAGTTTTTATTTAATCAAAAAGAATATTAAACAAAAGTTTGTTGGGTTTATTAATCGTACTTCTGCCTTTTAGACGTATCAGAGAGGGTAAGGTTTAATTCTTATTCACAATTTAACTCTTTTTAAGAAAAACGAATTATTTCTCAAATTCGTCCGTACATCTTACCGGCATTTAGAGCCTTGCGGTAGTCCAGAAAGAACTTGAAACACAGAGCGGTGATTACGGCACAAGAAAGCACGTCGTACCATTGCTCCTCGTGCATTATAAACTGCCAAGTGCGTGCAATGAGCGATACTGCGCTTATTATGGCAAAAGTGAGCCATACATTTCGTTTAACCCGGTTGCTTAACATAATATTCAGATTAGTTTATTCATTAGACGCAGCTGTATGCAAAAAATCACTCAAAACAATAAAAATCCTGCAAGGCCGGCCATACAGATGATGAAAATAGGGTGGATTTTGGTGAAAAGGTTCAGCGCAAGCGCACTTGCGGCAATGATTATGCTTTTGCATACGTCGCTTGATTCGGTGCCGAAATTCTCGCTGTTCATGAGCAGCAATGCTGCCGATGCTATGAGTCCTATCACCACAGGGCGGAGTCCGCGGAACATACCCTCTATGGCCTCGCTGTTGCGATGCCGGCGTATGTAGTGGCCGGCGTAGGTAACCAGCAGAAACGACGGAATGATGACCACAAGCGTACACACGATAGAGCCGAGTATGCCCCATAAGATTGATGCGCCGGGCATCTCCTTCATCGGTGCCACGAAGCCTATGTATGTCGCCGAGTTTATACCTATGGGTCCGGGAGTCATTTGTGATATGGCCACAATGTCGGTAAACATCTTTTCGGTAATCCAGCCCGGAGATACAATCTCGTTCTCGATGAGGACAAGCATGGCATAGCCGCCGCCAAAGCCGAAGAAGCCAATCTTGAGATAGCTCCATATAAGTTTCAAATATATCATCATTTCTGCACCTCCTTATTGTTAACCGTGTGTTTACGAACATTATGCAGCTGCCACCAACCCAACAGCCCTCCGAGCACTATGTATATGATGGGATTTGATATTACAGGCAGTTTAGACCATATAAGCAGTGCTACAGCAAGCGGAATCCATGCTGTTTTCCATCCTAATTTGGCAGCTTTTGCCGATGTGATTACCGGTGCTACAATCAATGATACCACTGCAGGTCGTATGCCCTTGAAAATGGCCGACAGGGTGGGGTTGGTGGTTATAAGCTCAGGGGTAAGGAAGATGGCTATGGTGAGTATAATCAGGAAACTGGGCAATATTGTGCCCAATGATGCCACTATACTGCCGCGCATTCCACGTAGCTTGTCGCCCACGCTTACAGATATGTTCACGGCCATGACTCCGGGCAGCGACTGCGCCACCGCAAGCAGGTCGAGAAATTCTTCATTGCTTATCCAGCGGTATTTTTCAACCACCTCGCGCTGTATGATGGTAATCATCGGCCAGCCGCCACCGAATGTAAATGCTCCGATTTTAAAAAATGTGAAGAATAGAGTCGGAAGCAGGCTCTTGTCATTTTTGGAACTCATAGCTGTACAACTGTAATACCGGCGCCGCCAAAACGCACATCCTCGTCGGAAAAACTTTTGACTGACGGCACTGTGTCGAGATATTGTCGTATGTATTGTCGCAGTATGCCGTTGCCCGTACCGTGCAGAATCCTTACACGCGAGGCATTGAACTGTATGGCATCGTCCATGAAGTAGGTGACGGCCTGCAGGGCTTCGTCTACACGCATGCCCCTGACGTCGATTTCCTGCTTGAAATTGAGTTGGCGCTGACGGCTTTCCTCGCTTGTGTGGGCACTGACTATTGCCGGAGCCTTGATGCCCGAAGCCGGCTTGCGCAGGGTGGGCGTAAGGCGCGAGAGTTTCACGGTAGTGAGTAATTGTCCGAATACCACCACGGCCTCTTTACCGCGTATTTCCTGCACGGTGCCGGGCACGCCCGAGCCGTCGAGCAACACGTAGTCGCCGGCGGCTATGGCCTTTAGGTCCTTTGCCGGTTTGTCGGTTTTCTTTGGCTTCTTTGCTTTGGGAGCCTTTGCCAGCAGAGGATGTTCCGAGGTCTTGTCGTCGTTGGCGAGCGAATGTTTTTCGCGTGCAAGGCGTTGGCGTGCTTCGAGGGTCTGTTCCCGCTCGGCCTGGGCCTGACGTATGTCGTGTATGGTGCGCTCTATGGCTGCATTGGAGCCTTCGAGAATCTTGCGGGCTTCGTCCTTGGCTTCGGATATTATCACGCGCCGTTGCTGTCGCAGGTTTTCGGCATCGTCTTCGTAGCGTTGCAGCACCTCTTCGATGCGTTTCTCCTTAAGGCGTATCTGCTGACGTTTGTTTTCCCAATACCTACGGTCGCGGGCAATGTCGAGAAGATACTTGTCGAGGTTCACATAATCGCTGCCTACGATTTCGCCGGCCTCGGCTATGATGCTCTCCGGCAGGCCGATTTTGCGTGCAATCTCTATGGCAAACGAGCTGCCTGGATGTCCTATTGCAAGCGAGAACAGCGGCTGCATCTTTTGACGGTCGTAGAGCATGGAGCCGTTGACAAGTCCGGAAGTTTCCTCGGCAAATTTCTTGAGATTTTGGAAGTGGGTGGTGATCACGCCCCACATGCCTTTTTTATTAAATTCATTGAGCAGTGCTTGAGCTATGGCTCCGCCTATCTGAGGTTCTGTACCGGCTCCGAATTCGTCTATGAGGATGAGTGTGCGGCTGTTGCCGTGGCTCACGAAGTAGCGCATGTTGCGCAGGTGCGATGAGTAGGTTGAAAGGTCGTCCTCGATAGATTGGTCATCACCGATGTCTATGAAAATACTTTCAAATATACCCATGTGCGAATTTTCGTACACCGGAGGCAGCAGGCCGCATTGCAGCATGTATTGCACTATGCCTACAGTCTTGAGCGTTACCGATTTGCCACCGGCGTTCGGCCCTGAAACCACAAGTATGCGTCCTTCGGTATCGAGGGTTATATTGAGTGGCACGATGTCTTTGTTCTGCCTTATAAGGCTATCGCGCAGTACCGGGTGGCAAGCGTGATACCATTCGAGTTCGGGCTTGTTGTAAATATGAGGCATTACTGCTCCGATCTCCAGCGCCCACTCGGCCTTCGCCCTGATAAAATCAAAGAGAGCGAGCAGTGAGTAGCTTTCGAGCAGTTCGTCGATATGCGGGCGCAGTTCGGCGGCGGCATTTATCAGCACGCGTATCTCCTCGCGATGCTCATCCATCTTGAGCTCGCGCAGACGGTTGTTGGCCTCGACTACCTCGGTAGGCTCTATGAAAACGGTTTTACCCGACGCACTTTCATCATGCACAATACCCGGTATGCGGCGTTTGTTCATAGGCAGCACCGGAATCACCAGGCGGCCGTCGCGTACCGATACGGTGGTGTCTGATTCAAGATAACCGTCTTTTACGGCATTTGCAATCACACGACGCATCACCGAGTTTATCACACCGTTCATCTGTCCCAGACGGTGGCGTATATCGGCAAGTTCGGGCGAAGCGTTATCCTTTATATTGCCCCAACGGTCTACAACCCTCACAATTGTGCGGGCCAGGGCAGGATAGCTCTGCAGCTTGAACGCAATCTCATCCAATGCGGGCAATGGCGAAGAGCCGTCTTCATTGCGCTTGCTGTTGAAGAACGAAGCAATCGCACCCATGGTCTGTATGGTCACGCCCAAGTCTACAAGCTCCTCGGCGGTGAGATATGTGCCTTCGGGACGTATTGATTTCAATCGGTCGGTTATGTCGTGAATGGATCCTGCCGGGAAAGAATCCTCGCCTGAGAGAATGCGGCAGAATTCGTCAACCCTGCGCAGCTCTTTCATCACAGTGTCGTAGTCGGCAGAGAAAGTCATCTCGGCTACGAGGGCTTCGCCTAATGAAGAAGAGCACTTTGAGGCTACCATTCGCCTTACGGCATCAAATCCTATCTTGATTTCTATATTTTCGGGATATATCATTTAAAATGAATGTCTTCGTGTCTTTTTTGAAAAGTTTTGCAAAGTTACAAAATAATTTACACACTAATCAACATAATCAGCAGCTTGAATGTTATAATATAAATTAACTAAAAAAACAACAACATCAACTAATATAACACATTATGAAAGCTTTTAATTCTACTTATCTCGGAACGACCCGCGCATGGTGGGCAGTTCTGGTCGTCGGTATTCTGATGGTGATATGCGGTTTCGCATATTGGTTCTGGCCACAGGCCGGTTACGCTATCGCATCTCAAATTTTTGGTTGGCTTCTGTTGCTGACCGGTATCGTACAGCTCTGTGTATCATCGGGTCCTCACCGTGGACGTGGCTGGGGCTGGTGGCTCGCCGGAGGTGTTATTAACATCTTTATCGGTTTCATGCTTGTAAGAAGCATTCTTCTCTCAGAAGAAGTGTTCCCGTACTTCCTTGCAATGTTGTTTATCTTCTGGGGTGTCGAGGCTCTGATATCAGCCTGCTACCGTCAGGGTAAATACTGGTGGCTCGGTATCATCAACGGCATTCTGCTCCTTCTCATCGGATTCTTCTTTATGGAAGCCGGTTGGGTAAGCGATATGCTCATGGTTTCGTTCCTCACCTCTATCGCATTCATCTACTGGGGCTTCTCTCTTGCAATAGGCAGCTACGAACTGCGTCCTGTGGAAGAATAAAATATTCTGAATAACTTATAAAGCGATGGTCTGCACGCATAATGCAGGCCATCGCTTTATTGTTTAGAGCTTGTTTAACAACAAATGTGAACGACAGGGTCTCATATTTTGGAGCGGATTTTACGCTGCGTTGAAGGAGTGTACTTGACGTACACGACTGAAACAAAGCGTATAAGACGCCCAAAAGATGAGATGCAAA
>CAMTKF010000043.1 GCA_947072905.1 uncultured Bacteroidales bacterium
AAAATTGAATGACGAATGTTTAATCAATTTTTTAACACTTTTTTCTTGCAAGAGTCCTAGATTTCCGGGTATGCACGCGCGTAGGTGTAACCGAAGCGTGGGCATGCCCGGTAGGCATAACCAAAAGTTTTAAGGCATTCGTAGAAAGCCGTCTATGTATTTGGGTGGCCTTTATAATTGGCTTCCTTCGGATGCCATTACGTTATTGTACGCTTACCGGGCATGTCCTCCCTACGGTCGTACATACCCGGCTACTAGCTTGCAGACATCCTGCGGATGTCACATTCCGGGGGTGCGCATTACATTTCCCATTCCTTCCCATACCTCCCACACAATCACAAAAAAAATCCCGCCGACACGTGTGCCGGCGGGATTTTCAGTTTATCAGTCTTTGGTAATCAAAGACTTACCGTGCTTTATTTTACATATACCTTGGTGGCTTTGTTGCCCTGAACCTTGATGTAAACACCGGTTGAGGGATTAACAACGCGAACACCCTGCAGGTTGTAGTATTCAGCATCAGCTTCAGTGTCTTCAGCTTCGATGCCTTCAACGCCCTGGGTTGAGCCTGAGTAGATTACCTTGATTGAGGTGATGGCTACGGGAGCCGAGTTGTCGCGCATGATGTTGATCTTGGATTCGTTACCTGTCCATGTACCTACGAGGCCCGATACGGTGTAAGTAGCATCAACACCGGGTTCTACAGAGTACTGTACGGGACCTTCGGCTGATACGCAGGCGATGATAATCTTGGTGATGTCGCCGCCGGTTACGTTGATCGAAGCGGGATCGTAGATTGCAAGACCCTGGGCTGTGTTGTCAGAACGGCCGTTGATGGTGAGCAGGATGTTGTCCTGAGTCAGAAGCAGCGGGTTGAGGTTGGTGCCGAGGTTGGTATTGCCGGTGAATACGAATGTGGCAACGTTGCTGCCGGCGTAGGTGCCCTGAGTTACAGTGATGGTGTAGCTTGCAGAACCCTTGAGGAATTCGTCGTTGGTGGGAACGGTAGCGGTGATTGTAGCCACGCCGGTGCCGATGATCTGGAGCTTGCCGTCAATCATGGCTACTACAGCGGGATCGCTTACGGTGAGGGTAGCTTCGGCTGTGGTGAGCTTTTCGAGGGGCTGGATTTCGATGTAGTCGCCTACTTCGTAGTTGTCGCCGAGTTCGATGTCGATGTTGCTCTGAGCGAACTTAAGGCCGGGATCCTTGAGGAACTTGCAGAAGAGTTCGGCAACTGCACTGCTGCGGCCAAACTTGCTGACTGCGATAGCCTTAACTGTAACATCTTCGGTGATTTCGAAGGGTTCGGTGTAGGTTTCAGAGTCGGCGGTGGGTTCAGTGCCGTCGATGGTGTAGTGGATGGTGCGGCCTTCTTCGGCAGTGATTGTAACCACGTTTTCGAAGCAGCTGATAGCGGGAGCAGCAACGGCGATGTTTGATTCAAAGCCCTGGAGAACAAGGTCTTTAGAACCGTTATTTACGGTCATGTCGGCATCAAGGAGTTTTTCCATCATGTTCATTTCAACGTAAGCCTTAACCTTTTCGGTGTCCTTGGTGTCGAAATAGTAGAGGTGGAAGTTGTCGCAAGCCATTGAAATCTTGCCGATAGCGTCTGAAGAAGTGGGAATACCGAAACCGAACTTGATAGTGGTGTTTTCGGTGATGGCTTCAGATGTAGTGTGAACTACATAGTAGCGGTAGTATTTCTGTCCGCCGGGAGCCTGGTTGCCTGAGTATGTGCAAGAAAGGCCTTCGGTATTGCTTTCGTCGTTGGGGTCACCCTTTTCGTCGGCTACGAATGCAAAGCCTTTCTGCTTGTCGTTGAAGCCGCCACGCCATGAGTTGCGTGATACTACGCCGTCAAGAACGAGTACGTATGTACCGGCTGCGCAGTTTTCAACTTCCTGCATCACGTAGTTGCCGCTGTTTATAGAGCCGTTGCCTTCTACCAGACGTATGCCGAATTTGCCATTGGTCCACATGCCTGCGTCATTCTTAGTACCCCAGTTGTTGCTCTTGTCACCAACAGCGGTCCAACCAACGAGGTTGGCAAGAGGAGTAGCGTTTTCGCCGGTTTCTTCGAAAGAGTAGTTCTTGATAGCTATTTCAGTGCCCTTGAATACCTTGCAGTCGAGTGAGGCAACGGGGCTGATTACGTCGTTTTCAACAGCGATAGCCTTTACAGTGCAGTCGTTTTCGAGAGCGAAAGCGCCGTTGTAGAGGTTAGAAGCGGTGGTGGGTTCAGTGCCGTCGATGGTGTAGTAGATCTGAGCACCTTCGAGGGGAGCGGTCATGCTTACCTTGCCGGCGATGCTGTCAAAAGCAATCTCAGGAGCGTTAAGGCTCTTTTTGCCGGTAACGGTGATACCTTTGATTTCCCATGTACCTGCGCATTCGGCTGTTGAGGTGTATTCAAAACCGAACTGCACTTTCTTGTTAGCGTAAGCTGCAAGTGAGATGGGGTCGTTTGCGTAGTAGTTCCAGCTGAAAGCAGAGGGCAGGGTGGGAGTAGCAAGAGTGTTCCATTCAGTAGCACCTTCTTCGCGTACAACAAGCTTAACGTAGTTGGCAGCATCAGCTACGGGAATCAGCTCTTTGTTGAGTATGAACTGATTCATAGCCTGCTGGAAGTTGAGCACGCCGTTGTTGATGAGAGCGAGGTCGATAACGGGCGATACAGCGTAGCTTACGGTAGCGTTGGGCTTGCCGCTCTTGTAGGCTGTAGCCTTAAGACCGTATGTAGCATCGTGGCTCCAAGCATCGAAAGCACCTTGTTCGAAAGCGAAGTCATCACCCATTTCGCTGATGTAGATAGTGCCTTCGGGGAAGACGATGAGTTCATAAGAAGCAGTACCTGCCTTGTAATCAGTGTTTTCAGGAGCAGCGGCTGTAATCATTGTTGTGCCGGCAGCTACGAGGGTCACGTCACCTGTAGCAGCGTCAACAGTAGCTACTGAGGTGTTGGTAGATGTATATGTAACAGCTGCAGTTGTAGCTTTGGTGAGTGTGGGAGCGGTGAAAGCTTCGCCTACAGTTGCAGTAGCTTTTTCAGCAGAGAATTTAAGGTCTGCGTTAGCGCGAGTATCTTCAGCTTGTCCGTCTTCGTAAACAATAACAATCTTTTCGATGTAGATTGCACCGCTTTTTGAACGGAAACCAAAGAAAGTATAGTCTTCAGTAGGTGTTATAGTTGCAGCAGTTGTGCCAGAACCTATTAAAGTACCCTTGTTGGTATTATATAAGTCTGTGGCAGCAGTATAGGCTGTTGTTTTGGCGTAAACATCCCACTGATTGGTTCCGGTACTTGGTGTTGCTGAAACAGATACAATTTTGTAATTGTTGGGATTCTTTGAAATTACAAGTCCGGAATTGCTGTTTTTGGAACGAAATTGAAGTCCGCCACCATCAGATTGATTGGCTTTACAGAGTTGTCCAACATAGGTAATGCCTGTTTCAGGAGATGTATAACTTACGTCAGCGTAAGTCGTGGGCTTCGTAATTTGACTGAATTTGTCCACCGTAATGGTTTCAGTCACCTCCACAGCCTGAGCGTAGCCGAAAGAGGCTACGCACGCGAGTGTGAGTAACAGTTTTTTCATAAGCTTTTTAGTTACGTTTATAAAGTAGATTGGTTGTATCGGTATTGAGATCAGTGTTGAGAAATGTGGTATTAGCTATCTAAAACGCAAATTTACAAAAATTTATGACATAAATCAAAATATATCAAAAAATTTTCCCATTTATGTGAAAATAAGGCCGAAAGGCTCAGAATTTAATGGCTATGGACTGTTTTGCGGTGCAGGGGCGAGGTACGAGCAGGGCGCGGGTAGGGTTGATGTAGAGTTGTCCCGAGGGCATTTTCTCCCACAGCAGGGGTTGCAGGGGATTGGAGCTGCGGGTGAAGTAAACGGCTCTGTCCTTGCCGTCGGGTTCAAGGCTTTCGTTGCCATCCACTATCCACATTTCGGCCTCGGCAGCCGATGTCAGGGCAGAGTGGGGCAGGGCCAAGGCTACGATACGCTCTATAATCTCGGCTTTATCTGCGGCGGCCACGGCTACCTTGGCCGGATGCAGCTCCACCAGTATGCGGTAGAGCAACATGGCCTCGGACACCGACATGGCACCGGCATAGCGCCGGCACAGATTGTGGATGTCGGTGTATGCGTAATATCCCACCTGATCAGACGGCCGAAGCACCTCGCGCACTATGTGGTAGGCATACGGCGAGTGCACGCCATATCCGTGGCCATGGCGCCATCGCTTGTATCGGTCTGACAGTCGGTTGAGGAGCATTTATGCCTGCTCTTTCTTTCGGTAGAAATTCATGAACAATGCCAGCAGTACGAGCATGTAGATGATTGAAACCGAGGCGTATGCCACGGCTGATGTGACGTGGATGGAGTCGGGGTCGAATACCATCTCTATTTCGTGCTTGCCGGCGGGAATGTGCAGGGCGCGCAACAGGTAGTTTACGCGACCGAGCTGTGCGGGCTGCCCGTCTATAGTGGCTTTCCAGCCCCAGGGGAACCATACCTCGGAGAACACGCCCACGGCGTCTGAAGCCGCGCTGACGCTGTAGGTCAGGCGGTTGGGGGTGTATGATGTGAGCATTATGGTGTCGCCGGGGGCAAGCGATGCAAACTCAGCGCCGAGGGTTTGGGCGAAGCGTTTGTCGGCCACGGCCTCGCGGGCGGGGTCGAGCGAGGCCATTGCGGCCATCTCGGCGTCGGCTCCGTCAACGTAGTTTATATTGTCCACGAGCCATGCGTTGCCCAGGGCGCGTGTATTCACCAGCACGGGAGCATCCTGTTGTCCGGTGATTATGTAGCGGGCGTTTAGCATGTCGAGGGTGCGGTATGCGGCAGCCAGGCGGTCGGCCATCTCGCGCTGCTCGCCCTCGTATTGAGCGCGTATAGAGTCGTCGCGCAGCTTGGGCATGTAGCCTATCTGTATAGCTGGATTGAGCATGCGCTGTATCAGGTCTTCGTAGCGGTTGAGCTTGGCCGCGTGGTAGCCGCCTATGGTGTGGTGGAAGTATGATCGGTCGGCGCGCCAGAAGCCCGGAATGTCCATCACACGGTAGTTGGCGGTGTCCTGCAATATCACATTATCCACGGCATCGGGGGCAAAGCCGTAGCCGTCGGCGGCTGCCACGGCCACAAAGCTGTCGTGGGCCACATAGCGCTTGTCGGCACCGTAGAGGTCGATGAGAATGAGCACACCCACGGCGGCGATGCTCCAGGCCTGCTTGAGCCACGAACGCATGGCGCAGTATACCATGGCAAATGCCAGCACTATGAAGATAAGGCTGCGCCAGGCATCGGAGCGCACCATGCCGTAGCGCAGGTTTTCGATGGCTTCCACGTTGGCGGGGTTAGACAGCGAGTATTCATACACAAGCTGCTGTATCTGAGCGGGCTGATAGCCGTATTGCTGACCCTGTGCGGCCACTTGCTGAGCTATCTGCTCGGCATACAGGCGGTCGGTGGAGGTGATGGCGTCGCCAAACATGCCCGGAGCCACGGCAGCGGCGAGCGCGAGCAGGGCGCAGATGCCGAAGGATATGTACAGGGGCTTGGCATACAGCTTGAGCGAACCGGGGGTGGTGAGCAGTTCTTTAAGAGCCATTATCGCAAGCAGGGGCATGGTGAATTCGGCTATCACCAGTATGCTCTCCACGGCTCGGAACTTATTGTACATCGGGAAGTTGTAGATAAACAGGTCGGTGATGCCGGGGAAGTTGGCACCCCATGCCAGCACTACCGAAATCACGGTCATCGCCAGCAGCGCCCACTTCACGGGGCCGCGCACTATGAAGCAACCGAGCAGGAAGAGCGCGCAGATTATGGCACCCACATACACGGGGCCGTTGGTGCCCTCAGAGTCGTTGAAATACTGCGTCATATAGGGCAGCATCGAGGCCACGGGGCTGTTCTCGTACTCGGCGGCTTCGGGCAGACGGTCAAGGCCCAGATGCACCATGCCGCCCTGCTCGGGCCGTGCTGTGGCACCGCCCTTGATGTTGGGAATCAACAGCGAGAAGCTTTCGCTCTGTCCGTAGCTCCATCCCACAATCTGGTCGTAGGGCATGCCGCCGGTGGGTCGGGTCTGCGACGAAGCACCCGATGCCGAAGCAAGGGGAGTAAGCTCGCTCTGGGCGCGCTTGGTTTCCTTGGCGTATTCGTATGTGTTGTAAATGCTTGGCAGATTGGCGCCTATGGCAAGGCCGCCGGCCACCACAGTCACCACCGATGCTATGCACCAACGGCGCATCTTGCCGCCGCGTATGGCCTCTACGAGCCATGCCACCACCAGGGCAAACATCACCATGGCAAAGTAGTACGACATCTGCGGATGGTTGGCGTTGAGCTGAAGCATGGCAAAGAGGCCGGTCATGGCCGCGCCGGCCACGTAGCGTCCGCGGTAGCTCAGCACCAGTCCGGCAATTGTGGGCGGCACGTAGGTGAGAGCCACGAATTTCCATATATGTCCGGCGCCGATTATTATGATGAAATAGCTCGAAAATCCCCAGGCCATTGCGCCTATGAGGGCGTAATACCAGCGGAATTTCATCACATACAGCAAAATGAAGAATCCCATCATCATCATGAACAGCAGATTGGAGGGCGAGGGCAGTCCCAGTCCGTACACCTCGTTGAGCCACTCAAACAGCGAGTTGGAGGGGTATGAGGGCGAAATCTGGAAAGTGGGCATACCGCCAAACAGGGCATTGGTCCACAGAGCCTTCTCGCCGGTGGCCTCATAGTATGCCTTGGCCTCCTGACCGTTGGCTATACCCTGCTGCATGTCGGCCTGGCGCAGCGAGTTACCCTCGAAATTATCGGGATAGAAGAACGCGACCGATACTATTGCCATTATTACGGTCGACAGGATGAATCCCCACACTTGGGGCTTGCTTATCCATGTTTTAAGCTTGTTCATGATTGGATATGTTGAGATTGTGTGTTACTTTCAGGAAAGACAGCAGGAACAGCGCCCCGGCCAGGAACAGCGAGGCCGAGAAGCTGAGTATGACACCGTAAGTGCCCATCCCCATGGGGAATGCAAAGAGATAGGTGACCGGAATGCCTACTATCACGTAGCTTATGAAGGCTATCCACAGCATGGGCATCACCTTGGATGTGCCGCGCAGGGCGTTGGCAAAGGTGATCTGTGTGGCGTCGCCCAACTGATACAGCACCAGCGGGAATATGAGCGAGGTAGCCAGGGCCACCACCGCGGGGTCGTTTGAGAAGAGGGTCATGATGTGGCGGCCGCCGATTACGAAAATCAGCGAGGCCAGGGTCATCATCACTATCATCAGGTGATACCCGGCCCATGCGTAGCGGCGCATGCCGGCGGCAGAGTTGAGTCCGCACTGGTTTGACACCTTTACCGACACTGCCGAGCCTATGCCGTAGTAGATGGTGAAACCGAGCATTCCCACTATCACTATCACCTGAAATGCGGCCAGGGGCACGGTGCCGAGCCAGCCCACCATGATGGCGGCGGCGGTGAACGAGCCGCTCTCAAAGGTCATCTGCAGCGACACGGGCATGGAGGTGCGCCATATAAGCCGGCGGTCGCCGCGGCGGCGTTCGCCGTGCAGCAGTCCGTCGCGGTAGGGCCTGAAGCGGCGGGCGAAGAGCAAGGCCCCGAATATCAGCAGGGGACATAATGTTCTGGCTGCCAATGTGCTGAGCCCGGCGCCGAAGAGTCCAAGCTCGGGCATGCCGAAGTTTCCGAAAATCAGCACGTAGTTGCCGGCCACGTTGAGCAGATTGGCGCATAGGATAATCCACATGGGCATGCCGGTGTTGTTTATGGCATAGCTCCACTGCGCTCCCACGTTGAATATGGCCACGGGCAGCATGCCCACCAGCACCAGCAGGAAGTAGGGCTTGATAAGGGGCATAAGCTCGGCGGGCTGCCCCATACGGTCGATGTTGAAGTATATTACGGTCATTACGGCCGTGATAAGCAGCGTGTACAGCACATTGATCCACAGGGCCATGCGGGTTATGGCACCTATCTTGCGCAGCTCACCCTTGCCGAAGAGCGCACCCGCCAGGGGGGTAAGCCCGTAGGTGAAGCCCACACAACAAAAAATGGCCACGTTGAACAGATTGTTCACAAACGAGGCCGATGCGAGCGCTTCGGTAGAGTAATGGCCTACCATTATATTGTCGGCAAAACTTACGACAATAGTACCAAGCTGACCCACCAGTATAGGCAGGCCAAGCTTGATAATCTCGCGATATGCTGATATGTAGCTGCTTACAGAAGCCACTTGTATTTAGGGCTTAGTCGCGGCTGCTGCCGAATATGCGCAGCAGGTAGAGGAAGAGGTTGATGAAGTCGAGGTAAAGGCTCAGGGCGCCCAGGGTGGCAAGGCGGTTAACCTGGTCGGAGGGCATCATCATGGCCATACGCTTGATTTGCTGGGTGTCCCATGCGGTAAGTCCCACAAAGATTATCACACCGGCTATGGAGATGATCCAGTCGAGGGTGGAGCTGTGGGTGAAGATGTTTACCAGCGAGGCTATGATAAGGCCTATAAGAGCCATAAACAGGATGTTACCTATCTTGCTGAGATCCTGATTGGTGGTGTAGCCAAACACGCTCATGGCGCCGAATGTGCCGGCGGTGATGAAGAAGGTCTTGGCTATGGAGGTCATGGTGTAGACCCAGAAGATGGGGGCCAGCATCAGACCGTTGACCACCGCAAAGAGGTAGAAAAGACCGGTGGCGGTGGGCGACGACAGCTTCTGTATGCCTGCCGATACGCCGAACACTATGCCGAATTCCACGATAATCATCACCCACATGAACCAGCGGTTGGTGAGTGCGAACTGCTGGAAGGCGGGGCTTGATGCGCAGAAGAATGATACTAAGGCGGTGACCAACAGGGCGAAGGTCATCTTGAGATACACTTTTTTCATTGCCGACGACACCATCGACTGTACTTTGGTGCCGCTGTTATAGGCGCTGTAGTTGTTAATGTCGTAATTGTTCATAATGGTTGAGGAGTTAATTGTGTGTTTAGGGTTATTACATACGTTCGGGAACCTTGATGCCCAGCAGGCTCATGGCCGAGGCCACGGTGCGCGAGGTTACGTCGGTGAGGGCCAGACGCAGCGAGAGCACCGCAGGGTTCTCTTCGCGCAGTATGGGGCAGTCGTGGTAGAACTGGTTATATTCTTTAACAAGCGAGTAGGCATAATTGGCTACGAGAGCGGGCGAATATGTGCGTCCGGCCTCCGAAACCACCGAGGGGAAGTCGGTGAGTCGCTGTATCAGGGCTATCTCGCGTTCGTTGGGTTCAACCTGCTGATAGTCGCCCACGGTGTGTCCGGCCTCGGCGGCGCGGCGCAGCACCGAGCGCATGCGGGCGTAGGCATACTGTATGAAGGGACCTGTGTTGCCGTTGAAGTCGATTGACTCTTCGGGGTTGAACATCATGTTTTTGCGGGGATCTACTTTGAGCAGGAAGTACTTTAGCGCGCCCAGGCCCACGATTTCGGCCACAGCGTCTTTCTCGGCATCGTTCATGCCCTGTATCTTGCCCATCTCATCGCTCACGCGGCGTGCGTCGGCCACCATCGACTCCATCAGGTCGTCGGCGTCGACCACCGTGCCCTCGCGGCTCTTCATCTTGCCCGAAGGCAGCTCTACCATGCCGTAAGAGAAGTGTACCAGGTCCTTGCCCCAGCTGAAGCCGAGCTTGTCGAGCAGCAGCGAGAGCACCTGGAAGTGGTAGTTCTGTTCGTTGCCCACCACGTATATCATCTTGTCGATGGGATAGTCGGCAAAACGCATCTTGGCCGTACCGATGTCCTGAGTCATGTACACCGAGGTGCCGTCGCTGCGCAGCAGCAGCTTGTGGTCAAGGCCGTCGGCGGTGAGGTCGGCCCAAACCGAGCCGTCGTCCTTGCGGTACATGATGCCCTTGTCGAGGCCTTCGAGCACCTTGTCCTTGCCCTCGAGATAGGTCTGCGACTCGTAGTAGATCTTGTCGAAGTCCACACCCATGCGTTTGTATGTCTGATCGAAACCGTCGTACACCCACGAGTTCATCATCTGCCACAGGGCGCGTACCTCGGGGTCGCCGGCTTCCCAGCGGCGCAGCATGTCGCGGGCCTCGGCCATCAGGGGCGATGCAGCCTCGGCCTCTTCCTTGCTCATGCCCTGCTCCTGCAGCTGCTGCAGCTCGGCGCGGTAGTGCTTGTCAAAGGCCACATAGTAGTCGCCTATGAGGTGGTCGCCCTTCACGCCAAGGCTCTCGGGAGTGGCGCCGTTGCCCCACTTCTGCCATGCCAGCATCGACTTGCAGATGTGTATGCCGCGGTCGTTGACGATGTTGGTCTTAACCACACGGTTGCCGCAGGCTTTCAGAATCTCGGCCAGTGAATAACCCAGCAGATTGTTGCGCACGTGTCCGAGGTGCAGGGGCTTGTTGGTGTTGGGCGAAGAATATTCCACCATCACCAGGGGCGACTCGGCAGTAGCCTCCTTGAAGCCATATCGGGGAGTCTCGGCAATAGAGCTGAGCACACCGTTCCAGAAACGCGGCTCAATGACTATGTTGAGGAAACCCTTCACTACATTGTATCGCGCCACGGCAGGCTCGTTCTTCACAAGCCATTCGCCAATCTCGGCGCCCACAGCCTCGGGGGCCTTGCGGGCAGCCTTCACCCAGGGGAAAACCATCACCGTGAGGTTGCCTTCAAACTCCTTGCGGGTAGCCTGAGGCACGATTGTCTCTGCTGCGGTGTCTACACCGTAAAGCTCTTTGACAGCACGACTTACTGCTGCTGATATAATGTTATCTACTGACATTTTTTTCAATAAATTTATTTGCAATTATTTCAACTTGCAAAAATACGAAAAAATCCTGTAATCTCAAAATCACGATTTTAGCCGACAGGGAAATAGGCTGCTTCTCGGGAGCGTAAAAAGAGTTGTCGGGAATATGACATCCGCCGGGAAGCTCGTGTCAAGTGCGGCGTAGCCGAGGTGTCGGGAATATGACATCCGGCAGGATGTCTGTAAGCTAGTAGCCGGGTATGTACGACCGTAGGGAGGACATGCCCGGTAGGCATATCAACCAATATATGGCATTCGCAGAAAGCCGTCTATATATGTGGGTCGCATGTATAATCGGCTTTCTGCGAATGCCTTATCCTTTATGGCTTGCAACCGGGCATGCCCTGCGCTTCGGTTACACCTGCGCGCGTGCATACCCGGCTACTAGCTGACAGGCTTCCTTCGGATGCCATATTCTTTGGGTGGCGCAGTCCTTTGGAAATCAGAGATATTTGTCGCCGTAGGTTATTTTCACGTCGTTTACCATCTGCTTGATGCGCTGTTCCTGTGCCTTGGGGCAGATGAGCAGCACATCGCCGGCGTCGGCAATGATATAGTCCTGCAGGCCGTCGACCACGATGAGTTTGTCGTCTTTCACGGCAAATATGTTGCCGTGCGAGTTGTAGGCCAGCACCTGGCAGCGCTGGGTCACGTTGCCGTCGCGGTTTTTGGGCGACATGTCAAACAGTGCGCTCCATGTGCCCAGGTCGTTCCAGCCGAAGCTCACGGTCTCCACATACACGTTTGAAGCCTTCTCCATTATGGCATAGTCTATAGATATGCTCATGCAGGTGGGGTAGGCGGCGTTGATGAATGTCTGTTCATCGGGGGTGTTGTACACGTCGTTTCCGCCCTCAAATATGGCGTTGAGGTCGGGGGCATACTGCTCCAGGGCCTTGATGATGGTGTCGGCACGCCAGAGGAAAATGCCTGAGTTCCAGAAGAATTCGCCTGTGCGCAGGAAGGTCTGAGCCAGTTCGAGGTCGGGCTTTTCGGTGAAAGTCTTCACCTTGTGCACGTTGCCGTCCACGGCATCGCCCACCTGTATGTAGCCGTAGCCGGTCTCGGGGCGTGTGGGCGAGATGCCCAGGGTGAGCAGGGCGTCGTTCTGCTCCACAAATTCAAATCCGGCGATGATGCTTTTCTGAAATTCGGCCTCGCGTGTGATGAGGTGGTCGCTCGGAGTCACGATGATAGAGGCCTGCGGGTCGATGGCACGGATGTGGTATGCGGCCCATGCTATGCAGGGAGCGGTATTGCGTCGGGCGGGCTCGAGCAATATCTGGCTGTCGGTCAGTTCGGGCAGCTGCTGCTTGATCTGCCCGGCATACATGGCGTTGGTGAGTATTACTATGTTTTCTTTAGGCACGATGCTGAGAATGCGGTCGTAGCTCATCTGGAGCAGCGAGCGTCCGGTGCCGAGGAAGTCTATGAACTGTTTGGGAATATCAGTACGGCTGTAGGGCCAGAAGCGGCTGCCTATACCGCCGCACATTATTACGCAAAAACGATGGTTTTCTGTCATGATATATCGGATTCGGATAAGATTTTGCTAAATTACATCATTTAGTTTTATTGGCAAATATAAATTTATTAAAATTTGCAAAACGTGTCATTGTAATGCCTTGGCCACGTATGGGGTGGGGTGTATTTGTTGGGCCTGCTGCAGATACCGGCGGGCTGTAGCGGTGTCGCCCGTGAGCATGTAGTAGTTGCCCAGCTCGAGCAGAGCCGAGTAGTTGCGGGGGTCTATGCCGAGTATCTTCTGCCAGATGTCTATGGCCTTGGAGTCGTCGCCTGTGAGCAGGTAGCCCTTGGCCAGGGCGCCGAGGTATTCGGTGGATTCGGGCAGCCCCGAGAGCATGCGGGTGGCATACTTCACCATCATGGGGCCGTCGTTGCGGAATGTGTAGTAGCGCAGCATCTGGTGGTTGAGGGCGCGTTTCATCCACGGAATACTGTCGCTGAGCTGCCTGAGATAGCGGCCGTAGAGGTCGCCCTGGCCTATGGAGAAGTCGGTGGTGCGCACGGCTTCGAGCACCTCCTCAAGGCCTATGCCGTGGCTCATGGCGCGCTCTATCAGGTCGATTGTGGCGGCCGAGTCGGGTATCATCTGGTTTGCGACAATGGCGTGTGAGTAGGTGTCAACGCGGTCGGGGTGTTGTTGCAGCATAAGCTCGTAGAGAGTGGCGGCGCTTGACCACTCCTCCCACTCAAACGACCGCGCCGCGCGCTGCGACAACAGCTCATACCTGTCAGCCGCCGAAGCAGCCACAGCACACATCAAACACAAGAATATAAATATCTTACGCATCCAAACTTTATACTTCATACTTCAAACTTTATACTTTAACCTCTCCACTCTCCACTCTCCACTAAAAACTAATACTTAAACGAACTTCCGCCCAAAAATTCTCTGAGCAGCGAGGTCGAGGGTATATAGCGCAGGTCTATAGGCAGGAAGTAGCCCAGGAACTTCTGCAGGCGATAGGCTTCGGAGTACTCCACCGAGTCGTGGGGAACTTTTTTGAGAATAGGTTCTGCAAAGTCCTTCATCACGCCCAGTTCATAGAGCAGGGCCGAGTTGAATGTGGCGTCGGCGTTCTCCTGATACGGGAAAATCCACTTTTCCTCGCCGCGGCGCACGCTGGGCCAGCGGCGTATGGTCTCGGTGGCTGATGTGCCGCGGTACTTGAAGTCGCGTATAATGCGGCGCAGCAGGCGGTTGTCGGTGGTGGGAATCCAGTTGTGGCTGTCTATGGTGATAGTGGTTAGAGCCGATACGTACACGCGGAACTTCATACGCTCGTCTATATTGGCCGTCAGGGCCGGGTTAAGGCCGTGAATGCCCTCTATGAGCAGGATAGAACCTTCGTCAAGGCGCAGGGTGTTGCCCTTGTACTGGCGGCGTCCCTGCTCAAAGTTGTATGTTGGCAGCTGCACCTCCTTGCCGTCGAGTATGTCGTTGAGGTCGCGGTTAAACTGCTCCAGATCGAGCGCGTAGAGCGATTCGTAGTCATAGTCGCCTGTCTCGTCGCGCGGCGTGCAGTCGCGGTTCACAAAGTAGTTGTCGAGCGATATAAGGCAAGGTTTGAGCAGGTTGGTCATCAACTGTATGCCCAGACGCTTGGTGGTGGTGGTCTTGCCCGACGACGATGGGCCGGCAATGAGCACTATGCGCGCTCCGCCCTCCTTGTAGCGGCGGGTGATTTCGTCGCTTATACGGGCCAGGGCCTTCTCGTGCAGGGCCTCGGCCACGTTCACCAGGTCGGGGGTGGCGCGTTTCTCGATTATGCGGTTGAGTTGTCCCACGTTGCTCACGCCCACAATGTGGTTGAAGTCTACGTAGTCGGTAAATGCGCGGTACATCTTTTCCTGGGTTAGATGCTGCGGCGGTACATCGGGGTTATTGTGGTCGAATCCCACCAGCAGAAAACCGCCCTTGAAGGGTCTCAGCTCCCACACGCGCAGCATGCCGGTGCTCGGTGCTAAAGTGCCATAGTAGCTGTCGCACAGGCCGTCGAGCTTGTAGTAGGTGGTGTAGATGGGATGGGTGGTGCGCAACAGCTCCACCTTGTCGTCCAGTCCCTGCTTCTCAAATATGCTTATTACGTCGTCGGTCAGGGCCTCGTTGCGCTCGAAAGGCAGATCGCGGTCTACTATCGACCTCATCTCGGCGGCGATGGCCTGTACAAGCTCGGGAGTACACAGCACCGTACCCCCAAGGCGACAGTAATAGCCCTTGGATATGGAGTGTTCTATGCTCAGGTGCGCACTTGGTGCCACACGGCTCACGGCCAGATATAGCACCATGCACAGCGAGCGTATGTAGGTGCGCTCGCCCGAGGGGTTGTTGATCGACAGAAATTCAATCTTTTTGGGTTGGAAAACGGGGAAAGCCAGCGCCTCGTTTTTATTGTTGACACGGGCGCAGATGGGTTCGAAACCAAGCCTTGGGGCCAGCTGACGGCTGATTTCGAGCAGGGTGGTGCCGCCTTCCACCTCTATGTATTCACCGAGATTGGCGCAGTATATCTTTATATTGGATTTCATGGTATATATAACAATTCAAAATGTGTTTTAAAAAATGTGTTTTTCACTTTTTTATCAGAGTGAAACTCATGCGGTGGTGCTCGCAGGGGCCGGCGGCGGCAATGGCCGCGCGATGGTCGGCGGTAGGGTAGCCCTTGTTTTTAAGCCAGTTATATTGCGGAAATGTGCTGTGGAGGGCGGTCATTATATGGTCGCGCGTGGTCTTGGCGAGGATTGATGCCGCCGCAATATTTGCGAATTTCGCATCACCTTTTACCACCGTGGTGGCCGGAATGTCCTCAAAAGGCTTGAAACGGTTGCCGTCAACGATTATAGCCCCGGGCCGTATGGCCAGGCCACGCAGGGCGCGGTGCATGGCTTCTATTGATGCGTTGAGTATGTTGATGCTGTCTATCTCGGCGGGCGAACATTCGGCCACGCACCAAGCCAGGGCATCGCGCATGATGATTTCGCGCATCTCCTCACGGCGTTTCTCGCTCAGCTTTTTGGAGTCTATGAGGTATGGATGCGAGTAGCCGTCGGGCAAAATAACGGCTGCGGCCACTACAGGGCCGGCCAGACAGCCGCGTCCGGCCTCGTCGCAACCGGCTTCGAGCACACCGGCGGTCATGCACGCCGGCAGCGGTGCTGCTGAGGTCTTTTTCATGCCAATGACTGATAATTGACCACCGATTCCACCAGATAAAGTCTCAGCACGGCCGAGCGTTTTATCTCCATGTCGTCGTAGTCGGGGTTAATGCTGTGCAGGATTATTTTGGTGGAGTCTTCTTTGCACTTGCGTATCACCTTCACAAGGCGGTAATCCTCGAGTTCCACCACGTATGTCGAACCCCAGGCTATCATGTCCTTGTCTTTGATGGGGCGTATGGCTATGTACGAGCCGTCGGGTATGCGGGGCACCATAGAGTCGCCGCTCACGCGCACCACCGGGGTATCGGGGCTTAGGTTGGGCATGTCGATGTATCCGAGTATGGCCGCGGCCGTGAAGCGGCTGTCCAGGGGCAGGCATCCGGCCGTTACGTCTATATCGTATACCGGGGCACCCTTGCGCGCCAATGCTATGGGGTCATTGTCGGATTCGATTACCGTGCCGGTGTTCTTCTCAAAGGGCACGCCCTCGCCGTTGAGCAGCCACTGCTTTGATACTCCGAGATTTACCACCACGCGGTTGATGAACGGCTCGGTGATGGGCATCTTGCCGGTGAGTATCTTCGACATGCTCGACGGGTCGATATTTATGAGTTTGGCAAAGCGGGCCTGGGTCTTGCGCGACAGCGAGTATATATACTTCAGGCGGTCGAGTGGGCCGGCTGTGATTTCGGGTACATTGCTTGTTTCCATACCTTGCAAATTTACAATTTAAATTGCAAATTTGCAAAATTTTGTAGATTTTTATGAAAAAAGAGTTTTGCTGAAATCTTTGCCCGAGGGCGACTGGAACATGTGCAGCCCGAAGAGGTTGACCGTGGCGTATATATAGTCGAAAATATCGCTCTGTATCAGCTCAAACTCGCGCCATGCCACCTCGTTGGTGAAGAAGTACATCTGCAGCGGTATGCCGGTGGCCGTGGGCTGCATCTCGCGCACCATCACTATCATGTTGGTATTCACACGGGGGTCGTTCTTCAGAAATTGTTCCAGGTGCAGTCTCAGCAGCTGCAGGTTGATTATGCGGTCGGGGTGGGGTATGTCAAGCCCGGCCAGCAGGCCGGCTTTGTCGAGGGCGGCAATCTCGTCGGGTGCCAGGAAGCGCACCGAGTTGATGTCTATGTTGATGGAGCGCTCCACACGTCGGCCGCCCAATTTGCGCATTTCCTGGTAGTTGCGGAAGGTGTCGGAAATCAGTGTATAGGGCGGAATGGTAGATACCGAATTGTCCCAATTGCGAATCTTGATGGTGGTGAGCGACACGTCTTCCACCTCGCCGTTCACGTTGTGGCTGTCGCATACTATCCAGTCGCCGCGTTGCAGCATCTTGTTGGCCGACAGCTGCACCGAGGCCACCAGACCCAGTATGGTGTCTCTGAACACCAACATAAGCACTGCGGCGCTGGCACCTATGGCAGCCACAATGGTGGCCGGCTCGCGTTGCAGCACTATGCTAAGTGCAACTATAAGTCCTATGCCCATCACCACGAGCTTCACCATCTGGAATATGCCCTTTATGGCGTAGCGCTGCAGCCGGGGCAGGTAGAGGAAGGTGGAATACGCGTTGTCGATGAATATGCACACTATGCGTATCACCGCGCCCAGCACGTAGAGCGATGTGAGCAGCTTTATCCAGTAGTGCAGGGGATCGGAGGCTTCGAGCATGGCAGGCAGCATGCTGTTGACGGTGAGGGCCGGTGCCAGCTGTGCCACGGCACGCATCAGGTGGTGGTCTATGAGTATGTCGTCCCACTTGGCCTCTGTTTTATCAATTATGATGCCTATGCCATACAGAATCCATTTGGTCACGTAATAGGTGATTACGGCACACAGGGCTATGCACAGCAGCATTATGCCCTCGCGCACCGCATCGTTGCCCGCCCATGGCAGGTTTTCTATCAGGAAGTTGCGAAGAAGCGATATATTATGATTCATGTGGGCAAAGATACAAAAAAATACAGTCCGCGGCAACTGCTGCCGCGGACTGTGGGTTATGTGTCAGAAGTTATGAGTGATCAATTACTTCACGAGAACTTTAGCAACGTGCTTGTCGGCCTTCACCAGGTATACACCCTGTGCTGCGGCTACCTTGGCGTTGCCCTTGGCTGAGTAGAGCACCTTACCGTCGAGAGCTACAACTGTAACGAGCTTGCCTTCTGCACCGTCAACGATGATGAGACCCTTCTCGGTAGAGATGGTTACACCGTCGGTGATGTCGGCGATACCCTCGGTGAGAGAAGCTTCGTTAGAACCGGCTGATTCGCCCTTGACGTCGTAGAGAGCTGTTACCTGATACTTGTGGGCTGCAAGGCCTTCGAGGTCGAGGTGAGCGGTGTCTTCAACGGGTTCGGCGTTGAGCTTGAGACCGTCGCGGTATACATTGTAACCTACCAGTGCGAGTTCGGCTGTTGTGTTGCCCTGTGTGAAGGTTACGTCGTCGATCATGAGCATGAACGAGCCTGTGCCGCATGAGTTGATGGCGAAGTACTTGGCACCTGCGGGGAGGTCTACTTCATAGAGTGTCCATTCGCCGGGTACTAAGGCAGCGGCCTTGACTTCAACGAAGTCGGCGGTAGCGGTAGAACCGGTTGAGTAGAGCACGCGGAGCTTTTCGGGATATTGAGCTGAGTAGCTGCGGGCGTAGAACGATACGGTCTGGGCAGAGCCGTCGAGTACGGGTGAGATAGCCCAGTCGTCGGTTGTACCGTCGTCGTAGCGGAAGAGAGCTGCCAGATACTTGCTGCCGCTGTGAGCGTCGAAGGTCTGGTTTACATCAACTGCTTCGGTATCGAATACGAAGAACGATGCGAGTGAGCTGCCTGCGGTGATGCCGGGAACGTCAACACCCTGGAAGCCGCCTACGGCTGACTGGTCACCGTCAACGAATGTCCAGCCTTCAAATTCCTGTGCGAATGATTCAGCTTCTTCGAAGGATTCGGTTACTTCTTCAGGAACGCCGCCTTCGAGGTTGGGTTCGTTCCATGTGAGCTGTACGCCACCGTTGGCGCCGGCAACTGCTGTGAGCTGGCCGGGAGCGGGCAGAGAAGATACCTTGGGAGTTACGGTTATGGTAGAGGTGGTGTTGTTTTCGGGAACATCGTCGGCAGCGGCGTTAACTACTGCGTGGTATTCTACGGGCTGGGTAGCTACGGCCGACATTGCACATTCAAACAGAGCATGAGCGCGGGCGCCTGATTCGAGGGCTTCCATCTGCTTGGTGTCAACCTTTGTGCCGTTGGCAAAGAGGTCTACGGTGTAAGCGGCAGACTTGAGCATACCTTCGTTGGCTACGGTTACATCTACGGTGTAGGTGCTGCCGGCGTTAACGCGGGCGGGAGCTGTGATGGCTGCGGCCTTGAGGTCGTTGTCGACTGCAGAGCCGATCTTGATGTTGTCGAAGAATGTGAATGCGAGGCCTGTGCATTCGGCGGTGAGCATCACCTGGATGGTCTTGCCGTTGTATGCTGCGAGGTCTACGAAGCATCTGCCCCATGTGTCGCCCTGGTTGTCGCAAACTTCAGCTACGTTGGTTGACTTGAGCAGAGTGTAGTCGGCTGCGCCCACTTCACGTACAAGTACTTCGATGGCGTTGTCGCTCAGCTTGCTTTCACCTGCGATGCAGTAGGTGTAGAATGAGAGCGAGGGATTAACCATGCCTGCGAGTGATACCTTACCGGTGAAGATACCGCCCTTGTCTTCGAGATACTGGGCCTGCATGCCGATGAAGCCGTTGTCGAGGTCCTGTGAGGTGAGATCGTCAAAACTGTCGTCAGACAAAATGGTCCAGCTCGGGTTGTTTTTGATTGTCTGGATACCGAGTTCATAGCTCAGGGTACCGTCGGGGAATGATTCGGCCATGCCTTCGTAAGCGGGACCTACGGGAATCATATCGGTAGCGGTGTAGCCGATACCGCCGGTGGTCTGTGCAACTACATAGTAGTAAACAAGTGCCTGTTCGTCGCCTTCGTCAATAGCGTTGAAGGTGATTGTGGTTTCGGTCTGGTCGTCGGTAACGGGAACGAGGTTGTTGCCGTTTGCAACGCAGATTGCGTAAGTAACCTTATCGGCTGCGAGTGCACCGCCGTCAACGTCGGTGGTAACGGGCGACCATGTGATGGTAACTTCACCCAGGTTGGCTGTTTCCTTGATGGTAACATTTTCGGGTTTGGCGGGAGCCTTGACGCCTACGTATGCAGATGTGCTTGTTTCAAGACCCTTGCCTTCATCGTTGTAAGCTACTACGGTGTAGGTGTGTGTGCCGCCTGTTTCAAGAACGTCGTTGAATGTGAGGGCTGCACCGGCTGTGGGTGAGTTGAATGTGTTGACTACAGCACCGTCGCGCAGGAGTTCAACCTTGGTGAGAGATCCGAGGGCGTCGCCGCCGGCTGTCTGTGAGGGTGCGTTGAAGCTGATGGCAGCCTTGAGGTCACCTGCTGCATCGGGAGTAACGGTGAGGTTGGTGGCTACACCGGGTACTGCTGCAGAGCCTACCTTGAAGTTGTCGACATAGAGGTTCCACTGGTCAGCGTCTGACATACCGTGTACACCGATGTAGTATGTACCGGCGGTTGTGGGTGCGATGATACCTGTGAATGTGCTGAATTCCTTGCTTGTTACATCGGTGGCAGCAATGATAGTCTGGGTCATGCCGGCCACTGTGTTGGCGGTACCCAACTTCACTTCAAATCTTTCGGGCATTGAGTTGCTGTTGGCGCGGGCATCGAGGCTGAGGAGGTACTTCTTGCCTGCTTCGAGCTTCATGGGAGGTGTGATCAACCAGTCGTCCATGTCCATTGACGAGTTGAAGCCCATCATGGCTGCATCGCTTGAGAGACCCCACTTCTTGCCGTCGCCGTTGGCGTCGATGATGGTGAAGCCGTCAAGTGCTGTTTCTTCGTCGAAAGTATTTTCGTAGGGAGGTGTGATAGTACCGAGTACTACGGTGTTTGATACGCCGGGGGCTGAGGTGGCTTCTTTGAACTTGGCAACTACTGTGTAGTGGTAAGCAACTGTAGAAGAAGCGGGTTCGGCGATGGCTTCGCTGAACGATGTGCCCTTGGTGTCGGTGGCTACAACCTTGGCATCGGGGAATCTTGTAACTGTGTAAGTTACTTCGGCGGGGTTGATATAACCGCCGTCGGCCGATGTGGTCACAGCGTCCCATGTAAGGTTCATGTTGCCGCCAGCGTAAGCCAGAGTAGCCTTGGGAGCTACGGGGATACCGTTGCCGATAAAGGTTTTGATCTTGGCTTTGGGGCTGAGGCCTACAGAGTTCTTGGTGGTAACCACGATGGTGTATTCACCTGCGCTTCCAACTGTTACGTTGGCAGCAACGTCGGCACCGAAGGTGGTTGAGCCGGTAGCTACTGATATGCCGTTGGCAAGTACCTCGTATGTGAGGGCGCCGGTGGCAGCCTTACCGTCGTAGGTGGTGGCGGGAGCCTTGAAGCTTACAGTGCCTGTGAGTGCGCCTTCGGGGAAGGATGCTGCCAGGTCGGTGGCTTCGGCGGGTGCGCCGTCTTCAGCTGCCGCTGTAGGAACGTAGAGGCTCTGGATTTCGGCGTTGCCGGGGAGTTGGAACAGTACACTGGCCGCACCGGTGGTGAGGTCAACTTCGCAAAGATATCCTGATTCATCGGCGGGGTTGAGAGTCCAGTACATCTTGCCGGTCTTGGGGTCGATGGCCGATGACGACATGTAGTAGGGTTCCTGGCCGGTAGCACCTACCAGAGTGGTGGCACCGGTGGCTTTGTCTACCTTGAAGAGTGAACCTGCAGCGTCAATGGCATACATCTGGCCCTGACCGTCGATAGCGAGTGAGTTCCAGTTGCCGTCAAGTGCTGCCACGGCTGTAGATGTGATGGATTCTGTAGTAAATTCCATCTTTGAGAGTTGCATGCCGTTGGCTTCGTCATCATAGGTAATACCGTAAACCTGACCTGAGGTGGGGTCGGTGGCGATGTCGATTGCGAGAGCTGACATGTCTTGGGGCATAAATTCACCTACAACCTCGCCTGTGCTCATATCGTAGCACGTTGTGCTCATGAAAGCGAAGAATCCCAAGTTTACATAATCGGTGCCATAGCCTATGCCTTCAACTTCCACGAAACCGTAGCTGGGTGTTGCTTCGAGAGGTATGATCTCGGTGTAGTCGCCGGTGGCTGTCTTGGGCAGAGCTACGATGGCCGGTTCTGCCTCCTCGGTTGCTTTCCAATCGTCATGGAATGTGAGGGCGCCGCGCAGTTCGGGAACCTGTGCATTTTCCTTGAATTTTACTTGCTTTTGCTTCTCAAGAGCCAGTCCGCCCTGTTTTACAGACTTCAATTGGCTTGAAGTGGTTGCACGGCGGATGTTGATCTGCTGCATGAATTTGGTCGGTTTGATGCCTGTGCCTTGGTCGGTGACCGATACCGCGACAGACTTCAGTTTAGACGTGTTTCCGCCAAGCTTCTGCATCACTTGCGAGCCTGCGGTGGCTGAGAAGACCGCTGCTGTTACGGCAAGTGCGGAAAAGAAACGAGTAGTATTCTTTTTCATAGCGATAAATGATGGTTTCGAATGTATAAGCCTGGCCGTCCGTCGAAACCTTTGCAGGCGGCCGGGCATACTATAGTGGATTGTTTTTGGTTTACTTACAAGCGATTTACTTGATTATAAGCTTTGTGGTGTATTGCGATTGTGGAACTGAAACAATGTAGGCTCCGGCATTTGGAATTGTAACCGATTGACCGGCCGGAGTGGTGGCCACGAGTCTGCCTGAGAGGTCGTGGATATTGACAGTGTGGTGTGCGGGAGCACCGGTTATGAGCACGGTGCGTGTGTGTACGGTGAGTGTGATGCCTTCGGCAAGTGCGTCGTCTATGCCCATGGCTGTGCCGGTGGTGGTTACCTTGATTTCGTTGCTTGCGCGCGAGGTCAGGGTACCGTTGTCGGCTACGACGGTGTAGTAGTAGTCCTTGCCCGGTTCGAGTCCTGCAACTATCTGCGAGGTGACGTTGCCGGTGCCAAACTTGTTGTATGAGCTGAGTACGGCGGGTTCGTAGGTCATGCCGTGGGCCAGGTCTACATCGTCGATGGCGAGCGAGCTGTTGTCAGACTGCTTTACAAACTCTATGCGTGCGGCGTCGCCCTTGTAGCTCGAGAGGTCTACCGAGATTATGGAGCCGCCTTCCTGGGTCTTGATGGAGTAGGTGTTGACCAAAAGCCACTGACCGTTGACCTTGACGCTTACCTTGATGGCGTCGGATGCACCGGTCTTGTTGCCGCGTGACCAGAATGTGAGTCGCTTGGCTACGTCGTCAACATCGGGAGTGGTGATGATGTCGCCGTTCTTGGCCAGACGTATCGATGGAGTAGCCTCGCCGCAGTAGCTCTTCATGGCGTATGAGGTGTTGCTGCTTGCCGACCATCCGGCGGGCAGATTGGCTGCACCGTCGCTGAAGTCGCATATCTCGTGCAGGAATCCGGTGGGTTCTTTGGTATATACGGTGAGCAGATAGTTGTTGGCGTCGTCGAGAGCTGTCCAGTTGGCTGTGAATGAGTTATCGGCTACGTCAGAGGCTTCGAGGGCTACAACCTGCAGTTTGTTGAGGGGTGCCTTACCGGTGTAAACGGTCATTTCAGCCGAGGGTGCGCTTGTTTCCCATCCGGTGGTCATACATACGGTGTAGATGTATTCCATATCGGGCTGAAGGCCTTCAACGAGGTAGCGGTCAACAGCGCCTACGTTCTTGTTCTCCATCAGGTATGTGACGGTGCTGTCGGCTGAGCGTGTGAATACAGAGAGCTTGTATATTGCGTCTTCTTTAGATTCCCAACGGGCTACGAAGCTGATGTCGGTAACGTCTTCGGCTTCAAGCACTTTCACGGGTTCGATATTGGAGCTGCCGGCTCCGCCGCATACATTGAAGGTGATAACGCCGTCGGCGCTTTCGGCAATGTCGGTGATGGGGAGTTCGAGAGCGGTACCGGCCCATGTCTTCATCGAGGGCTTGGTGTCGTCGGTGAACGAGGTTACTTTCTTTGTACCGGGGAATGAGTCGCCGGCGCGTGAGCTTTCGGTCTGTGTGCCGTCGGCTTCCTCGATATCAACATACTGGTGTGATGGTGTGTTGTTTACCTTGTTGCTTCGCCAGATAGAGGCATTGTATTGTATGTGCCATACGAGCATGCCATGGCCGGGGATGTAGGTGTCCCACGAGGTTTGCTGGCGGTTTTCGAGCAGGAAAAACTCGTTAGCGCTTGATGTCTTTATGATACCGGCCTTGTTTGAGCCTATTGATTCGAGTGTGGCGGTGAGGGGCCCTGAGATTTCCATGGGTTCCATCCAGCCCAGGGCATAGCGCTCGAATGCGCCGTACAGAGGGGGAGTGCGTCCGTCGTTGTTGTAGGGGCCGTAGTCCATGCAGCTCCATGCACCGGGGGTGAACGATGATGTGTAGCTGGTGGCATAGAGGTCGGGCAGACCCATCACGTGTGAGAATTCGTGTACGAAAGTACCAACGCCGTCGGGGTGCGAGCCTTCGTTCTCGTTGGAGCAGGCGTAGCGGTCGAGGCGCACGCCGTCAAATATGTAAGGAGTTGATGTGGCTGCGGTTATGTTCCACGAGTGGGGCCATACAGTGTCTTTTGAGCCACCGCTGGCTTCGCCCTTGCCGGCGTAGAATACATATACATTGTCTATGTAGCCGTCGCCGTCGTTGTCGTATTGCGAGAAGTCAACTTCATCGTCGAGCAGCTGACAAGCCTCGATAATCATCTTTTCGGGGTTCTTGTCGTTGCCGTATATATCGTTGCCGCCGTAGTATGCCATGTTCTTGCTCAGGGTTACGGGGCCGTAGATGTCGAAGTCGGGGGTGAACAGACCGTTGGAACATTCGGTGAAGAAGTCGATGGCCGAACCGGTAGCTCCGTATGCACTGAAGCCTTCCTGGTTCATCATGTTGTCGAAGTATTCGTAAGGATTTTCGACGGTCATTTCCTTATCCTGATAGTTGACAAGGATAACGCATACCTTGGGGCTGCCCTCTACGGGGAAGTCGGAGTCGGGAAACAGACCGGGGCCTTTGGGTGCCTTGACGGTAGTGCTGTTGTCGCAGGGCAAAGCACGAAGAGGTGGAATGCGTTTCTGTACTTTTTGTGCGCGTGTTTCCATAGACTTGAGTACGGCGGGCATCGACACGGTGCTGAGGTACTGCTTGGCCTGAGGTGTGCGTTGGGCCGGAGCTGTGGCCTGAATGCCTGAACTGATAGTGGTGCCTGTGCCGTCGACGGTAGCATAATAATATGTGTCGTTGACATTGGAAAGCAGGTAGCCGTCTTCGCTCAGATAGAAGTGGAAATTCTCATCGCCCACGATGCGTACGTTTACAACCGAGCCGTCGGGCTGGGTCATGGGAATCAAACCGGGTTTGGCCGGAATTGCATCGGCTAAAAGCGGTGTAAATAGTAAAGAAGAGAGAAGAGAAAGGTTCAGGTAAAGTTTTTTCATTCTATGGATAAGTTGTATAAACGACAAAATAAGTTCACGCTGAAGTAGTTTTAACCACCCTTACGGTTGCAAAATTATAACAATATTTATCAAATTCCAACAAAAAGTCAAAGTTTTTTACTAAAAACTGAATCTTTTTTAAAATTAGCAAAATATCGTAGCAAAATGTTTAAAATTGGGGGGGGTAAATTAGCAAAATGCAAGCAAGAAGTTGCTCGCATCTGTATGACTTATTTTAGTGTAAATCAACACTTAAACAAAAATGCAGGCCAAAGCCCAAAAAGCCAACCCGCGCAGTCGCCAAAAGAAATGTAAAAACTCTAAATTTTAAATCCTCCCAACCGGTTGGGTAATTGATAGTATAATGACTCGGTTAAGTAAGCAGATGATATAAACTATTTTTCATTGATTACTTATCAGTAATATGGCATCCGCAGGAAGCCTGTAAGTTAGTAGCTTTTACCTTTGCAGACGAGATTCAGAGTTAACATTTGCTCTCTGAATTGTTAAATAGAAAGACAGAGGCG